>NZ_JBXBCF010000056.1:0-165927 GCF_056784235.1 Kovacikia sp. CALU 1929
ATTAAAATTAGATAAGTTGATTCAATGAGAGACCGCTTGAGATTTAGTCACTTATTTACTTGATGACTATGACAGAGAATCAATTCTAATATTTTCCGTTATCACATTAGTCAAGATCCAATCCCACTAAAACCGTGAATTTATCAATACTCTCTAGTACTAAGATTGGGTACATGGGTGGAGTTGTTGGTGGGTAGACGGGTGTCATTAGTGTTTGGTCACTTTAAGTTCATCATTCGTCCTTCGTAAATTTCATTTGTAATTGTTCATTTTGTATTTACAGATAACAAACAAAGGAGTCCCCCTACCGATTACCTTCACAACTCTCAACCATCACCTCTCAACCCTCAACTCTCAACCCTCAACGCTCAACTCCCGAGACCCACCTTCTTACCCCTCACTCTTAATGAACAGCGACCAACTCGCCCGTTACATCGAAGCAACGAATAGTATTTCCAAGCCGTGGCTGTTGGTGCAGCTTCGTGTCAAGAAATTGCAGGAGGGCAAGGATGATATGCCGGAAGCTGAGTACCTGCAACAATTAGAAGACCTTCACAAGGACTTGATGAACCTGGGCGAATGGTGGGTTGGTATCGAAGATGAGGTGTTTTAGGCATGGCCCGCCGTAAAAAACCACCGACGACTGAGATTAATCTGGCGGATCCCCAGTACTACTTCAACCGCGAAGCCAGTTGGCTGGAGTTTAATAACCGGGTGCTGCATGAAGCCTTTGACCCCCGCACGCCATTGCTGGAGCGACTCAAGTTTCTGGCAATTTTTAGTGCCAACCTGGATGAGTTTTTCATGGTGCGGGTGGCGGCATTAAAACAACAGGTAGAAGCCCAGGTGACGAAATTAACCCCAGATGGGAAGTCACCCCAGGAACAGCTTGACCTGATTGGGCAGCGCTTGCGTCCGATGGTGATGAAGCAGCACCAACACTTTGAGCAGGCGCTACGTCCACTTCTGGCAGCCCAGGGCATTCATTTACTGGACTATATCGATCTGAATCAGGAGCAACGCACCTACCTGCAAAGTTACTTTGAGGAGCAAATTTTTCCAGTGCTGACACCACTGGCGATCGATCCTGGGCATCCCTTTCCCTACATTTCCAACCTCAGCGTCAATCTGGCAGTAGTGATTAAAGATCCCGTGACCGGCGAAGACCTCTATGCCAGGGTAAAAGCGCCCAACATTTTACCCCGTTTTTTGCCGTTGCCGGAGGAGTTACGGGTTCAGCAGAAGGATGTGCCCGCCATCTGGACGGCAGTTCCCCTGGAGCAGGTGATTGCCCACAACCTGGAGTCCCTCTTTCCGGGTATGAACATCCAGGAATACTATCCGTTCCGCATTACCCGCGATACGGACCTGGAACTGGAAGAAGATGAGGCAGATGATTTGCTGCTGGCGATCGAACAGGAGTTACGCAAACGGCGCTTTGGTGGTTCCATCGTGCGCTTAGAAGTCCACACTTCTACCCCCGAAGTAGTGCGGGAAATGCTGCGTCAGGAGATGGATTTAAGCGAAAACGATGTCTATGAAGCAGAAGGAATTCTTTGCCTGCGCGACCTGTTTGCCTTGACTGACCTGCCGCTACCTGAACTGCGTGACCCGGTCAGGACTTCGACAGTGCCCTCGCGGTTGCGCAAAGGAGGGGATTTTAGTAGTGAGGATGGTCCGATTGAGCTGGAAGAGGACTTTTTTGCGGTTCTCCGCAAGCATGATGTGATGGTGCACCATCCCTATCACTCCTTTTCCAGCACAGTGCAGCGGTTTATTACCCAGGCAGCCTATGACCCCGATGTGCTGGCAATTAAAATGACCCTTTATCGCACCTCTGGCGATTCACCCATTGTCAATGCGCTGATTGCAGCGGCAGAAAATGGCAAGCAGGTGTCTACTCTGGTCGAGTTGAAAGCCCGGTTTGATGAGGAAAATAATATTAACTGGGCACGCAAACTGGAGAGTGTGGGTGTCCATGTGGTCTACGGTCTGGTCGGCTTAAAGACCCACACGAAGGTGGTGTTGGTAGTACGACGAGAAGACGGACGCATTCGACGCTATGTCCATGTGGGCACCGGCAACTACAACCCCAAAACGGCTCGTCTCTATACAGATGTGGGGTTGTTAAGCTGTCGTGAGGAGCTAGGGGCAGATCTGACAGATTTGTTCAACTATTTGACCGGCTACTCTCGCCAGCAGTCCTATCGCCGCTTGCTGGTCGCCCCGGTCAGTTTACGCGATCGCATGCTTGCCCTGATTCGGCGTGAGATTACCCACGCCCAGGAAGGACACCACGCCCGCATCGTTGCCAAAATGAATTCCCTGATTGACCCTGCCATCATTACCACCCTTTATCAGGCATCCCAGGCAGGGGTGCAAATTGACCTGATTGTGCGCGGTATGTGTTGTTTACGTCCGCAGCTACCGGGCGTTAGCGATAACATTCGCGTCGTCAGCATCGTTGGACGCTTCCTAGAGCATTCGCGCATCTTCTACTTTCATAACCAGGGCGAGGAAGAAGTCTTCATCGGCAGTGCTGACTGGATGCCGCGCAACCTAGATCGGCGGGTCGAAGCGGTAGTACCGATTGAGGACAAAGCGATCGCCAAAGATCTCGAGGAAATTCTCGGCATCATGCTGGCAGACAACCGACAGGCATGGGACTTACAGCCCGACGGTCGCTATGTCCAGCGCCGTCCCACCGGAGACAGCCCAGAACAGAGTTCTCAACGGATTTTAACCGAGATGGCGCATCAGCATGGGTAAGCCACCTGTTCCAATTTATTAAGAGAAGTGCTTCCTAAGTAGAAGGAATTGTTATCTGCTGCCACAATGATCTGCAAGGCGCAAGGGTTGGTTTAAAAGCCTACAGCTACTTACGGGACGTTTGTGATGCCGAACAATCCGCTGTTTTACCCATTGGCTGATTCGGTGAAAGTAGGGGACTTTCGTGACCAGGTGCAGATTGCCCTGGCGATCGCAGATGCCCCCATGCTGAAATCACTGTTGGCAGACTGCATTCCCCCCATCGTAGACGCGAACCATATTCGGACAATTTCGACGGAAATTGGAGTGCCGACCAATCACCAGCAAGCAGCCGATGGCGTTTTACAGTTTGAGGCAGTCAAATGTGTGCTGGCAGATTCCCAGCAGCCAGTCGAATTGCGATCGACCCCAAGCGGTTGGGCGCGTGATAGCCGGGAACTGGCAAAGCTAACCCGCCATGAATCAGAAATGCAAACGCTGGGGCAAAATCTAGCCTTAGCACCTACGGTTTCCCTCCTGGCAGAGTCGGGCTTTGTCCCCAAACAAGTGGAAGATATTCTGCGGTTGCCCCACGATGCCTGGTACAAGTCATGGTGGTATACGATCGATGCCAATGGTCACTTCACCATTCCATTCCTCCGCCACATGCGTACTCTGCATTATCCCGATGGCACCCTTACCCTCCAGTACAAAGACTTTTTTGAGCAAGACAAACCGACCTGCTTTACCTGTCTGGCTCAAAGCGTTTTAGTCGTGGTTAAACTGGATGGTCAGGGCTTTGGTGAAACGTTGAAGCAAATTAACTACCAGCGCGAGGCATTGGGGATTCGGCAGGCAGTGCTGATTTGCAATACTATTTCTGAAATGGAGGCACGGGGATGCATTAGTCAGAACATCAGCGTGTATCCGGCAGTAGAACTGGTGCTACCAACGCGATCGGACTGTACCCACTGTGGGCGTAAAGAATGTGCCATGAATGGGCGAGAAAACTCTCCTGTTGCCATGTGCTATGGTTACTTACCGGAAAGTGAGTTTGTTTAGACATCGGTGATCCAGGAGTTTACTAAACATGCGTTACATTTGTACCGTTTGTGGATATGTCTATGATCCAGAAGAGGGCGACCCAGACAGCGGAATTGAACCCGGCACTGCATTTGAAGACATCCCCGCAGACTGGGTCTGCCCCGTTTGCGGAGCCACAAAGGAGGACTTTGAGCCAGAAGAGGTGTGAGGTGTCAGGTGTCAGGTGGTCAAGTTAACGTAGTTGGTTGTTAGTTACAGGATGTGCAACTCATTTGCCCTCATCCCCACCCTTCTCCCCGATGAGAAGGGCTTTCAGACATTTGCTGTCCCCTCGAAAGGGCTAGGGTGTAGCTTGCCTGCCAAAGGGTGGGCAGTTCTTGCAGGCATTTCAGCAAAGTCGCCCATCGCATTATGTTGTTGGTGATTAGAAGGTCAATCTCACAACCAACCATTCACCTCCGATTACCCATTACCCATTACCCACCCTCTAACTCTCAACTCTCAACTCACCCCCTCCCTCCTCCTATCCCCTAATTCTCTGTTGCCTAATCAATCCCTAAATGTTGTTGTCATCGGTGGGGGAGCGGCTGGATTCTTTGCCGCGATCGCCTGTGCTGAGAGCCATCCCCACACCAGAGTTACCTTACTGG
The DNA here is from genome assembly GCF_056784235.1 of Kovacikia sp. CALU 1929. Lineage (NCBI taxonomy): Bacteria > Bacillati > Cyanobacteriota > Cyanophyceae > Leptolyngbyales > Leptolyngbyaceae > Kovacikia > Kovacikia sp. CALU 1929. The sequence goes on from NZ_JBXBCF010000056.1 coordinate 4,443, forward strand.
AAGCTTCTCCGCCAACCCTTGTCGAAGGTGCGGATCTCTGGTGGAGGGCGCTGTAATGTGACCCATGCCTGCTTTGACCCTGCCCTGCTGGTGCAACATTACCCCCGTGGTGGCAAGGCTCTACGGGGAGCGTTTACCCGCTTTCAGGCGCGGGATACGGTTGCCTGGTTTGAGTCGCGGGGGGTGAGGTTAAAGACTGAGACGGATGGACGCATGTTTCCAGTCACCGATGACTCGGCAACGATTATGGAGTGCTTGCTCCAAGCCGTTAAGGAAAACCGAGTCAAACTGTGGGCAGGGGCGGCGGTGAAGTCAGTAGTGCGTCAGACAGAAGGGTTTCAGGTGCAGTTGAAATCTGGAGAAGAGTTTGAGGCAGATCGGGTGTTGCTGGCGACGGGGAGCAGTCCGGCGGGGTATGCGATCGCCCGCTCGCTGGGACACCAGATTGAACCTCCGGTGCCTTCCCTGTTTACCTTCACCATCTCTGATGCACGATTACGTGATCTGGCGGGGGTGTCCGTCAACGTTGCTGATTTGCGTCTACAGGTGGGGGAAAAGACCCGGTTTGAGCAAACTGGACCTCTGCTGATTACCCATTGGGGGCTGAGTGGTCCCGCTGTGTTAAAGCTTTCTGCCTGGGGAGCCAGAGAACTGTATAACCAACACTATCGGGCAGAGCTATTCATTAACTGGCTTCCCCAGTACAACCCAGAAACCCTGCGGCGGGATTTACTGAAAGTCAAGTCCCAGTTACCACAGCGAACGGTTGCAGCAAACTGCCCCGTTCCCATCCCCCGTCGCCTTTGGGAGCGGTTAACAGCTCATATTGGAGTCAAAGAGGGCGATCGCTGGGCAGAACTCTCTAACAAGACCATCAATGCCCTGATTCAGGAACTCACCCGTGGCCAGTACTCCATCACCGGCAAAGGGGTTTTCAAAGAAGAGTTTGTCACCTGCGGTGGTGTGAGCCTGAAGCAAGTAGATTTTAAGACGATGGAAAGCCGCCTATGCCCTGGGCTGTACCTGGCAGGCGAAATCCTCGACATTGATGGTGTTACTGGCGGCTTCAACTTCCAGAGCGCCTGGACAACGGGCTGGTTGGCAGGTCAGGCAATGGGAAGTTAGCCATTTATAAGTTATCTGCAATTGCATTTCAAAAGGGTGATGCTGAATAGCCGTATGAATTGGAACAAAGTTTCAATTCATACAACTTCTAATTCATAACCAAAAGCAGCAACGCCTTCAAAAGTGCTTGTGCAACAGAAGGCTAACGGTAAACTGGTGCGACGAGTAACCCACTGATCCCAGAGTGCAAGAAAAACAGCCCAAAAACCAACGAAACAACAATGCTAATTGGACGGCTATTTCTGGTTAACCAGGCTGAAAGCTTAGTGAGTAAAAATTTCGAGCGTTCGGGCATGAGGATACGAGTCAAGATCGGCAACAGCAGCAAGGACTCAGCCAGCAAAATGAAGAGTAAGTAGGCGATCATGCTAGATGGCTGACCCAATTGCGCTGCTGCGATCGTAGCCAGGGCGCTGAGGGTAAAAACCCATAACTTCACTGCAATCAATGGTAGTCCGAGTCCAACCCCAAAAGCCTTCAGCGGAGTTAAGCTGTCAATCATGGTTAACCCTTTGGGCGGTAGATCATCCGGATCATCCTCCCCGCGCCATTTTTTGTAGGCGACAATCAGTAAGAGAATGCCAAGCACCAGGAGCAACGTTGAGATCACCGGATTCTTACTGGTACCTCCCTCAGTCACTGCCGTAGACCCGGACAGGATCAAACTGAAAACTAATCCCTGCAACAGACGTGTGATGGTCATTCCAGTGACATAAGCTACAGCCTTGAACAGTCCCTGCTGAGGGCTTTTCAGGAGCAACAAGCCAATAATTATTTGCAAAGGCACGACAGCACTGCCGATGATATAGGGTAGGAGCGAAATGAGCACGGTTTCCATAGAAAACTTCCTATCTAGCGATAGAACTTGCTGGTCTCCAACCTTTGCAAGTCTCACCGTATAATGCAGCTACCGATGAGTACAAGGATGATGGTTATGAGTTAAGAGCAACCATTCTATTTGATTGTAAGAGAATTTGATTGATATTTAGCTGGATTGACTACTTTGACGATGACTCAGGTGATTTCTACAAAAGAAGAAGGGTCAGTCAGTAAAAAGTGAACCTATTTTAGAATTGCTCTTCAAGGGCCAATAAATACTAAAAATACTTCCCTGACTTGGCTCACTCTGCACTTGAATCATTCCTTGGTGGGACTGTACGATCGCTTGGGCAATCGCTAAACCCAAGCCAGATCCTCCTGTATGACGCGAGCGATCGCTATTGACGCGGTAGAAGCGATCGAAGATACGTGCTTGCTCTTGGGATGGAATACCGATTCCCGTATCTTGAACCTGAATCACTGTGCGGTGATCGTCTCGCTTCAGATGAACGATAACCTTGCCACCAGCGGGAGTATATTGAATGGCATTCGTGATCAGATTAGCAACCAGGCGATAGAGTTGCTCCTCGCTGCCAAGTACCATAATCGCTGTGTCTGTCTGAATGTCTGCGGTGAGTGAGATGTTAGAAGCCAGGGCGAGTGCAGAAAACTCTTCAACCAAATCATTCACTAAATCATTGAGATTACAAGGCTCCTGCTTAGCAGGAAATCTCTGTAGATCCATGCGGGAGAGGAGCAACAGATCATGAACCAGCCTGGATAAGCGGTTGGTTTGGCGTTCGACTGTACGCAGCGTATCCCAAGCATCGGTATCCGTTGCCTCTGGGACAAGGGTTGATTCCAAATTTGCTTGGATTGCCGCTAACGGCGTTCGGAGTTCATGGGCAGCATCGGCAGTAAATTGTTGCATTTGCCGGTAAGACCGATAGACGGGTTGCATCGCTTGTCCAGCAAGCCACCAACTGGCAACAACCACAAGAAACATGGCACTGGGCAAACCAATCAGCAGAATCAATCGAACCCAAACCATATGTCCATCAATGTCAGAGAGCGATCGCCCCACCTGCATATATCCCCAAGGAGCATGATTTATAGTTTTAAGCATGAGGGAGAGTTGCCGATAACGGTTACCATCGGATGCTTCCAGTGTTTGCCAGGTTTCAGTTTCAATCTGAATTGGTAAATTGGTTGGAACCTGCCCCCCATCCGCTATCAAGTGTCCAGATAGGCTGATGAAGCGAATGTAATAGCCATTTTCTTGAAAAACACCCAGGTAGTGTAAGGCTGTGGAGTTATACGAACAGGTTGTTCCAACCACACAAAGGGATGAAATAAATTTCTTTACAATAGGTTCTAACCTGCCCGGTTCTTGCAGGGAGGCTTCTAGCCCATCATGTAGCGTTCCAGCCACCGACTCGATCCGGTGGTTTAACTCGGAGACATAGCTATGGGTCATTGCTTCATAAAACACTACCGCACAGAGTGTGAGAATAACTCCCATCGTTCCGGCGTATAGCCCCGCCAGGCGCAGTCGAGTAATATGAAAAACCTGACTATGCTTCATGGTTTATGTTGCATGAGTATTGAGTTTGTAGCCCATGCCGTAAACGGTTTCAATGAGATGATTGTAGCCATACTCTGTCAGCTTTCGCCGCAACAGACGCATTTGAGCCGCAACTACATTACTGTTGAAATCTGCTTCTGTCCGCCAGATACGACCGATGATTTGGTTACGAGAGAGAATTTGATTGGGGTGCTGCATAAAGTATTCCAGTAATTGAAATTCTTTGGCAGTGAGGGGAATATTCTGTAATTCTCCTGTGTTTGTGGAAATTGAAACCGTTGACGTGGCGTAATCGAGTAAGAGGTTGTCAACTTGAAGTTGGGGTGGTTGAATTTGTAGCGATCGTCGTTGCAATGCCCGCAGTCGTGCCAATAACTCTGTCATGCCAAACGGCTTAACTAAGTAGTCATCGGCTCCAGCGTCCAGTCCAATCACGCGATCTTCTATCCGATCTCTTGCCGTTAACACTAAGACAGGCAGAGGACTTTTATTTGCCCGAAGCCGTTGGCACAATTCAATCCCTGATAACCCTGGCAATAACCAGTCAAAGATGGCAACCGTGTACTGATTCCAGCCGTTCTCCAGGAATTGCCACGCTTCTGTGCCATCCTTCACCCAATCCACGACATATTTCTCGCGTTTAAGCGATCGCTCCAACGCTGCACCCAGATCGGGTTCATCTTCAACCAACAAAACCCTCATTAGCGTTAAGTTATCTACTGGGTAAAACTGAACCGTGCATTCACCTTTTCACCCTTGATATCCGTTAAGATTACAACTTTATATTCTCCAGAAGCCTTTGCTGGCAACATCGCCGCGTAATGTTTTCCCTCGGCATCATATTCAAAATTAACGTTCTGCTGAGAACCATCCGGTAGCTGAATCTGACCTTTAACGATTGCCCCTTCCACTGTTTCATGCGAATCACCCGTTTGGAGAAACAAATCTAAGTGGGTGCCACTGGCTTCGGGTAAAGCCACGAACTCCAGATGATAAGCCCCTGTTTCAACCACCTGTCCCCCCTGCTTTGGTGCAGAATGATCCGTTGCCGGGGAGGCAGCCGCAGATTCAGTGACGGGAGAACTGGCGACAGAGGGACTTGCCGCAGGCTTTGAAGTTGCGGTTTGATCGCCTCCGCTAGCACAGGCTCCTAACAACAGCCCTAGACTGGCAACAACGATGGCAAAGGATTGATTGAATTTCATCGGTTTAACCTGCTGTAGAAAATGAAAAAATGAAATTGAATTTACGCGATCGGAACTTTGTCAGGAACAGAATCCTGAAAGACATCAGTTTGAACGGATGTTGCCACTTCTTTGGGAATTAGATATCGCCCAAACAGCGAGTAGAGGGCAGGCAAAACTAACAGTGTGAGAGCCGTAGACGTAAACAATCCTCCCAGCACTACGATCGCCAACGGTTGTAAAATTTCTTTTCCGGCTCCAGTCCCAATGATGAGGGGAACCATACCCAATGCCGAGGTCAGTGCTGTCATCAGAATGGCTACCAGTCGTTCCATTGAGCCGTCAACAATTACCGCTTGGAGTGGCATTCCCTGTGCCAGTTTGTTGTTGTAGCTGTCCACTAACAGCAAACCGTTACGGGTAGCGATGCCAAACAGGGTGATAAAGCCGACCAGTGAGGCAACCGAAACAATCCCACCACCTAATGCAATTGAAAAGATACCGCCTACTAAAGCAAGGGGCAGATTGATCATGATCATTAAAACCCCGGCAACAGACTTAACAGCGAAGTACATGAGGATGGAAATCACAACAATTGCCAACCCGCCAAACACCAGCAAATTCTGGCTTGCCCGCTGTTCTGACTCAAACTGTCCACCGTATTGGATAAAGTACCCAGCAGGCAGTTGCACCGTTTCCCTTGCCCTAGACTGGATTTCTTCAACCACAGACCCTAAATCTCGTCCAGCTACATTGGCAGACACCACAATTAAACGAGACACATTCTCACGGTTGATCGTGTTGGGTCCTGTTCCGTAATCAATCTGGGCAACTTGAGCCAGGGGAATTTTCTGTCCAGTGGGGGTGTCAATCAGCAGGTTGCGAATCGTATCCAGGCTGCTTCGAGAACTTTCCTCCAGCCACACTAGCAGGTCAAATAATTGCTGTTGTTCTAGAACTTGAGAGACAACGCGACCGTTAAGTGCCGTTTCAACAATCTCAGAAATTTTCCCCACCGTTAGACCATAACGAGCTGCTGCTGAGCGATCGAACTGGATCTGCACCTGCCGAATGGGAACTTGCGGCTCCAGTTGCAAATCAACTAAGCCATCTACATCCCGAATCGCGGTTTCGACCTCGCTGCCAAGGTTGCGGAGTTCATTGAGATCGGGTCCAAAGATTTTGATGGCGATCGCACCTCGCACACCCGATAACACCTCATCCATCCGGTGAGTAATAAAACCACCTACACTGGGCGCAACCCCTGGAATCCGAGCAAATTCCTCACGAATCTTTTCCAATGAGGCTTCGCGGTTTTTTAAGCCCTCACGACTCAATTCCACATCTAAGTGCCCCAGGTTCACCCCGCCTGCATCCGCATCTCCAGGGGCACGTCCCGCTCGTAATTGCACGGTGGCAAAGCGTGGATCATCCTTGAGCGCTGCTTGCATCGCCAGCCCAGATTGGTTGGTTGCCTCTAAAGAAACGCCGGGATATAGCACCATGGCATTAACTAGAGAAGGCTCTTGAAATTCAGGTAAAAATACTCGTCCCAAACTGGAAAACACAACCAGAGACGCAACCAACGACGCAACCGCCATCATCAGCACAATTTTGGCGCGCCGCATCGCAAAAGTAAGGGCAGGTCGGTAGATCCGCTGAGAAAAGGCTGCCACCCAGGTTTCATCACTGGGAAGGGGATGATTGGCTAGTAGGATGGCACACAGCGCGGGTGAGAGGGTCATTGCCACAAAGGTAGAGGCAAAGATAGACACCAGGTAGGCAACGCCCATCGGTGCAAAAATTCGCCCCTCTACTCCTGTAAGGCTGAAAATCGGCGCAAAAACTACCGCAATAATCACAGTTGAAAAAATAACGCTGACACGCACTTCTACAGAGGTGTCATAAACCACCTTAAACGGATGTTCTGGAGTCCCTGCTAACTGATTCTTTCGCAATCCTCGATAGGCATTTTCCATATCCACAATGGAATCGTCTACCACCGAGCCGATTGCCACTGCCAATCCACCCAGAGTCATGGTGTTGATGCCCTGCCCAAAGGCATTCAAAATCAACATTCCCACCAGAATGGACAGAGGAATGGCACTGAGGGTAATCACAGCCGTGCGCCAATTCATTAAGAACAGCAGTAGAATCACTGCAACAATAATCGTGCCGTCGCGCAATGAGCTGATAACATTTTCGATCGAGGCTTCAATGAAGTTGTCCTGGCGGAATGTTTCTGTCACCGTTACATCTTCAGGCAGTCCGGCTTTCACCTCTACCATTGCCCGATCGATCGCCCGTGTCACCGTCGGCGTGTCATTCATGGGCTGCTTATTCACCACCACAATAATGGCGGGTTGACCGTTAAAGCTGCCATCTCCTCGCTTGAGAGCTGCTCCTACTTTGACTTGGGCAACATCGCGCAGCAGGACTGGCTTGCCATCGCGAGCCGTTACAACCGATGCCCCCAGTTGATCGATCGATTCCAGTCGTCCCACGCCTCGAATGATCATTTCCTGATCTGAAGTTGTCAGAAAACCTCCAGCCGCATTGACATTGGCAGCTTCTGCGGCTTCCGTCACCTCTTGCAGTGATACGTTGAAGGCAGCCAGCTTCGCCGGAATGACTAAGACCTGGTATTGCCGTACATCACCACCATAGGCAATCACCTGAGACACCCCTGGAACCGCCAGCAACCGATTGGTGACAGCTCGATCCACTAAGCTTCGCACCTCCATCAACGGCGTTGTTTCTGCGGTGAAGGCATACATTAATACCGTTCCAATGGGAGAAGAAACGGGAGAAATTTGCGGCGTTCCTACGCCCTCTGGCAGCTTTTCCTGCACTTGCTGGAGCCGTTCTGCCACCAGTTGCCTGGCGCGATAAACATCCGTGCCCCAATTGAAGATCACCTTCACCACTGAGATACTGACCCCAGAGGACGATCGCACCGTTTCCACTCCTGGAGTACCATTCACCGCACTCTCGATCGGCAAGGTAATCAACGCCTCTACTTCTTCAGGTGCCAGTCCCGGTGCTTCTGTTTGAATTTCAACTTGGGGTGGTGCAAAGTCAGGAAACACATCCAGTGGCATTTGGGTGAGGTTGTAGATGCCCAAAACAGTGACGATCACTGCTCCAATCACCACCAGCCACCGTTGGACGATCGACCATTTCAAAATTGTGTTAAGCATAACTATCAATCTTTAGTCGCTGCATCTTGTGAGTGAACCTCTGGTTTGTAAACGCCAGGTTCGCCCAGAGACGATATAGCAGCGTGATGCCCGTTGTAAGAATGGTCTCCAGGGGCTAATCCTCCCGTAGCTGGTACGATTCGCTTCTGATGCTGCCGATTTGACCAGAACACCCCTGCGGCAAAAGTCCCGATCACCAGTGCCCCACCTCCGGGAATCACAACCCACCAGGGCAAGCTGCCCCTGGTGACAGGAGCTTCTGTTACTTCAGCGGGTTCTGATTCCTCCTTCGCAGACCCGCCCCGTAGCGATTGGGCATAGAGCTGGTTAGCCCGTTGGGTGACGAGGCAATCGCCTTCAAATAATCCACTTTTTACTTCGACTAAATTCCCCGCTTGCCGACCCAGTACGACCTCGACAGGTTGGAAGCGGCTGCCATTCTGAACGAAAACAAGCTGCTGACCGTTTGCCTCAACGATGGCTGACCGAGGAATCGTAACAACAGGTTGGGGGGTGCGAGCCGTGAGTACTTCTAATTCGGCAAACATGCCTGGCTTGAGTACCCCATCTCGATTGTCTAACGCTGCCCTTACAGGTACAACCCGGCTTTCTCCTTCCACGACCGATCCAATCGTGGTGATTCGCCCTTCAAAGATTTGATTCGGCAGGCTCGCTATCGTAACCCGTACCCGTTGTCCCTGGGAAACCTGGTTCAAATCTTTTTCGTAAATATTAGCGGTGGCAAGGACGGTGCGATCGTCCACAATCGACATCAAAACCGCACCTGCATCCTGTGATGACTGGCCAAGGGTGACTTCACGAGTGGCGATCGTCCCCGCAATGGGAGCTTTAATGGTGATTGTGCCGTCTGAATTCGCTTCTGCACCTAACTGTTGCAAGCGGGTTCGGTAAGTACCTGAGCTGAGCTGGGCACGAGATTGAGCCACCTGAAGGGCAGTTTGAGTGCGTGACACCTCGGTTTGGGCTGCCAACACATCTAACCGACTTTCAGCCCTCGTCACTACTTGTCGCGCCGATGCCAAACGCCCTTCTGACTCTAAAAATTCCCGTCTGGGAATGGCTCCTTGCTCGGCGAGTTCCTGATCGCGGTCATATTGCTCTTGAGCGACTCTCAATTCGGTTCTTGCCTGATCAATGGCAGTCTGGGCTATTTTCTGCTGGCGATCGTAATTTTGCTGAGCTAATCCCAAGTTGGCTTTAGCTTGCTGCACATCTCCCTGCCGTTCTGCGGAATTTTCTAATGCTGTAACGCGCAGTTCTGCTAGTTCGCCGCTAGTGATTACTGCTAAAGGTTGTCCGACTTTAACCGTATCTCCTGGCTCCACAAGTAGCTTGACAACCGTTCCACCAACAGGATTTGTTACCTCGACCCTGCGACCAGGAGAGGCTTCAATTTGCCCAGTTGCCTGCACACCAAATGCTAAAGATTGACGAGTGACAGGCTCAACTTTCAACCCAATCCGTTCTGCGGTTGTGCTGTCTACTGCGATCGCGCCTGCTGGTTGAGTTGACTGATTTTGATGGAATTCATCACCATGCCCTGCATGAGCCAATACTTCAGCCGAAGTTGCCAATAACAGTAAGCTAAGACACGTTCCAGCAACGCGATCTCTCGTTAGTAGATTAGAGCGTTTGAGAGTAAGAGCCATCGGCCATTTCCTGGAGCAGAGATAACGGTGCAAGTTGAGAACTGATAACGATTTGATTTGAAAATGCGACAGATGTAACCCCTCCCAACCTCCCCTTGGTAAAGGGAGATGCCGAAGGCGGTGGGATTATGTGCAGCGTTCACGGTTTAAATTGGTATGAACAATGATTGAAGAGCAGTATTACAGGTAAATATAAAATCAGGATGAAATTTTACCCGCTGATCCGCCTATAGTCTGAGCCACATGATCCCAGCGTCGCAACCCTGCCTTCGGGATTTTCAACCCAAGCTATGGTCTGGCATGGTTTGCGGGTAGCGCCTTAATGGGTATCACCTGATTAAGAAGATTTTCAGCAATGAAAATACCAACTTACTGTCTCATTAATATTCAGCTAAATTCATCAAATACTCTTAGGTAGTACTTTTGAAATCTCAGCATTCCAGTATGCAAGCTTATTTCCGTAGGTAGGAGATTGATTCATCAGCCTTTTCCAAGTCCCATTGGCAGCGCCACTAGGGTGGGGAGTGCGCCTGAGAATTTCACGAGAACCCTTATGATGCAAGCCATAGGGAGTACCAAGTCTTATCTGTTCAGAAGCTTGATCACTTTTAGAATCTTGACCAAGGATCATGATCGTGGGTTTACCATCTATTCCACTATCTAAGTCAAAGAGACTTGGCAAGTGTACGGCAATTACAGGGGGTATTTCATATGTCTTTTGAAACTCTTTATACTCGCTCTTGAAGAAACTGCGACTGACAAAATGAGATGGCCACCCATCTTTATCGAAATCGTCAATTATTTCTTTGTAGAGTAATTCTAGCTCTGCTTTTGTTGTGTCAAAGATATTGCAAAGCAGTTCCGATATCGCATCAAATTCTTGATTCTTAAATTTTGAGAAAGTAAGATTGACAGCCACTTTAAATCACTACTCAGTGCAAAAACTCACCTTTCTACCCTGATTTCAACAGCAAGGTAACCAACGAAGTAATCGACTTTTGGGGCTTTTGTCGATCAATCAGCCTTTACCCACTGAATGAAATTGATGTTTCTACAAAAAGCCTTCTCGTTCCAACTCCTCAATGATCTGTAAACCGCGTGGGTCTCCCAGCTTCAGGAGGGCAGAGCGGGAGTCTTCTCGCACACCCAGATCATTATCCTCTGCAAAGGTTTCCAGTAGAGCATCCACGGCAGTGCCATAAACCACGTTGGAAGGGAGTTCCCGGCAAAGCTGCCCCACAGACCAGGCACAGTTGCTACGCACAGCAGCAACCGGGTCTTGCCGCATCGCCTCAATCAACGGTGGTATGGAAGCGATTACAGCGTCATAGCCCACGGCAGCCATCTGTGCCAGGGCACTAGCCGCCCACAGGCGAACCGCAGAAATATCGGTTTTAAGGGCATCCATTAGAGTGTCTTGAGCGCGGCGATCGCGGCAATTCCCCAATGCCCACACCACCCCTTTTCGGACATAACCGTTGAAATCCTCGTCATACTGCTTGATCAAGGATTCAACCGCATCATGGCTGGGATTTCGCCCCAAGCCATAGGCAGCACTCACTCGCACCAGAGGACACGAATCGGTCAGGAGCCGGATCAGGTGAGGCACTGCGCGATCGTCTTGGAGTTCGCAAAACGCCCGTGCTGCCAGCATCCGCTGGTTTGGTTCAGGCGACTGCAACAGCAATAGCATCTCTTCCGGGTCGGGCTTCGGCTCCTCCGACTCGGCATCCACAGGCTGCATGTGATCTAGCGGGCTTTCCAGATCACTCTCAAGATCAAGGACAGTCAGATCATCGTCATCATACATACTGTCACTTTACCGCACAGAGGGTTAGCCGTTAGCAGTCGGATGAAAGATCTGGTGTCGGGGTGGAGGGAAGTGAGGAGTGAGTAGGGAGAAGGGAGGAGTGAGTAGGGAGGAGAGGCTTCAAGTTAGCAGTTTTTAGTGATCAGAGGTTTAATCTAATAACCAACCAGTAACCCCCGATTACCTACAACCGATTAGCCATAACCCAATGGCACTGAAATAAGCGGAAACATACGAGTGACCGCACGTTTCCATCATCCATCCCTCTCATTCCAATGCCTTGCCTTGGAATGGCAACCCTGGAGGCTTTGCCTCTATCAGTGCTAGAGGCAAAGCCTCTTAGTCAGTGTTCCCAGGCTGAGCCTGGAGAACAAGGTAAACTCTCAACTCAAAACTCTCAATTCTCAACTCAAAACTCTCAACTCAAAACTCTCAACTTTCAACCCCTCCCCCTCCCAAGCCTAAGCTGCCAAAACAATCGTTCAACAGCTCCCGATTTAAGGAGTTGTACTTGGTTTGCCCTTCCTTCCGCACCTGGAGAACTCCCGCTTCTGCCAGGGTTTTGGAGTGGTGGCAAAAGAGGGCAAGGCTGATTCCTAACTGCCCAGCAATTTCTGAACCGCTCAACTCATTCTGGTGCGCTAGCATTTCGACTATCTTCAGGCGAGTAGGGTCAGACAGGGCAGCAAAAATTTTTGCCCGTTGTTCTGTGTCGGCTTGGCTGAGGGAAAAAGGTAACGGCATCGATTCTGGCATGGCGATCGCAATAGCTGACTAGCTCTTACTACTATCTCATGCTGGCAAGGCAATAAAATAGTTAAACAACTACTTGACTATCTTTAAGTTAACCTATTATCATCTTAGTTAAATGGTTGTTTAACCACTTGGGTTAAACAATTTGTATGGTTACCAAATTGACTCGACTCCCTTCAGCAGAGTTTTGGTCGTTACCACCCATATCTGCCAATGGGAGGTTGGGTTCAATGGCAAGAAATGAAAGGAGTTCCCTTATGAATGCCAACACGCTGAAACTGACAGACCACAACTTTAGAGACCAGGTTCTTGCCAGCGCTGTCCCGGTGCTGGTGGATATCTGGGCTACCTGGTGTGGACCCTGTCGATTAGTCGGGCCGATGGTTGACGCGATTGCAGATGAATTTTCTGGACGGGTCAGGGTTGGCAAGCTGAATGTGGATGAGAATCCAGAAACCGCTTCCAGATACGGAGTTGAGGCAATTCCGACCCTGTTGTTCTTCCAGAATGGACAGGTGGTGGATCGGTTGGTGGGTGTGACAACCCAGTCCGCGATCGCCGAAAAGCTAAACTTCATCTTGGAACAAACACTTCCCTCTTCCCAGCAAGTTGCTTAAATCCTGACATTTCAGGAAATATGCCCTGGTTTCCCTGATTCCCCTGATTCCCTTGACTGCCTGAATCAGGGGGTAGATTTCGCCCGATTAGAAATTGCCCTAACATCCACAAACGACCACTTGAGATTGGAGAAATTGCATGAGCGCTGAAAAAACGATGCTTTCGCCGGTTCGTCTGGGTGCTTACGAACTGCCAAACAGACTTGTCATGGCTCCCCTGACTCGGAACCGGGCTGGGGTAGGAAATGTACCGGGTCCTTTAAACGCCACCTATTATGAACAGAGAGCTTCCGCCGGATTAATTGTGACCGAAGCTACGCAGATTTCGCCCCAGGGCATGGGCTATCCCAGCACACCAGGTATTTATTCCCCAGAGCAAGTGGAAGGATGGCAACTGGTGACAAATGCAGTCCATGCTAAAGGAGGACGTATCTTCCTGCAACTGTGGCATGTCGGGCGGATTTCCCACCCGTCCCTGCAACCAGAAGGCGCTTTACCTGTCGCCCCTAGTGCAATCGCCCCTGAAGGCGACGCCTCCACCTACAGCGGACCGCAGCCCTTTGTCACACCCCGCGCTTTAGCGATCGAAGAGATTCCCGGTATTGTTGAAGACTACCGGAAAGCGGCGGAAAACGCGCTCAAAGCTGGTTTTGATGGGGTAGAGATTCACAGCGCCAACGGTTACTTGCTGGATCAATTTCTGCAAGACGGCACCAACCACCGGACAGACGAGTATGGCGGCTCGATTGAAAATCGGGCACGCTTCCTGATGGAAGTGGTGGCAGCCGTCACCAGTGTTTGGGGAGGCGATCGCGTCGGCATCCGCCTATCTCCCAGCGGCGTATTCAACAGCATGTCTGATTCCACCCCCAAAGCGCTGTTTACCTACGTGGTGAACGAGCTAAACCGCTTTAATCTGGCGTACCTGCACCTGGTGGAGCCCCGCGCCAATGAAACCGCATCCCCAGAACAGCAGGAACTAACCTGCGGCTATTTCCGCTCGGTCTACCAGGGCACCCTGATTTCTGCCGGTGGACATGACCAGGAGACCGCCGAACAGGCAATCGCCAGCGGAGATGCCGATCTAATTGCCTTTGGCAGACTCTATATCTCCAATCCCGACCTGGTAGAACGGTTTGCCCAGAACGCCCCCCTGAATCCCTACGATCGCTCCACCTTCTACGGCGGCGACGAAAGGGGATATGTTGACTATCCATTTCTGGAATTGCAGACCGCGTGAGGGAGTAGGGGAATGGGGGAGTTTTGAGTTGATAATGAGAGTTAGAAGGGGGGCAGAGGAGCAGAGGAGCAGAGGAGCAGTTGAGAGTTAAGAATGACCAGTGACCAGTGACCAATGACCGATGACCAATGACCAATCCGGCTTGCCTTTCTCTACCAACTACCAACCTCTTCCCCCTCTCCCTCCCAGCGATCGCTTTGTTTTCGTTACAATTTTTAATAGAAACAATCCTTATGTGGCTATGAATCAGCGATCGCCAGAACAAACCTCCCTCCTCCGCTCCCCCTCCCCCTTGCCCCCCTGGCAGATCAAACTCCTGTATGACGGCGCATGTCCCCTTTGTATGCGCGAAGTCAACTTTTTAAGAAAGCGGGATGCAGGGCGGGGTTTGGTTGAGTTTGTGGATATTGCCCAGGATGACTATGCCCCCGAAAGTCACGGTGGGGTTGACTTTGAAACGGCAATGGGTCGCATTCATGCGGTGCTTCCCGATGGCACTGTAGTTAAAAACGTAGAGGTGTTTCGGCGCGTGTATGAAATCCTGGGCATGGGCTGGATCTACGCAGTGACAAAGGTGCCTGTCATTGGTGGGATTGCCGACTGGCTCTACGGAATTTGGGCAGATTGGCGCTTACGCCTGACTGGACGGCCCGATCTGGCAACGATCGCCGCCGATCGCCAGCAACGCCTCGAGTGCAGCACCGAAGGACGTTGTCGTCTATAGATATTTAGACTCTGAAAAAGGTGGTGCTGAATAGCAGTATGAATTGGAACGAAGTTTCAATTCATACAACTCTCAATTCATACCCAAAATCAGCAACGCCCTGAAATACGGTTGAGGCTAAGAGATGACAGTCGGAGTTTGGGTATTAGGCGATCAGCTATGGGCGGGACAGTCAGCCTTACAAAGCTGTGTGGATGAGCAGGCAAACACCCCAGTGATTTTTATTGAATCACTCAGTCATGTTCAGGCGATACCCTATCACCTGCAAAAGGTCGTGCTGGTTTGGTCTGCCATGCGTCACTTTGCTGAGGAACTGCGGCAGGCAAACTGGCAGATCAGCTATTACCGCACGGCTGAAAACTTTCACGACCCGCTCAGGGAATGGATTAAGCAGCAAGGGATTACTGAATTGCGGCTGATGGCTCCCAGCGATCGCCCCTTTGCTCAATTGATTCAGTCCCTCGACCTCCCCTGCCAGGTCACTTTAATTCCGAACAATGGCTTCCTCTGGAATGTACAAGACTTTCAATCCTGGGCAAGCTCCCGTAAACGCCTGCTGATGGAAGACTTTTACCGGGAAAGCCGCCGCCGTTTTCAGGTATTGATGGATGGCAAACAGCCCATCGGTGGACGCTGGAATTTTGATCAGGAGAACCGAAAACCGCCTAAGGGAGGCTTAAAAACCCCAAAAGCCCTATGGTTTGAACCCGATGCCATCACTCAAGACGTGATTGACTGGATCAAGCACAGCGATCGGTTTCAACTGCATCAGGAATACTGGCAAATTGAACCGTTTCGGTGGGCTGTAACCCGCCAGCAAGCACTGGAAGTCCTGGATTTTTTCATCCATACCCGCCTGCCCGGTTTTGGGCCTTACCAGGATGCCATGGTCACAGGAGAAATGACAATGTGGCATAGCATGATTTCTCCCTACATCAATTTGAGCTTGTTGCACCCCTTAGAAGTCGTACAAGCCGCCGAGCAGGCTTATCTGGAAAACCAGAATGACTGGAACCTGAGCAGTGTCGAAGGCTTTATTCGTCAGGTCATGGGCTGGCGAGAATATATGCACGGGGTCTATCACCTCACAGATGAAGACTATTCCCAGCGCAACTGGTTTGACCACACCCATCCCTTACCTGGATTTTTCTGGACTGGGGAAACGGACATGAACTGTTTGCATCAAACCCTGAGCCAGGTTAAGCAGACCGGCTATGCCCATCACATTCAGCGGCTGATGGTGTTGAGTAACTTTGCCCTGATTGCGGGACTGTCTCCCCAAGCCGTAGAGTCCTGGTTCCATGCCGCTTTCATTGATGCCTATGACTGGGTCATGCAAACCAATGTGATTGGGATGGGGCTGTTTGCCGATGGTGGTGTACTGGCATCCAAACCCTACGCGGCATCTGCCAATTACATCAATCGCATGAGCGATTACTGTCGTCAGTGCAGGTACAGTGCCCGCGATCGCATTGGCGACAACGCCTGCCCTTTCAACTTCTTCTATTGGGACTTTCTGGACCGCCATCGAGAACAACTCAATTCGCAGGGGCGCATGAGCTTCATCTTGAAAAACCTGGATAAAATCTCACCGGAAGAACGACAGGCAATTCGCCAGCAGGCAACCGAATGGCACCTCCATAAATCCTGACTTTTTCCAGCGTTTGCAAAACTTATCGTTAACCAGAGTTTTCCCCACAGTTTCCACAGGCTTTCCACAGGCTTTCCACAGATCCCTCAGGGTTTTCCACAGTTTTCTAAAAGTTTTCCACAAGGAACGACGAAGAAATCGGTTTTTGCTTGTTTTTAGGCGATTGCAGAAAAGCAGGCTGATCGGGGGCATGAGGATTGTAAGTTGTAAATGTTTGTAACGGGGATCGGGCTGAAATGCCGATTCATTCGTGAGCGGCTTTTTAGCCCGCCTCAGTTTGAACTAACTCGCATCATTGACAAGGTTGCCTGATCACGAACAAAATGAAGCACTTACGCCTTAACACGAGGGCTGGGAGCGAGAGCGAACGGTTCTGTTAAGGAATTCCACAAACGCAATTTTATCCGTGGCGACGGGTCCACCCAGACATTTTTGCTTCAGTCACAACAATGGTTGGCGTTGCTGATTTTGGGTATGAATTAGAAGTTGGATGAATTGGAACGAAATTTCAGTTCATGCGGCTATTCAGCACCACCCCATTGTTAAAGCCCGTCTTTGCAGAGAGCATTCATTTTGTGGAATTCCCTTAACCCGTCAAAGTAACCAATTGAGTTGCTTTGTTGATGCTCTAGCGCTGGTGTTGGTGTAATTTGCCTGCTGTTTGCCACAGGGTGCAAATTAGCGTTTATGTATCAGCTAGCTACCTGCCCCAAGTATTATCTGAGGTTTTCATGAACACAACCGTCAGCATCCTGGCAGAGATTCCAGAGGAACTCCACATGGCACTCACACGCTATTTAGAAACTCACCCTGATTGGGATCAGGATCGTGTGTTTGCCGCTGCACTGTCCCTCTTTTTGTTGCAGAATGGAGATTGCGATCGCCAGGCTGCACGGGTCTATCTTGACTCTGTATTTAAACAGGCGGTTTGAAGATTTTGAAGAGGTTTTTTCATGGCTTATTACTGGTATAAGGCATTTCACATTGTTGGGTTTGTCACCTGGTTTGCCGGTTTGTTTTACCTGGTGCGGTTGTTCGTATACCACGCTGAGGCAAATGACAAGCCAGAGCCTGCCCGCAGTATTTTGAAAGAGCAGTATGAGCTGATGGAAAAACGCTTGTACAGCATCATTACTACACCAGGGATGCTGTTGACTGTGGCAATGGCGATCGGGCTAGTTTCCACACAATCCGAAATCCTCAAGCAACCCTGGTTGCATGTCAAAATTGGGTTGGTGTTGCTATTGATTGGCTATCACCACTACTGCAAACGGATCATGAAACAGCTTGCAGCCGGAGAGTGCAAAATTACAGCACAACAGTTCCGTTGGTTGAACGAAGCACCCACTATTTTTCTGGTTGTGATTGTAATGCTGGCAATTTTCAAGAACAATCTGCCAACGGATTTAACGAGCTATGTCGTAGCAGGTATGGTAATCGCATTTGCTGTCAGTATTCAGCTTTATGCGCGCAAACGGCGATTGGATAGGGAACAGGCAGAAGCCGATGACCTGGCAAGTGCGGCAGGTTCTTAAAATTCTGCTCCTGTTCAATACTAAATCCAGGAAGTTTTTGCATATACCTTAAAGAAATATTTCGGACAGTTTTTGTGAAAATGCTGAAAACCCTTGCCACGCCGTCAATTTGCCCCTCACCCTAAATGCCTCTCCCAAGCTGGGCTACTGTGTATACACAAGTGTGAAAGTTGAATCGGTAGGTGATCGCAGAGTCAACGGTGAATGCCAAAACCCTGCTTGGGGGGCAGCCCCCCAACCCCCCCGTGGCAGAGGACGGTTGCGTCCCCCGCACCCCCTCCAAAACGATGCGATCTCGGCGTGAATGGCAACCTTCCTTCATCTCATTGGGTCTTCAAGCAAGGGCAAACGGGTGGCAAGGGGAGCGGTTGGTTTTTGAAGTGGAAGCAATGTTTGACCGATTCTCGTCGCGCTAGACTTGAAGCCCCAACGCTAGACCCTTTCGGGGGGTTTGGGGGAGTTAGGACCCCAAAAGGCGGGGGACTGGGGGGAAGTCCCCCAGAGCCAGTTTCTAACGAAGCCGAGATCTGTATACACGGTAGCCCACAGCGGGAGAGGGACTTTGATCATTTCCTCTTCTACTCAATGGGAGAAGGGGCTAGGGGATGAGGGTCAGCCTTTTGGCGTTTCAAGTATGTAATTGCCTTTTGTTAAGGTTCAAGGGCGCATATAAATGTATGCGCTTTTTTTATGCCCTGTTTTTTATCGCTGACTTTGGCGATTGAAGCCGCTGCTACAGTTACAAAATCCGCCTTCGCAGATTACCCAAATAGCTGCGGAGTCTGGGGAGGCAGGCTTTGCTTGTGCAGGCGTGGGTTCAACTGCCAACGACAGGAGTGTTGCTCGGACAACATCATAAGAATTTTTACTGCAAAGGGATAAATTATTAAGCAGTATTTGCTAACGTTGCTGTAGCTTGTTGTGAAGGAACTCATGAATGCCTATGGATACGCCCATTGCATCTGCTTCTAAGCCGAACATTACTCAATTTGAACTGTATCCTATCAAGCCTCCCCGTGCTGAGGAGAAAAGTTTCAACTCAGACTCAGTCCTCGGTTACTTCGTCAGAAGTACCGCACCCATTAACGTCGATGAGGAAGCTTCCCTCAAACCGCAACCGACTAACAAATCGGCTGTGGAAGAACTTAAAAACATTGCCCGGTATTTAGTGGAAGCAACCCATCCTGAAATTATCATTGCAATTCATGGTTACGGCACGCAGCGATCCGATGCCGAAGAGCGATATCGCAAAATCCACAACTATGCAGAAACGATTTGCCGTCCAGATTCAGCCCTCTTTCTGGGATATCTGTGGCCCTCTGAAAAGCCAACGGGTGATCCATCCATCGTTGGTGGATCATTTCGAGACAAACGGAAAAATGCTTTTCAAGCTTTTCCGATTTTTCCCTCTAAAATCTTTCGGGTGGCACTGTTGCTAGTTCTGGGCGTTACTCCCCTGCTGGCTTTTACCGCATCCTATAATGTTCTACTAACTAATGCGCTACTGATCTTCCTGTTAGTCGCATCTGCAATTGCCTTTGCAACTTTGCTGAGCCTGGTCTTACTACGGCTTTCAGCCTATTTTAGAGACAACTACCGCGCTACCAATTTTGGTGTGCCTGATCTGGTAGAGCTATTGCGACAAATTGACCTGGCAGTGATTGAAGCGGATGAAAAGGGCAAATTTGATCCGAGTTCCTGCAATCCGCACAAAGTTAAGCTCACCTTTATTGGTCATAGTATGGGCGGTTTTGTCGTGACCAATGCCATCCGCATTCTGTCCGATGTTTTCGACCAACTTTCGATTGAAAAGAGACCCGCCTCTAATATTGGTCGTATCTTTTGTCTGTCCCGTTTAATTTTAGTGGCTCCTGATATTCCAGTCGAAACGATCATCCCCCGACGGGCGAATTTTTTGCGTTCTGCCCTGCGGCGATGTGAAGAGGCATACGTGTTTACGAATGAAGCCGATTTAGCCCTGCGTCTGGCATCAACGGCAGCAAATTACATTAGCTTTCCCAGTAAAAAACGCTCTAGTGGTTATCGGTTAGGAAATTTGACCGTCGCACGGTTTAGCGGAGCGGGCGATCGCAAAACAACCAAATTAAAAGATGAAAAATATGGCATTGTGAACCGTGAAAACGACACCTTTGGCTCTCCTTACAGCTATCTAGAAATTCGGGCATCGGATCAAGAGCACCAAAAACTCAGTGAAATCAGAGCCTTCCAACAAATTGAAAAAGAGAACACGGAAGACCTCAAAAATGCCCCAATTTCAGATCTGTTTACCTATTTCGATTGCACAGATTACGTGGACTACCAGGACAACCTGACCCATCCGAAAAAACAAAGCGAACCCAAAGGGGTTGTCAGCTTTGCCAAACGAAAACCAGCGCTCAACTTCATCGACTACATTAGGGTGGGTTTCGCTTACTTTTTTGGTGGCTCCCAATCAATCAACGTTCACGGAGGCTTTTTTGACGGCATTTTTTCCCAAAAGCTAATCTATAACCTTGCCTTTATGGGGTTTCAAAAAACACTCAAATCCCTGGCTGACCAGGAAGAACTCAAGCATATTCCGTTTGATGACCTACCCTTAGACACCAAACAGCAGTTACTGGATCAATTGTCAGAACAGTGCCGCAAAAAGCAAATTCAAGTGGTTCTCGCTCCCATCCGCCATCGAAAAGACATCCTGGGACAGTGAGAACTCACTTGCCCAACAATTTCACCAGCCCAATACCGCCGAAGTAGAGTGTCACGATCGCCCCACCCAATAAACTCTGGGTGAGGGGATCGGTGGAAGGAGTCAGTACAGCCCCGATAATTGCGGCACCTAGCAACACCAAGCGCCACCCTGCCAGCATTTGGTTGGAAGAAACAATCCCCAGTAAGCCCAGCAATGCCTGAATGATGGGTACCTGAAACGCCAGTCCTGTGCTGAACAGGAGCAACAGAACAAATTCAAAGTAGCGATCGATCGACCACAGTTGCTCAACCACATCCGCTCCATAGGAGATGAAAAAGTTGAGTGCCGCCGGAATCAGAGCCACATAGGCAAAGAACAGTCCACCCACAAACAGAAAGCTAGAACCAAACACAATCGGACCCAGTAACCGTCGCTCTTTGCGGGTCAAGCCGGGGATTACAAACGCAATAATCTGGTATAAAATCACCGGACTGGCAACCAGAATGCCGCTGTATGCCGCCACCTTGAGCGAAACAAAGAAATATTCTCCTGGTGAAAGCTGAAGAAACTTAACTGGACCCGCTGGAACTTGCAACACTTGCACGATCTGTTTTACGACCGTGAAACAGCCCACAATGCCAATTCCAACAGCAATCAAAGCATAAAAAATCCTCTGGCGCAGCTCTTCCAGATGGTCAAACAGCGACATCTCCACATCATCAATCAGGTCATCCTCATCAACCACTGCCGATGAGGAAGTCATTACCGCATCGTTCGCGGTTGAATCGGCGGAGTCAGCACCCGACTCTTGTTCAGGTTTAGCGTCTAGTTCCGGAGATGCGGTCATTGGCTGGATAGTATGCGATCGGTTGTTACCTATTGTATCGGGGGTAGAGGAGAGTTAGGAGTTGAGAGTTGAGAGTTGAAAATAACCAGTGACCAATGACCAATGACCAATGACCAGTGACCAGTGACCAACCACCAAAACCCATCAATCATGCAAATCCCTCTCCCAGACAGCGACATAAATTCGGTCTTTGTCGTTCCGCTGAATGACACCTTTCAGGTTTCCTTTGGAAAAGGTGTATTCATTGGACTGCCGCTGGTACACCCGCTGTAACTCATCGATCGCCTCACCGGGGGCACTGCCGCCCATCATGCCGTTGAGGGCAACTTTCATCTGCATCAGGTCAACGGATTGGGCAAAGGAAGCTTCCGTCTGACGCACATTTCCATTGGAGATGTCATAGATGTAAGCGAGGGTGACGGCATTGGGAACCACTTCGTACAGGGCAGTGCGCGTATTTTGCCAGAAGCCTTTCCCCTCCTGGGTTGGCTCTCCTAGAGAGGCTTTAATCTCACTTTCTCGGGTACCCGTGGCAAAACCCCGAATTCGAGTGGTATCTGGAGCGGGGGTAGGCTCAGAGGGTGGGGGTGTCTCCGCTGGTGGGGTCTCTTCAACAACAGGAGGGCTGGGTTCAGGCGAAGGGCTGACCGTGGGGGAAGGGCTGGGGCTTGGTTCGGGAGACTCGACCACTGGAGGCGGCGACGGTGGGGGGGAAGGACTCACTTCTTCCACGATCGCCTCTGGGGGTTGCATAGCTCGGAACCAGAAGGATGCCAGGGTCACACCCACCAGCGTCAAAAAAGACAATCCCAACAGGAGCAGCAGGGGATTGGTACGTGCTGAACGCCGCTGGAGTCCAGGCGCAACGGTTGGTTGATTGATGGTGTGGTCAGCGTCCGGCTGGGTTTGCCAGGGAGCAGGTTGCTGGGGTGAGATGGGTAGGGTAGCCGCCGTGCGGGGTGGGGGAGGACTGGGAGGCAGGGTTGTCGTGGGGAGAGGAGCGATTCCGGCAGAAGAACCGTCCGGCAGGAGCGCCAGCCATTCATCGATACTGGCAGGGCGATGGCGCACTTCGATCGCCATTCCCCGGATCACTGCCTGATTCACCGCTGGACTCAGTTCGGGTCGCAGGTGGCGTGGTTCAGGCATGGGCTGGCGATCGCGCAGGATCGAAGCCACGGGAATCTCAGCCGTCAGCAGGCTGTATAGAGTGCCTGCCAGTCCATAAACATCCGTTGCTGGGGTGCGCTTTTCCTTGGCGATATATTGCTCAATCGGCGCATAGCCGGAAGAAATCAGATTCGTGTGAGTCTGGGTTGAACCGGGGGTAAACTCGCGGGCAATCCCAAAATCAATCAGCACGACCTGATCGGTTCCCTGACGCAAAATTATATTTTGGGGCTTGATGTCGCGGTGGAGCAAGCCATTCTGGTGAACCACCTTCAGCGCACTGGCGACTTGCCGGATGTAGTGAAGCGCCGTCGTTTCTGGCAGGGGATGGTGGGGAAAAACAACCTCTTCCAGGGTGGGACCAGGAATGTAGTCCATCACCATATATGCCCGACCGTCTTCCAGGAAGAAGTCACTTACCCGCACAATATTGGGATGGACACAGAGTGCCAGACGGCGGGCTTCATCCTGAAACTTGCGCTGATAGTCTCCGTAACTGGGATCGTACTGAAATGCTTCATTCGGAGTTTTGATCACCACCACTTGACCCAACAGGTGATGGGTTGCCTTGAACGTAATGCCAAAGCCGCCCCGACCTAATTCCTGATCCAGGGTATACTTCCCACCTTGAAGCCTTGTACCAATTAATACATCCATCACAGGTCTTGAATTCGAGTTCAGTTTCCCAATTCGTTTAACTCATAATTCATAAAGCATAACTGAACTAAAAGGGTAGACCGAAGCCAAAATGGAACCGGGTGTCTCCACCATTGCTGATGCCCAGTTCAGTCCGAATAATGCCAATGGGAGAGTTAAACCGCAAGCCAAACCCTGCACCAAAGCCACTTCCAGGCAAATCGCGCACTTCCCCAGGCTCTCCTGGAACATTATCCTGAGTGCCCAGAGCTGAACCAAAATCGGCAAAGACGACTCCACCAATAAATTTAAAGATGGGGAAGCGGTACTCTACAGACCCTTGAACATAGCTGCGTCCCACAGCGACATCACCGAAATCGTAGCCTCGGACTGAGTTCACCCCCCCCAGAATAAAGGCATTATAAGGGGGTAAATCGCCCAGGTAAGTGCCTCCCTGAAGGTTAAATGCCAACACTTGAGGCTGGTCGCCTTTTAGCCCACTGATGATATTGACCGGAATAAAGTAGGAATAGTGGGCATCCAGCCGATTGCCAAGGACGTTCCCCCGCCCAATTGGGAAATATTGTTGGGTCGAGAGGCTGAGGATAGAACCAGTGCTGGGGTTAATTGGGCTATCCCGCTGATCCCGTACAGCATTAAAGGTGAGGGCAAACAGGTCATCAATGCCGCTGTCGCTGAGGGTCAGAGGCTGACCAGCACCATCGGTCGCAAAGGGGGTACCATCGCTATCGCGAATACTGACATTGGTATAGCTGAATCCGAGTGTCCCCATCCAGGTGGGTCCAATCGGTCGGTTGAGGCTGATCGCCCCACCAAAACGCCGTTCTCGAACGCGATCGCCATTTGGTAGCCGGTAAGGGTCATCAAAAACGCGGGAAAGCCCTTGCCGCCGAAATAGCTCCACTCCATAGCCCGGAGTCTCCGGATCCGTCTCCCGATAAGGGCTGACAAAGCGGGCATCAAACTGCACATCCCGCACCCCTACCAGTACACTTCCAGACATGCTCTGTGCCAACCCACCAAAGTTTCTATCCTGGTAGCTAACACTGCCAAACACACCCAAATCAGTGTTGTAGCCACCCCCAAAGTTAAAGCCGCGCGACTTCCCTTCTACCACGTTATAAACCACGGTTGTGCGACGGGCATCTCCCTCAAAGCTGACACTAACGCTATCAAAAATCCCCAACTCATTGAGCCGCATTAAATCTTGGCGCACCACCTGGTCTTGAAAAACCTGCCCCGGTTGCAGCTTAATCTGCCGCCGGACAAAGTTTGCCTGAGTGCGATGACGCAGGGGTTGCCCTTTATCATCAACGGGCTTGCCCTCCTGGTTGACAAACCGTACCTGAACATCGCCGACAGCCCCTTCCGCCACTGTCATAATCACAGTCCCGTCACGGGTAGGTTCCAGAGTCAGCACCCGTGCCAGAGCATAGCCATTCTGGGCATACCACTGGTTTGTGCGTTGCACTGCCTGGGTCAGGGCAGCGGGGCTAATGGTAGCTCCCAGTTGAGGCTGAAACAGTTCTTCCACCACATTCTGGGTCAGAACCTGTGCCCCCGATAGCTGAATCCTCTGCACAACGGTCGGGGTTACCCGAAACACCACACTAATCCCATTCGGGTTGGGACGACTGCTAACCGTGGCAGTGGCAAAAAAGCCACTCTCTAAGATTTCTGCCACATCTTGCTCTAGCTGGGCAGTACTAGTTTGTCCACCGGGCTGGGTTTTGATGTTTTGGCGAACGACCTCTTGCAGTTCTGTGTCAACCCCCTCGATCGCAACACTGGTAGCGGTCACTGCCAGTCCAGGAGCAATGTTAGGCTTGCTCGGTGGTGGTGGAACAGTCGCCGGTTTGCTGGAAGGGGGCGGTGGGGTGTTACGAATATCGGGAACCGTGACTTGAACGGGAGGAGGCACAGAAGGAGCCGTCGGGAGAGGCGGCGGCGGGGATGCGGCTGGCTGGTCTGGCATCACCCAGATCGGATCTGAAAAGGAGGATGGCTGGGTGTTTTCAGGCACAGAGGCAACACCCGGAGCGGCTTGAGGGGGGAGTGGCGTAGCCGGTTCCGTTTCAGCGACATCCACTGTTTGATAGCGCTGGTAAAACTGGGAGTCTGGAGTAGGGGCAGTCTGGGCGCTGACAGGGCTGTTTGCCAGGAGAAACTGACCGATCGCCAGGGGAGGAAGGGCGATCGCAGAAACCACCAGATATCTGGGCAACCACGCCAGAGAAGGCTTCTCAGAAGTAGGCAGTGAAGAAATCAAAGCAAGTTAGGAGCGAATTGACTCAGCATTTCAACAGCGTTTTCTGTCTCATGGAAAAACTGGGCTTGCCAGAGATGCCCATTCATTTTGCACACCTGCACCAAAATCGACGCTTTCTTTACAAAAGAATGCAAATTTTTAGGGGTCAGGTGCCAGGGATGGACTTGCACGAGCCTGCTCTATAGCAGAAGAAACTGCCCAGAGTGTTAATCTGAGTTGGGTGCTAGAGGATCCAGCTTTTCACGTCTGGAGTGTAGACGAAATTTGAGGAATGCGCTACATCTAGAGCCTAAACTTTAAATTAATTGCTCCATGACCCTAGATGTAAAGGCGCTAATTTTTCAGTACTGATGTCCTATTTATGAAGTTAGAACCGTATTCAAGCCTGAATTACACGCTTTTAGGGATGGTTAAAACATTTACTGGCAAAGCATCGGGCAAACCCCGACATCTGAAAAGTACTTTGGGCGAGTTAGTGCTCACGGCGAAACAATCCGAGCAGCTTCAGGTTGAAACCTATCGTCAAATCAGCCTCCATTTGGAGAATTGCTGTCTAAGGCGCAGCGCCATCGTGTCCTAAACTCCTAACTTTACAGAGTTACAATTTTAAGGCGTATTCTCGAAAGACCTATGACATTAACCCTTGACCTGTCACCAGAGCTAGAGCAGTATCTTTTACAGGAAGCCAATCAACAAGGGCTTTCAGTAGAGGAATTGGTATTGCAACTTTTAGTAAATTCTATTTCGTTGAAGCAAAAACAAACTGAAGCAGTCAACTTGCTCCAGTCTTGGATTGATGATGAGGATGTGGAGGAACAGCAAGAAACAGGTCAGTATTTGATTCATGCCTTAGATGATGATCGGTTATCTGAGCGAAAGTTGTTTCCACTTGACATGAAGGGTGTAACTTGGTGAGCCGAGTCATCACTTTAGATACTGGTCCGCTTGGTCTAGTCACGAATCCAAGGTTATCTGCTGAGAGTATTGCTTGCGCCCAATGGCTTCAGACCCACGTTACAGTAGGGAATCGCGTCATTATTCCAGAAATTGCAGATTACGAGGTTCGACGTGAATTGTTACGAGCAAATAAGACAAAGGGGATTGCTCGTCTAGATGATTTAGCCAAGTTTCTTGAGTATTTGCCGATTACAACGACTGCAATGCGTCAAGCGGCGCAGCTTTGGGCACAGGCTCGTCAGCAAGGGCAACCGACAGCGGGTGACAAAACGATTGACGGTGATATGATTTTGGTGGCTCAAGCAATGACTCTCGGAGTCGCAGGTGTTGTCATTGCGACAACGAATATAGGGCACTTATCGAGATTTGTTGCAGCCGAATTGTGGCAGAGCATTCCTCCAAGTTGATCGCCACCTAACACTGCGTTGGTGCGGACGGAACAGAGGTGATCGGCGAGAGTTCAAGATTGTCGCCACCGCACAACTTCACCGTTAGACCGCTTGGAGTTATCTGTGAGATCGCGGTCGAGGACTGGCTGTGGCAAGTTTAGAGAATTGAAAAAATGATAAGTTGGAGCATTTGGGAATCTGATGGCAACAGTGTGGCCCTGGGCGTTGTTGAACACAGACATTGCGAAGTTTGTAAAAGAGATCGCCCCTTCACAATTCTGCTCGAATATTGATATGCTCACCTTTATTGGGTCTTTTTATGGATTACGGAGAAACGTTACTTGCTGTTGTGTGACCTATGAACCAGCATACAAGACGGGTAATCTAAGGTTATTGGGTTGTAGAGTGCCCAAGCTTGAAGGGATGTAATAGCCAAGGAAAAACGAAAGAGGAGGCTCTGTCAACCATCAAGGAAGCGATCGCAGGCTACGTGACTGCACTAGAAGAAGATGGCTTGTCTATCCCAGAAGACAACTTTGCAACATTCTTGGTGTCCGTGTGAGTAAGCATCCAAACGATCCAACCCTTAAATTTGAGCTTTTAAGTCAGATAAGGTGTAGGAGCTTCAAAGCTTTCACCATTGCGTAATCAACCCATCTCCCTCAATTCGCAGCCGCCTTCCTCGCCAATACACACCACGACCAAACGCTCCCACAACCCAACTGGCAAAGCTGAGTAAGTCGCGCAAGGGAAGCAGCCACAGCCATCCCATCAGTTTCAGCGCACCGATACTGGAAATGGCGACTAAGGCTTGCAGATAACGAATGGTAAAGGTTAACAATGTCAGAGCGATCGCCCAGCCCGCAAACCCAGATACCAGCAGCAACGGCAGGCAATAAACCGTCCCAAAGCAAAACACCATCGTGTAGTACTGTGCCCCCCGGTTGAAACGAATTGTCCTGGACCAGCGCAACTCCCGCTGAAATACCTGCTGTACGGTTTCAGTCCCCGTGTCCGAATCCAGCACATAGGGAGACAACTCTACCCGATAGCCTGCCTCTGCCGCCCGTTTGCCAATGTTATAGTCCGAACCAATCCGATTCATCTGCAATCCCCCGTATGCCTCCAGGGCAGAGCGACGGGTGGAGATCGTCGCTCCCACGGCACAGCGCAACCCTCCATCCAGCGATCGCGCAATCAGCAGACTGGGAATGAAATCGACACACCGCCCCAGGGAGGCGATCGCGGCTCCCACATACTGAGGCTCATAACCAATAAACGCACAGGTCACCATCCCAACTTGCTCATCCCCCAAAGGGGCAGTGACAGTATGTAAATAGTCCGAATGAACCCGGATATCGCTATCGGCAAAGACAATTAGATCATATTTTGCCTTTTCCAGCAAATAACTCAAGTTACTGTCTTTATAGTTAAAGCCCCGTGGTTCTAATCCCTCATACAGCCTCACCCGCTCAGGATAGGCAGCGATCAGGTCTTTGATCACTGGAATACAGGGATCCTGGGGATCCGTGACCCCAAACAACACCTCATAGTCAGGATAGGTCTGGGTGCAGAGGGAAGTCCAGTTATCCCATGCCCCAGCATCAACCCCACAGGCAGGGATCAAAAGGGAGATGGGAGGGTGGGGAAGGGAAAGGGTGAAGGGGAGAGGGGGGGAGTTGGTGCCTTTGGCTGTTGAATGGTCTCCCTGATGTTGGGAATTTGAGAAGAACTGGTAAGTGAAGAAAGCGCAGGCAAAGTAGAAGGCAATGGAGCCAATGATCAGGACAGTTAGCAGGGTTTCAACAACAGGAAACATTGAGGTTTGCTTGAAGGGTTAGAACATAGGGGACAGGGCGAGATACCCTGAGAATCAAATAACAAAATGAGATAATCCCACTGAGTTTGTCATGATATAGAATCCCTGTCTAAAATTGTTGCTTACACCCCTCACTCTTGATTTCTCCCTATGAACTGGTGGCAACGGCTGAAAAACAATAATCTGGCGCGATTTGGAGCAGTGGTGCTACTAGTGTTTTATCTGTCAGTAATTTTTGCTGAGTTTGTCGCGCCCTATGACCCCTACAGCTCTCAAATCGATGGGGCACTGTTGCCACCAACCCAGATTTACTGGAGAGATCAGGCTGGGCAGTTGATTGGTCCCCATGTTTACCCCACGATTCAGGGACCTGTAGATTTGGAAACGGGCGATCGCCAACTGATCGTTGATCGTAACACCCCCTCTCGCCTCAGGCTGTTTGCCCAGGGTGAAGAGTACCGCTTCCTCCAGATCAAACTGCCCTTACCCACCCGGTTTTCTCTGACCGACCCCAGATTTGAAGAAGTCGAACTTTTTCCCGGCATTCCTGGCAACCTGCATCTGTTTGGTACCGATGGCATTGCCAGGTTCAATCTACTCGGTACTGACGAGCAGGCAAGAGACCAGTTTAGTCGTCTGATCTATGGTGGACGGATTAGCCTCAGCATTGGTTTAGTTGGAATCGCCATTTCATTCCCACTAGGAATGCTGGTAGGTGGCATTTCTGGCTACTTCGGAGGATGGATTGACAGTAGCCTGATGCGTCTGGTGGAAGTGCTCATGACGATTCCCAGCATTTACCTGCTGGTAGCATTAGCCGCCGTCCTCCCCCCCGGTCTGACCAGTGCTCAACGCTTTCTGCTAATTATCTTGATTACCTCTTTCATTAGTTGGGCGGCGCTGGCAAGAGTGATTCGGGGACAGGTACTCTCTTTGAAGGAGCGTGAGTTTGTTCAGGCAGCAGAAGCTATGGGGGGCAAGTCGCTTTATATCGTCGTTCGTCATGTCCTACCCCAGACCTTGACCTATGTCATTATTTCAGCCACCTTAGCTATTCCCAGTTTCATCGTGGCAGAGTCTGTTCTCAGTTTGATCGGGCTTGGAATTCAGCAACCAGACCCCTCCTGGGGAAATATGCTATCCCTGGCAACCAACGCCTCCATTCTGGTTCTACAACCCTGGCTGATTTGGCCCCCCGCCATTCTGATCATTCTGACTGTTCTGGCATTTAACCTTTTGGGCGATGGTCTACGCGATGCTCTCGATCCGCGTAGTTTGCAGCGGTGAGTCGGAGTTGTTAGTTGGTGGGTACTTCCGAAATCGGATGATGACTGGAACAGAGTCGCTTTATCACGTAAAGTGATGGGATGTAGAAACAGATGTAACATTTTCATGTCTGCCCAGCTTGAGCCTGAATGAGCACCGAAAATTATCTTAATCACCCCAACTTTGGCTTGCTGTTCAGGGTATGCCTGGTCGATGAAAATCGCGAGTTGTTTACAACCCTGTATGCCCAGCGCCTGTTTTTTCTGGTCGCCAATGGTCAGGATGGATTGGAGTTTGAACCCATTACCCGAACCGATGCCCGCATCATGGTCGAAAACCGGATGCGCATCCTGCGCCGTGGAGGACAGTATCAGGATCACGATCGCATCCAAGTGGTTTATAAGCAAACATTTCAATGAGTTCGTTTCCTCAACCTGGGAGTACAATTTCAGAGCGCATTTCTGAGATTCGCCAAACCCTGCCTGCCTCTGTCCGGTTAATCGCTGTGACCAAGCAGGTTTCGGTCGATGCCATGCGTGCAGCCTACGATGCCGGAATCCGTGACTTTGGCGAAAGTCGGGTACAGGAAGCAGAGGCAAAACAAGAACAGCTTCGCGATCTGACTGATATTACCTGGCATTTAATTGGGCATCTGCAAACCAACAAAGCCCAAAAGGCGTTGGAACGGTTCCAATGGATTCACTCAATCGACAGCTTAAAGTTGGCTCAACGCCTCAGTCGGTTAGCGGAACCACTACCCCAAAAACCTCAGGTTTTACTACAAGTCAAACTATTGCCAGACCCTGATAAATATGGCTGGTCAGCCTCCGATTTGCTTAATGACTTATCTGAATTAGATCAATGTGAGCATCTCAAGATCTCAGGGTTAATGACCATTGCCCCCTTAGGCTTAAGTGACTCAGAATTATTGACTATTTTTCAACAAACCCGCGACCTGGCTAACAAAATTAATCAACAAAGTTGGTCCCATCTCTGCACTGACCAGCTTTCAATGGGGATGTCAGGCGATTACTTGCTGGCGGTCAAAGCGGGTACGACGATGGTACGCCTGGGGCGCATCCTGTTCGGCGATCGCCCAAGCAGTATCAATCTCCCCCAAAGGGGCAACTAAATACAATAACTTTAGACTTTTAGGAAAAACCTTTAGAGATTGTTAAATGCTTGCATGGAGTGGCAAGCATCTTTTTTTTAGATATTTCGCTTCAAAATTGAGTAAGTGGTCTATGATTGCTTGCTCTGATAACGATTTTCGTGAATCCTCCAAGCTTTAAACGAAAAAACGTGAACAACCTATCCATTTCAGGAATGTGGATGTATACTAAACTTTCAATTCAGCCAAACAGGCGGGATGCCTAAATATATTCGTTTGCAGATTGAGCCATTAACGTAAGTCGTTTGGCTATCACTACAACCCCTAAAGGCAGTCCTAAATTCTCGACAATAACGACTAGATATGTTTTTGAGTTTCTAGTCATCCGCATAGATTCATAACTAAACCCTGATCGTGATGGAGCGTGAACAGTGAGCAATCTATTCAGCAAACTACGGGATTTCGTTGGCTTTAATGAGCAGATGGATTACGAGTACGAGTACGATGAAATGGATGGTGGGGATTATCAAGATCTCTATCAGCAGGAGCATGTTCCCCAACCAATGCCCCAGCCAGCCCAAGAAGATTTGCGGACTCGTCGTAGTCGGTTCCGCGATCGCCCAGTGTCAATGGGTGCAGATGTGGGGATGGGATCTGCTCCCAGCATGAGCAATGTGATTGGAATGCCGGGTGCTGTAAACGGTATTTCTGAAGTGATGGTGATGGAACCCCGCTCCTTTGAAGAAATGCCCCAGGCAATTCAGGCATTACGTGAGCGCAAGTCCGTTGTCCTCAACCTGACGATTATGGACCCCGACCAAGCACAACGAGCGGTAGACTTTGTGGCTGGGGGCACCTACGCGATCGATGGGCACCAGGAACGGATTGGCGAAAGCATTTTTCTGTTCACTCCCAGTTGTGTTCAGGTTAGCACTCAAGGCACAACAGGCTTTGAAGCGCCTGTTCAGCAGCCCCAGGTGCGCATGCCCCGTCAGGCTCCTCCCTCTGCTGCCTGGTCAACGGAGCAGATCCGGATGGCGCAATAGTTGTTGTTGGTTATTAGATGTTAGTTGTTAGAAGTCATATCTATCTCACAACTAACATCTGATCGCTAACGACTTGAGGAGGCGTTTGGTGGCAATTAAATTTAGTATGATTGGTGGCGGGGTAATGGGCGAAGCTCTTTTATCCCGCCTTATTGTGCAGGGGATTTATGCCCCCCAGGATGTACTGGTCAGTGAACCCCAGGCAGAACGGCGATCGCTGCTGGCAGAACGTTACAACGTGCAGGTTACTGAAGATAATCAGGCAACCTGTGAAACCGAAGTTTTGATGCTGGCAATTAAGCCACAGGTATTTGAGCAAGTTGTGGCGGGGTTGTCTAGGGTGCCTCACCCATCAGAACCTGAACCACTGATCATTTCTATTCTGGCAGGGACTCCTCTGAGTAAACTCGAGAACGCTTTTAGCGGACTGCCAATCATCAGAGCAATGCCCAATACCCCAGCCACCGTGGGAGCGGGCATGACTGCGATCGCCCCCGGTACCCATGCCCAACCCCATCATCTGGAGCAGGCACAGCGAATTTTTCAAGCTGTGGGAGAAGTCGTGGAAGTCTCTGAATCTCTGATGGATGCGGTGACTGGACTTTCCGGTTCTGGTCCGGGGTTTGTGGCAATCATGGTCGAAGCCTTAACCGATGGGGGAGTCGCGGCTGGTTTGCCCAGAGCGATCGCAACCCAACTGGCATTACAAACGGTTAAAGGCACCGCCCAACTGTTGCAAGAATCAAACATGCATCCCAGCGAACTGAAAGACCGGGTCACCAGTCCGGGTGGCACGACCATTGCAGGCATTGCTCAACTGGAACGATCCGGTTTTCGCTCATCTGTGATTGAAGCAGTCCAGGCGGCTTATCGGCGATCGCAAGAACTGGGACGCTAATCAAACCAGCCTCCAGAGACCTCCGAAGTCTTAAAGACTTCGGAGGTCTTCGCTTGTTTACCTTCCCCTCTACAAGATCCACCTTTTTCCCGGATCTACCAATTAGGGAGAGAATTATGCATTATTACGCTCGTTCTTAGGTTCACCCAAACGAGTCAATTTCCTATTTTGATCCTAATGTGATTAGAAATATTTGCAGATGGGTGTGTGGGAGCAGCACCCCTTTCAACCCCACACTCGCATCTACTGCATTGACCACTTAAATTGATATGACTTCATTTCAAAACTGCCAATTCTTGCTTTCCTGGTCAAGCTCAGCCCTTTGGTTCCTGACTTTGGATTCAGGTTTGAAGTCAAAGCCAATGACCAATGACCAATGACCAATGACCAATGCCCCCCTGAATCATGGGTGCAGCCATTACCGATTCCCCTTTCTTTAATCAACTATGGAACATCTGGCTGTACAGTTAATCGTCGCTATCCTCTGCGCTGGCATTGCAAATATTCTGATCCCACGCCGGATTCCCGGTCGTTTTCTAGGGCTAATGCTGACTGGACTGGTCGGTGTTTGGCTGGGTGAAGTTGTCTTTAACTTCCTCCGGGATCAGTATGGGTTGAGCCATGATGCCCTGGACTGGGCAATTTTAGGAGTTCCGCTGATTCCTTCCCTGATTGGTTCGTTGGTTGTCCTCTATATAGTGACCACCTTTTTTCGCTGGGGGCGCTATACCCACTAAGCGTCTGGGTATGCTTGACGAAGGGTTTACCTGACTTCATTCTCAAGCCCCTCACTTCCCATGCCTGCAATTGAGCAGAAAACTGTCTTTACCCAGCCATTTCTGGAATTAAACAACCAGGGACACAGTATTCAACTGTTTCTAACCCAGGAGCAGCACCTTTTAGGAAGGGATCCCAAACGGGCAGATTTGCTGGTTCCGACGGACTGGCAAATGGTCTCTGGATGCCATGCTTGCTTGCGTCGAGAAGGAGAAGACTACTGTATCTATGACGGGGACGGGGATAAACCCAGTACTAACGGGTTGTTTCTTAACCGCACCCGCATCACCCCTGCCAAAGGCTACTTACTGAAACCAGGCACGGAACTGCGAATTGGGCAAAATTCCCGCAGTCAGGTTTTGCTGACCTACCGTAACCCCTTTGGTTCAGATGCGGTTGAACTCCCCGATAAACGGGCAATTTCTTTGAAAAATCGGTCTGTCCTGCTGGGGCGAGATCCCCAGGCAACCCTACAATTGGAAGCTCCGATCATTTCCCGCCGCCATGCCACGATTGAGCCGGATAGTGGCGATCGCTACATCCTGCGGGATCACAGCATGAACGGGGTGTTCGTCAATGGCGAACGGGTTAATGGAAGCACATTTTTGACGGAGGGAGCCACCGTCCAGATTGGACCTTTTACCCTGGAATTGCAGGGAGACAAGCTGGAAGTGGTAGATCGGGGGAACCAGATCCGCCTGGATGCCTGGGAACTGGTGCGGGAGGTAAAAGACCAGCGCCAGCAACCGCGTCGCCTGCTGGATGAGATTTCATTGGCGATCGAACCGGGACAGTTTGTTGCTCTGGTCGGCGGCAGTGGGGCAGGCAAGTCTACCCTGATGCGCACCTTACTGGGCATTGATCCCACCGATCGGGGTATGGTCTATTTGAATGGCAATGCTCTGCGCCACAACTTTGGCATCTACCGTTCCCAGATTGGCTATGTGCCCCAGGATGACATTGTGCATCGGGAACTGACGGTTGCTGAGGTGCTGACCTATGCTGCCCGGTTGCGTTTACCCGCCGACACGGATGTGGCAGAAGTGGTCAGCCAAACCCTGGCTGAAATTGAGATGGAAGAACACCGTAATGTGCTGGTCAGCAGGCTCAGCGGTGGGCAGCGGAAACGGGTCAGCATTGGGGTAGAACTGCTGGCAGACCCCAAGCTGTTCTTTCTGGATGAGCCGACTTCGGGGCTAGATCCGGGGCTGGACAAAAAGATGATGCAGTTGCTCCGCAAGCTGGCAAACCAGGGGCGCACCGTCATTTTAGTCACCCATGCCACGGCAAATATTACCCTGTGCGATCGCATTGTTTTTGTAGGTCGGGGTGGACGACTCTGCTATTTTGGTCCTCCTACAAAAGCACTCAAGTTTTTTGATGTCACCTCCGATGACTTCGCTGATATTTACAACGAGTTAGAGCGGGGCGAAACCGTTGTCCGCCACTGGGCAGAAAAGTTTCGCCAGTCCGATGATCACTGGCATTACGTCACAGGGCATTTGAGTCCTGGAAATTCAACCAAGCGACCAGTTCTCGCTTCTCCCAGCCAGGGAGCGTCTTTCGTTAAACAGCTTTTTCTGCTGACCCAGCGCTACTTTCAACTGATTGTACGTGATCCGATCAATCTCGGATTGGCTCTGTTAACGGCCCCCCTGAGCATTGGTTTAATTACCCTGGCAATCCGTAATAGAGATCCCTTCCTTTTCGGCGACACTCCCGATCCAACTTTGGCTCCCCTGGCGCTGCGAGTGTTGTTTGTGTTTACCTGTGCGGCTCTCTGGGTGGGACTTTCCAGTTCCCTGCAAGAAATTGTTAAAGAGTCTGCCATTTACATGCGGGAGCGGTTGATTAACCTGGGCTTGTTTGCCTATTTAGGTTCTAAAGCATTGATTCTTTCGGGTTTGGCTTTACTGCAAACCCTATTGATGGTCGCCGTGATTCTAATTGGATTTGCCGATCCCAATTCAGCCTTGCTGCCGTGGAGTGCCGGATTGGGAATAACGACTTTTCTCACATTGATTGCTTGCATGAGTATGGGGCTAATGATTTCGGCAATCGTCCACAATAGCACTCAGGCAAACAGCGCCCTGCCCCTACTGCTGTTGCCTCAGATTATTTTTTCCGGTGTGCTGTTCAGCATCGAAGGATTTACCAGTAAAGTTTCCTGGTTGATGCTAAGTCGTTGGTCAATTGGTGGCTATGGCAGTCTGGTCGATGTGAATAGTATGGTGCCAGAACCTACCCGACTTCCCGATGGCAGCACAATTCCACTTCCGTTTGAAGCCAGCAATGTTTATAGCCCAACCTGGAATAACCTGTGGCTCAATTGGGGAATGCTCTGTCTCCATGCAGTTATTTATCTGGTGATTACCTTCTGGGTGCAGAAGCGGAAGGACATTTTCAGGTAGTTTTTAGT
Source organism: Kovacikia sp. CALU 1929 (assembly GCF_056784235.1). Lineage (NCBI taxonomy): Bacteria > Bacillati > Cyanobacteriota > Cyanophyceae > Leptolyngbyales > Leptolyngbyaceae > Kovacikia > Kovacikia sp. CALU 1929. Next base: position 40,670 of record NZ_JBXBCF010000056.1, read on the forward strand.
AGTTGGTTTTTAGCTGTTGGTGTCAAAGCAAAATCTTCGGCTTTTTGGAAGAAGGGCGATCGTGCTGGGCTGACAGTTCTATGGAACCTGCTGTAGATCCACCCGGAGCGTGGAGAGCTACAGCAAAGCTCTGTACAGTAAGTTTTAACCCTTGACTCATCGGTGAGGGCTGTAGCGCAAAGCGATCAGTTGGCATCCAAGATAAAGATGCCGTGCATCTCTCTAAAGATCTGAAATTATGCCGAAAAATTCGGGCTATCTAGCCTGAGCGGGGTACTATGCGGAAATAATCTGCATAAGTATTAAATTTAGGGTATTATACCGAACCATTCTCCCTATCCACCTACTACGGGATCTTAGGCAGAAAATTTCAGTCTATTAATAGTTATGCGCCATGATGTTGTTATGTACCTGACGGGTCAGCCATGAGCGATAAATCTCCCCTTTTTGTCAGTTCGATGGAATTGATTGCTCACGCGGTTGAGCTTTACCGCGCCAATAAGCCTCGAAAATTCAAATTTGTTATTCTGCACTTAGCCAATTCAGTCGAGCTGATCTTGAAAGACTTGTTGATTGACAAAGGCGAAAGTATTTATAAGCCAAAACAGCCTCAAACAATTGGCATCTGGGAAGTATTTGACAAACTTGCTGATCATAATGTCATAGTGCCGGAACGTCCAATTATTGAATTGCTTATCGACGATCGCAATACAATTCAGCATAGATTTGGATTTCCTGATGCAGAGAGCGTTTTCTACTACCTGGAATGCATAATCTTTTTTTAAAAAGGATACTTAGCGATGAGTATGGTGTTGATTTGTCAGATGTATTGAAATCACACTTATCGCAAGATGAACTCGCATTTATCGGACTCGCTCAACAAATTGAAGAGAACGAACATGCACTCGATCCGTTATTTCAGATTTCTCCTGAGTCGGCTGTTCTGCAAGCATACAACCTTGTTGAGGAACGATTATTGAGACTGACGGTAACACCCGGCGACGAGATTGGTCGGAGGGCTTTAATGGATTTATCCCGCAAAATTCCACATCTCATAGACAATCTTGCAATAAAGGGGTACATCCCGCACGAAACGGCACATGAATTTCGTTTTTTTCGTGATCTCCGTAATCGCGCTGCTCATGCCGCACATTTTCGCGAAGAAGAACAGGACGTTGACTGGGCTAAGGGGCTTGAAATAGCAAAGAAATTGTTGGACGGACTTGATCGAGCAATAGAAGATGGATTTGACCCATCATCACCACCTAATGGTGCATAACAACGCCCATGCACACCGTGACGCAAAGCTTATCTGCGGCGGGTGATGGGCAACGTTAGGTGTTAAATCACAAATTACGAAGACGAAATGACTCTCTCGAGATATGCAATTGAAGCTATGGGTTACACTGAGTATCCCTTGACTGATGTGATAGCAGTTCATTTTGGGATTCTTAGAGCTTACTCATTGCGGGGAATGGTATTTCAGCAAGACTGCGAGGGAAAGCAGTCAGACGTGGTATCTATCGCAGATCGTTGTACTGTTGTAATCGCTCAATCAATTAATAAAGCTTCAAAAATATTAGTTGGGGACGTATTTGCCGAAGATGAGGAGAAGTGGTTATCTGATAAGAAAGTAAATCCGCCTTTCCTCTTACTTTATTTTAGAGAAGCTTCTCCAAGGGAATTGCGAGGAGGATATAGGCAGGAAAAGGATGGCTGTATTTATACTTATGATGCTTTTGACAAAAAAGAAATTAGGGAGTGGGAAGACGAAGCTATTCCAGGTATCGTGACATCTTTAACGGTTCATCTTTCGACACTAGAACAGCAAGTCGATCTTGTACCAATAGAGCGCAGTATTTTCGGTGTCACAAGCAAAGGGCAAACACTTTTTGACCTAAAATTCACTTTTAGCGGTAGCCTCGATGTGTCTTCTCCGAAAAGTCTTGAACAAATCAACACATCATTAGAAAAATCGAAAGGGTTATTGCCCGTTCTAACTAAAGATACGTGTAGGCATTTTTATGCAGCTCTTAATGAATCTGATAAATTGAAAAAATTCCTTGGTTACTTTCAATTTATAGAGAGATACACTCACAGTACATATAAGTCATTGAATTACAGTAACAACGTGCAAGAAGCTTTCAATGTGCCTGATCGTGTAAAAGAACCAGCTACAAAGTTTTTTGAAAAAATATTTGTGGACTCGAAAAATTTATCGCAACGGTTCCATTGGTGCTCAATAATTGCTTGGGAAAGGATTGAAGAGAGTGATGTAGCGTGCTTCCTAGAGATGAAAAAGATCCGTGATCAGCTAAGCCACGGTGAACATATTGAAGAAAAAGAGTTACCAATAGACAAAGCAAAAGCACTGGCACTGAAACTACTTGGCACAAACTAAACCTAACAATCGCAATGCACCGGAACAATTCAGTATGGTTGTTGCATTATAAAGGTATTGGTGTCCGGTGATTGCGAACGTTATGTTGCTTCAGCCAGCTTCATCAGCCCATACGAAATTACCCCTCTGGACAAACTGACTGTGCAGCTAAAACGATGAGCAGCCTATAAATAAACAATCTATGCCAAATGCAGATTTGCCGACTGAATTGATTCCAGTAGACCTGGGTGATGGCGTTATCGCTCAAGTTGAAGTCACCGAAACTGGGCTGGAAAAAGTCAAGGCAGGCACCCTACCGTTTGATGCGTGGGTAAGGCGATCGCCAAAATTTCCCAAGTCATAGTAGCGCCAATTCAAGCGGCAAAGCCAACCAAAGCTACAGTGAAATATGGTCTGGCGATCGGGATTGAGCAGGGCAGTTTAGTTGCCGCCATTGTCAGGGGTACAGGCACTGCCAATTTAGAAATTACCCTGGAGTGGGAAAATAAGCCAAAATTAGACAAGCCTGCCTCTTAACGCCCCCAACTTGGCTATGTCGTCATCCCGCGATCGCCCATCTCGTAGGTCGGGTTGAACACCGTCAAGCTTTTCCTCATTAGCTTTCGGCTTCGGCAAACTGAACATCCACAGACCCTGGCGTGGTTTGGATGTTGGGTTATTCTGCGGGGAAGCAAGCTACATGCTTCAACCGAACCTACAACAAAAGCCAGAGGCTTGATTAAAATACAGTTCCATCGCTTTCAATTTGAATGGGTGGAACGCCGCCAGGACGTTTTTCTGAAGCGATTTTGCGTCCGGCTGTCCAGGTGCCGCCTTGCAGGACTTTGACCAGGGGAAGTTCGGTGCTGGACAGGTTGAGTTTTTTCTGGATGGTTTCTGCAATCAGGTCTAACAAGATAACAGTCAAGGCTCGCCACTCCACAATGACTTCAGAACTGGGTAAATGGGGTTGCTGAAGCACAAGGGGGTCTTTGATCTGTAAAAGATCCATATCCACGCATAAGCCACCATTGCGATATTCCGGCAATCCAGTCATAGCGTCTAACCCGGTGATGGTGATTCCCAGCTCTTGTAATGGCTCTAATAGTGAGTAAGTGAGCCATTGGGAGAGTTTGTGGAAGGGAATGAAAGAGAGAGAGGGGAGAGGGGAGAGGGGAGAGGGGGGGAGAGTCGCATTGGGCAGTAGGGCAGAGTGGTACCAGACATCGCCTAGATTAACGCCTGCAAGGGTGATGCGCCCTGCCCAGATGTCGCCTAAGCCTTCCAAAATGGCTTGCAGAATAGTGCTGGCTTCTAGTTGACTATTCTGGGTCTGATCTAACAAGTAATTGACCAGGTAACCGGGACGGGGATTTTGCAGCCCGAACAGCTTTGGGTGCAGGGAAAGGGTTTGACCCAGGCGTTGCAGTAGTTCTGTACGTCCCTGCATACCGATTAAGGGATTGGCTGCACTAACCTGGAAGCCGTTTGCTAACTTTTCGGCTGAAAGCTGGTGAAGGGCGATTGCATCTGCCTGTAAGGGATTGGTTGCATCGCTGGAAAACAAGCCCTGGCAGAACAGATGGAAACTGGCAACTGCCAACCCCTCCGATCGCCTGAATACTTCGCCCGTTCCAGGTTCTTGATACTGCCACTGGGCACCCGCCCCGGCATCCAGTAATACGCTTGTAATGGCTAAATCAAACTTTGCCCAGGCTTTTTCCAGGGGAGTTAAATCGGTCAATTGCCGTTCCAGGTCAGCTAATCGAGAGGTACTTCCCACTTCAAAATGTCGCCAGCGACTATGGAATGGGATATCGAGGTCAGGGTAGGTTTCCCGCATGACCTGGATTACATAGTCAGCCGTTCCATCAAGCTGGCTCAAATTGCACCGAAAACAGCGCAACTGGTCAGCACAAGCCAACTCAAATAATTGCCCGCATCGTTCTCGAATGGCTTGGGGAGAACGGAGGTAGGCGATCGCATCTTGGTCTGCAAAAGGAGTTGTCATTTGGCTGGCAGATGAGCAACGGGAGAGAGAAGGCAGGAAAGCAGGAAAAACTTAGCCCTTATCTTTGTCTATCACCGGACTTAACCTGAAGCCCCTCTATAAGAGGAGATAGCTCATTCAAAGCTGCGATGCAATATAACACCTTGTTGTTGGTAAATATAATGAATCTTGCAGAGATAGAACCGTAGGACACCTCGAATAAAAGATTGTTTTAACAAGGTTTGGTCATCAGATTCAGATCTTGAGCAAGACGTGATCCGTCCAGCGGCGCAGCTCAACGTTCCACTTCAAACCTTAATTCTGCAAGCCTTACGTCAGACCATCCAAGCACCACCCATTTCCACCTCGCAATGGTCGGAGGTTATCTTGTCCTACGAAGGAACCCCTGACTTTCCTGCGGTTGAGTCCTACCGGAATGAACTCCTTCCGCCTCATGAACCGAAACTGTTCTAATGCGCTACCTACTCGATACCTGTGTCATCAGCGACTTCAAGCGACTTCATCAGAGGTAAAGCTGGCACTAAAGTTAGGCTCAAGCGAACTCCACCGGCTGACATCGCCGTTTCTGCCATTACTGTCATGGAGTTACGTTATGGTTTGGTACTTAATCCTCAGCGGGTTCAAAAGGTTGAACCCGCGATCGCCAGTCCTCTAGCCTCTGCAATCATTCTTCCGTTCAGCACGGTAGAAGCCGAACAAGCGGCTCAAATCCGCGCCGTCCTTAAATCTCGAGGACAACCAATGGGTGCTTACAATGTCTTGATAGCGACAACTGCACTTCAGAACAATCCTCTGATGGTCACAGCCAACCAGCGAGAATTTCGAGTACCTGGGCTGCAAACCGAAAACTGGCGGCAGTTATAGCAGACTATAATTCCTGACACCTGATACCTCTAGCATCACTGCCCATGAAAGCCAAAATCCGAGACACTGAAATTTACTTTGACGTAGAAGGTTCAGGACTGGTGCCAGACGGGTCACAAATGCGGGAGAAGCCAGTTGCATTCCTGATCCACGGAGGACCAGGGGCAGACCATACCGGATTTAAGCCCACCTTTTCGCCCCTGAGTCGGAAGATGCAACTGGTCTATTTTGACCACCGGGGGCAGGGCAGATCGGCACGGGGGGCAAAGGAAACCTACACCCTGGACAACAATGTGGAAGACATGGAGGCTCTACGGCAATACCTGGGGTTGGATCGGATTGTTGTAATCGGCGCTTCCTACGGCGGCATGGTTGCTCTTACCTATGCCAGCCGCTATCCAGAGCATGTGTCCCATTTGATTGCGATTGTGACCGTACCCGATTTCCGGTTTCTAGAGCGGGCAAAGGCAATTCTGGCAGAGCGGGGAACAGAGGAGCAGAAAGCGATCGCCCAACATCTTTGGGACGGTACCTTTACCAGCGAAGACCAGTTAAGAGACTATTTCCGCATCATGCGTCCCCTCTACTCCCTCAAAGCAGACCCGGATGCGGCACCGCCTAAGGCTTGGGAACGGGCGATCGTCTCCCCTGATGCGATTAACATTGCCTTTGGGCAATTTCTACGCTCCTATGATGTGCGGGACCAGCTCCCAAAAATCACCGCACCCACCTTAGTCATCGGAGCACGCCACGACTGGATCTGCCCCCCAGAATTTTCCGAAGAAATTGCCAACCTGATTCCCAACTCAGACCTGCGCATCTTTGAAAATAGTGGTCATGCCATCCGTGCAGACGAACCAGAAGCATTACTGGATGCGATCGCTGGGTTTATTGTCTACAAACGTTGAAGTGCAGCCGAGGGTAGGTGAGAGGTGGTAGCTATTCCTAAAGCCGCCACTCACCATTGACCACCTGTCATATCTATATAGCTATCGCCAGGTTACTTAGTACATTGGGGGTTAAAGGGGGTGTGGGGGCACTGCCCTCAGCCAGGGGTTCCACCCCTGCACCCCGTCCTAAATCAGGTGGCTATGGCCACAACTCATACCAATTTGAATTACCACAACAGATCCCGGTACGGGCTTGGCAGTGCCAAGCCCCTCCTGAACTTTGACGTGCCCACAAATCCGTTTAAATCGGTATCAAAACTCTCAACTCAAAATTCTCAACTCCCCCCTCCCCCTCACTTCCACTGATCCCTGTGAGCTTACCCGTGTTTAAGGGAACACTTTCTTCAGCTTTTGTAACAAATCTGCTGCCTGTGCTCTCATGTCTAACAGCTCACCTGTATCCCCGAACTCGCTTTCGTCCTTACGGTTACCTCGAAGCCTCAGTGCTGCTGAAACTTGTGGTTTTGGGCTGAGTGGCTTGCTCCTGTGGCTGGGTACTGAACCTGGAATGCATCACGATCTAGGTATCCAGGCAATCTGGGTTTGGATTCCCGGTGCCATTGTTGGCATCATGCTGAACTTGCAGGTCAGGCATCTGGGAACCCACTGGCAGGATGTTTCGGGGGGAACGCCCAACTACACTACCCGATTACTGAAACATTACCCAGGACTGGCTCGCTACGTGGCGATCGGCTACTGGATCGGCTGGGTGTCAGTGCCAGCGATGAATGCCATCATCCTGGCTGACCTGATTACCGCCAATTTGGCACCATTGGGAATTGATTGTCCTGTATGGCTCCTCAAAGTAGGGTTCACCGCCATTCCCTTCATCGTTGCGTTTAGTGGCACCCGATCACTTAGCATTTTGCATCTGGTTTTTGTGTTACCGGCGATCGGGTTCTTACTGCTCTTTTGCACTCAAGGGCTGGGATGGTTGGCAGTTGCCCCGGAAAGCCCTGGTCTAGTCCCGTCTACCTGGTCAGGTTTCCAGTTCCAGAACTGGGCGAAATGGTTTTTTGTGGCGGTGTATGCCGTTTATGGTTGTGAAACCGCCTCTTCATTTGTTGCCGATAGCCGCCGTCCGTCCGTCACCTTACGCTGCCTTTCATTGGCTGCTCTGTTTCTGCCAATTGTTTATGTGGGGGGTTCCTGGCTGCTCATGCGTCTGGCAACGTCTCCTAGCCTGGGTGATAGCCCATTTCTGACCCTGTCAGCGGCGGCTCAACCCTTTTGGGGAAATGCCGCTCCCATTCTAGTCACGTTTCTAATCGCTTCTGGTTGCCTGTTAAGTTCTGCCACCGCAGTTTCCAATGCTCCCCGTGTGCTCTATCAACTGTCTCTCGATGGCTATCTGGCACCCCTGTTTTCTTTTGTTTCCCGACGGGGGGTGCTGGCACCTGGGCTGGCGTTCACAGGAACGTTGAGCGTGGCTTGCCTGGTGTGGGGAGACGTTTCCCGTGTGGTGATGGTGACAGGCACCAGTTACCTGATTGCCATGATTGGGGTGCATCTCGGCATGTGGCTGCGCCGCAAGCATCCGGAAGCTCGCTGGTCCCGCTGGTCGCTACTGTTTTGTGTGGTAGAGGTGATCGTTCTGATTGTGGGAGGTCTGGCATGGGGTTGGCAAGATTTACTGATTGGACTGTTGCTGCCGATCGCCATCCTGGGAATGGATGCGGCTTTAAGGCAGACAAAGATTCCCCTATTCCGACTGGATTGGTGGGTGCAGCACTATCAACGACCAGTGCTGCACCAGTTTTCTGACCTGATGTTGCGTCAGGTTTGTGTTTTGATCCTGCTGATTTGCGGAGCCACCTGCACTGGTTGGTTTGTGCGTGCCCGGTTAGATGGTTCCGCATTGGATAATAACGCCAATCTGTTTGTCGTCTTGCTACTGGCGATCGCCTTTGTGGGGGTTGCGATCGCTTGTTGGACGAGTCTGCCCCAGGTGGCTGCTGTGATGGAAGCGCGGGAACAGGCAGAACAACTGTTTATGATTGCCCGCGATGCCATTCTGGTACTGGATGAGCAGGGAGTGATTCACCAGGTCAATCCGGCAGCAAAAGCACTGTTTGCGCTTAATGGCTCAGCCTTAATAGGGCAACCCCTGGCAGAGTTCCTGCTGGAATTGAGTGGCAACCCAGAGATCTGGTCACCTCAAAGTGAACAGATTCTGAAATTGCTGGATGGCGGGCAACGAACCGTCGAAATTGCCATTTCAAAGGCAGATCGTCCCGATCTGATTGCCGAATATGTGGTCATCTTACGGGATATTACTGAGCGGAAGCGGGCAGAGGATATGCTACGGCACTCAGAGGCAAAAATGCGACAACAGGCAGAAGAACTGGAAGATGCCTTGAAATATATCAAAAGAACCCAATCCAAACTGGTACAGAATGAAAAAATGTCCAGCCTGGGACAGTTGGTTGCTGGAGTTGCCCACGAAATTAATAACCCAGTGAATTTTATTTATGGCAATCTCAGTCATGCCAACGGCTATGCTCAGGACTTGCTAAGGTTGCTGGCACTCTACCAGAAACACTATCCCAATCCTGCTTCTGAAGTGCAGATAGAAGCTGAGGAGATTGATCTTGAGTTTCTGGTAGAAGATATGCCCCGGCTCCTGACCTCTATGAAAGTGGGAGCCGACCGGATTAAGTCCATCGTTTCCTCTCTACGCAACTTTTCCCGCATGGATGAATCGGAGACGAAATCGGTCAATATCCACGAAGGTATCGACAGTACGTTGATGATTCTGCAAAATCGGCTGAAAGCCAAACCCGACCATCCCGAAATTCAGGTGATTCAGGAATACGCCAATTTACCCCTGGTCGAGTGTTATGCCGGACAACTGAACCAGGTGTTTATGAATATCTTGACGAATGCGATCGACGCGATCGAAGAGGCGCTAGGAAATGGGAAATGGGCGGAGTATTCAGATTGCTTTTCATCCACCTCTTCAACCGGTGCCCACTGCCGTTTACCAACGATCACGATCCGGACTAAGGTACTTGACTCCAATTGGGTCATGATTCAGATTGCTGATAACGGTCCGGGTATTTCAGAACAAGTGCAGAAACAGCTATTTGAGCCATTTTTTACGACAAAACCCGTTGGCAAAGGCACCGGATTGGGACTATCGATTAGCTATGAAATCATTACCGAAAAACATGGTGGTCAGCTCCAATGTTTTTCCAGCCCTGGTAATGGCACAGAATTTGCAATTGAAATTCCAGTATTACTGAATCGGGGCTGATTATTCGTCTGTAGCTTGCTTCCCACAGAATTCAAAGCCGCAGCAAAGGCTTCGTGTCAGCGTTTCCGCACGTCCGCATCTCAGTGTATTGCCCTAAACCCTGAATGCTTGTCTCCACTTAGAATGACAAAAATGACTTTTCAAACACCCTCTTAATCGTTCATACGAAAAGTTCTTTCACAAAACCACCCAGATAGAGGAAGAAACTTAGAAAGTTGTAAGCAAAAAATAGACATCAAGTATTCAGATTTAACCGTTCCTACTCAACGGTGGCATATCCTCAGTCGTCTGACTCCTCGGCTTCCTTATTGGCAAGTACTCTCCCTGGATTGAGAATTGTTATACGGTATTCTATCTAATCATTCAATTCCCACAAGACAAGGCGTTTACCTGAGACAGACTCTAGCATCTCTTCTCATCAAAGGAGCTTAATATGACCTTAACAAAAGGTGAAGGCAATTTTTCAGGAAAGCTGGGGGTTTCCTGTGTATGGATGGTTAGACAGTGGACTCCGAACATCCCTTGGCGATCGCGGGTCAGTAACAGAAGTTACTATATTTTTGACAACAGGATTGGTAAATTCGTAGAGTTTACTGATGCGAACCAACCTTCATGAGCAGTTGCAATTAGTCAGACAGATTTCTGTAAATCTTAAACTTAACATTGAGGTTCTCTTTATACTCTCACAGTTAGTCTCATAACTCTACAGGTTTAAACGGTGTGGATGTCTCGAAAAAGCTGAATCCCATGCAAATCTCTTTCAAAAAAAATTAAGTTTTTTGCTATATATTGAGAGCGAACTTGGTCTGGTGGTTTGGAGGAGTGAATTGATGCAATTGCACAAAAATGCCCTAGAGGTTTTACAAGAAACCAGTCGAACGTTTCATATCCCTATCAGCCGTCTTCCGGCAGGACTGCAAGAAGCGGTAACCTCAGCCTATCTCTGTATGCGTGCTATTGATGAAATTGAAGATCATCCAGATCTGGATAATCCCCTCAAAGCACAGCTTTTGCAAACGATTAGTCTAACTTTGCAGGCAGCCACGGATGGCATTGATGTCGATGACCTGGCGGCAGAATTGAGCCAATATACGACCTTACTGCCAGAGGTCAGCATCCGCATCGGCGAGTGGGCAATGCTAGCACCCAATACAATTGCTGCCCGTGTCTGGGATGCAACGGCTGCCATGTCAGATCGCATGGCGTATTGGGCATCCAACAATTGGAGAATTCAATCCCAAGCAGATCTGGATCGATATACCATGAGTGTTGCCGGTGCGGTTGGGCTACTGCTGTCTGATTTGTGGGCTTGGTATGACGGCACTCAGACTAACCGAATTCATGCCGTGGGTTTTGGGCGTGGTCTACAGGCGGTGAACATCCTGCGCAACCATTTGGAGGATAAGAACCGGGGCGTGGATTTTTACCCCGATGGTTGGACCAATGAGCGGATGCAGACCTACGCCCGCCGCAATCTGGCGATGGCAGATGCCTATACCAGTGCATTGCCCCTGGGTCCGGCGCTCAACTTCTGCCAAATTCCGCTGGCACTGGCGCATGCTACCTTGGATGCTCTCGCTCAGGGTGAAGAAAAACTCAGCCGCACAAAAGTTCTTGCTTTAGTAGAGCAGTTAACTGGCAGTAAGTAAGTTGTTTTCCGATATAACCCCCCAGGGGCGATCGCCCTGGGGGTTGTCGTCAATTGCCTTATCCAAAGGCAGTAATTTATAAGCACAGGTAGGGCTGATCAACCATCGAAGGAAGGCTCCCATCCCAGAGTTTCCGATGGTAAAGGTTCAGCGCTACTAAAACTGGTACCTGCCAAGCGCCAGATGCCATTAGCCTCCAAAGTATTGTTACGCCAAAAGACTTCTAGTTGACCATCTCCTTCCAGGTCAATAATATTTTTAGCTTCCCAACCTTGAGAAATTGGCAAATCAATCACCACAGATTGAAGCGTCAATCCATTCATTTGCCAGATGCCAGTTTGTCCACTCACGGTGTTGTACCAGAAGAAGTCGAGGTCGCCATCTCCATCGAGATCAGCAGTATCACCGACCACCCAACTGGGGGGAGATGATGGAAGCAGGGCTACATCGGCAAGGGAGGTATTATCTAGGATCCAGACTCCGGTTTCTTCATTCACACGATTACGCCAGAGAATATCGAGAACATTATCTCCATTAAAATCGCCAACCCCAGCGATGTGCCAATCCACGACTGATGTCGGTAACAGTGCCACATTAGTGAATGTTGCACCCTGCATCAGCCAGATGCCAGTTTCTCCATTCGCACTGTTGCGCCACAGAATATCGACCTGGTTATCACCAGTAAAGTCAGCAATCTTTTCAACAGACCAGTTTGCTGTACCAGTGGATGGCAGGACTGCAATAGAGCCAATCGAGGTTCCATCCATTAGCCAGATGCCTGTTTCAAATGTTTGAATGTTCTGCCAGAGCAGGTCATCGACCCCGTCATCGTTAAAATCACCCCATCCCTCCAGTCTCCAGGTTGAGTCTGCACTAGGTAGGTCAACCACTTGAGCCACAGAGGAACCATTCATCAGCCAGATTTTGTTTGCACCTGTGATTGTGTTGCGCCAGAGGATGTCGGCGTTACCATCCAGATTGAAGTCGGGGGCGTTGCCGTCATCATCTCCAATAATCCCTGTACCAGTTCCGTTGGCAATTGTGGCAACAGTAGGATTAGAGAGGTTGACGGTGAACCGCTCTGTGCCCTCCAGTTTGCTGTCCCCAACCACCGTAACTGTGATCGTTTGGGTAGTTACACCGGGAGCAAAGGTCAATGTTCCATTAGTGGCGATATAGTCATTATCGGCGATCGTGGCTGTACCATCAGTGGTTGAGTAATCGACCGTCACCGCTTGACCCAGTGCTGCCGATAAGGTCACGGTGAACGTGTACTCCTTATTGGCGCGGGTTCCCTCACTGCGCTGGACATTGTTGATGCTGAAGGTGGCTGGTGGGGTAGTGGCTCCACTCAGGTCAACGGTGACAGTCCCCGTGATTTGCAAAGGAGGGTCACCTGCCAAGCCACCGTATTCCACCATATACCCCAGCGGCGCGTAGATGCCGCCCGGGCCTGTATTTGAAAGGTCGTTCCAGAAACCTCTACTGGCAGCGAGGGCAGGATTGCCAATCATGTGGGCATAGTCTTCATCAATGCCATTATTGACAAAGTTGTTCGGTTCCCCCACGTCCCAGTTATTATATCCTCCACAGACGGGGCTACCGTTTGCTACCCCTTGCCAGAACTGCATCCCAGCTTCTGGACCGGACACCCACCGCCAGGTTCCTTCCTCGGCTGCATCGCTGGCTCCAATCCAACCATTACCCCCCAGTTTGATCAGAACGAACTCCTGCTCTGTGGCACTGGTGATGGTTACCAAATAGCCCTGTAAACCAAAGAAAGTGCTGGAATTTGCGGTTGTGTTAGCATCTGTCCAGGTAATGTCTGGAGATGAAATGAAGTCGTAAAAGTGTCCGTTTTCTGGGTTCAATAAGCTAGATCCCAGATTAAACTGAACCTGTCGATTGGCTGCCGATGCCCCACTCAGGTTGGTATAAGTTACCTGGCGCAGGACACTCTGATAAACATCAAGACTCGCGACTCCACTGAGGCTGAGTACACCTGAGGTCGTATTGTAATTCCAGTTCAAGCCACTGACTGTGCCACTGGTACCAGCTTGTCCCTGAATTCCCAGACGGTCCTGGGTGGAATCGAAATTAGTGGTGATATTGACAAACGCCCCATCTAGCGTAGCAGGGGGAGTATCAGCATCGGCAATGCTCAAGTTTGGTGCCAACAAGGTAGGGGCACCAATAAATTGGTAGTTAATCGTCCCGGTCACCTGATCCAACACAGGCACAAGGATATAGGAATAGTTGGCTAAAATTGCTGGTTGGAAAGCCAGGGAACTTTCAATAGTGCCTGTACTGACTTCCAAAATCCAGTTACCACCCAGCCTGGCATTGCCGGTCAGATCATTCGAGGCTGCCACATCGGCTCCGGTCAACTGGCTGAGGTTATGGACAAATGCCGCTCCCAGCTCTCCCTGTGCCACGTTGCAGCCGTACACAATAATGTCGGCATTGGGAGTGAGGGCGCTACTCCAGGATTGGATCTGGTTGGCGTAGTCTTGCAAGTTATAGAGGTTGAGTGAATTATTCCCAAACCTGAGTTCACCAACTTCACCATGAGAAACAATATGAAGGCTGGAAACCTGTTGTCGCCCCGCTAGCACAGCAGTAATCTGGCTGACTGCATCTTGAGCGGAATCCAAAATATACACTTCGGTTCCCGCAACAACCCCATTGACGAGGCTCTGGTAGTCGTCCACTTCTGCATCAATGAAGAGAAGGGAGGAGGACTGTAGGGGACGGGGGACGGGCCGCGAAGGAGTTAGAGGATTGCTTTCTACTAGCAGTGAGTTTGAAGTTGATAGAGACGGCTCAGGAAAGCTAGAGGTTGGTTGGGGGAGAGATGACAGAGAGGATAGATAGGAACCCATGATTACACCGTTGAAAGACGTGAATACCAAAAAAACAAAAACGCTTCACCCAAACCTGAATTTGAGATCAACGTCCAGCTCAAGTTGCATGACTGGGTAGATGCGCGATTTCCCTGAGAACGTCAAGTTAAATTGTTCTAAGCATATTCAACATGTACATATTACATCAGCCCTGCTTATCAGGGTGTGGCTTTATTAATCAAACAGGGAATTTAAAGATGCTAACTATAAAAACCTATAGTAAGCAAGGTTTGTGTGTTGCTGGCGTTCGATTGCTGGTAATTTTTCCTATTTCCATATTTGTTAAATAGTTAGCAAAGCTGGGGTTCTGCCTCTTGACAACGAGATGGTGACCCACAAAGTTTTCTGAATCGCATCCGTAATTTCTCAGAATTCGAACAATCTTTTGATTATTACATCTTTGAGTGTTTCTACTGTCCTTGAGTGTTTCTGTCACTGTTGAAGCAGAATTCAGTTATCCAAGCTCTATGTATCCAACCCTGTGCAAGAATCGAGGTATCTTGAGGTTGCGATACCTGCCTGGGTATCCAGACGTGATTCTTCAAGGGCGATCGCGATCTCTCAATGCTCCAGCGATCTCTCAATGCATCCAAAGAGTTCAATGCTCCGTATTAAGGGTTGAAATCCTATCACCTGTGCGGTTAAGCATCTATGAATAGAGCAAAGCGGAATTTTTTCTACTTCTTCCTGAGTGCAATGACCTGTGTGGTATTGATGGGTATTCCCATTCCATCCTGGAGCAGCAGCCTCTCTCCCTTACCGACTCAAAGCCAGCCGTCTACCGTATCTGAATACTTCCAGCAAGACTCAGGGTTGCAGCCGATAAGTCAGCAGTTGATGACAGACTTGCAAGCCTCTGAAGCGGTCTTGCTGGCTCAAGGGATGGCTGACGGCTCCATGCAACGTTATGCGGCAATTCTGACCAAAAACAATGTGGTTCCCAATCTGCCTTCAACTTCTGCAAATGGGGTGGCGGGGGCGGTGTTAGTGGGAGATCGCCTGGTTGTGCGGGGTGACTTTAACGGGCTGTCCAGCGCCTTGCGTGACTATGCCATCGACCCGCTGAGTCCTCCCAATCCCAACATTACCTCGGCAGTTCACATCCATCAGGGCATATCCACAGAAAATGGACCGTTTCAGTATGCGCTGACTGTTACCCCCAACCAGACTGGAATCGGCGGTAGATTTGCTGGGGAGTATACTCTTACGAGTGAGCAACGGCAAGCTCTGGCTGACGGTAGGTTATATGTGGATATTCATACCAGGCAGAACCGGGCAGGAGAACTGCGCGGTATTTTCCTACCCCTCTAAACGCCTATCCAAACAGCTTGAACGACCAAAGCCCAATCCATGTACCTGAGTGGATTCAAAAACGCTATAGTGCCGTAATCCGATCGAATCTTCGCTCCCGCAAACCGTTTTCGCTATGTGTGCATGATGCATTCTGAGCCATCTGGTCGTCCAGCCGGTCCATTGCCTGACCCAACAGATGCAGATTTGTTTGTCGCATTAGGTAATGGTCAAACTGATGCTCTGGGTGTTATTTACGATCGCCATGCCGGATTGGTCTATGGGATAGCGCTCAACACCTTGGGCATTGCCCAGGAAGCAGAGGACTTAACTCAGGACATTTTTCTCACTGTGGCAAAGAGATGTTCCTACGATCCAGCCCGGGGATCGCTCAGAACCTATCTGGCAATTTTGACCCGATCTCGGGCAATTGATCGACTGCGATCTCGCACCAGTGCTCGTGACCGGGTCAATCGCTGGAAGTCAGGCGCAGCCGACGCGACCTCATCCAACACTCCCCTGGAACACGTCTCTCAAACAGAACAATCTCAAGAAGTACAGGCTGCCCTGGCTCAGTTGTCTGATAGCCAGCAGCAAATTTTGAGGATGGCTTATTACGATGGTCTGAGCCAGTCAGAAATTGCCCGCCAATTAGAGATTCCCCTGGGTACAGTAAAAGCGAGAGCCAGAAGAGGGCTGCTTAAGTTACGCCAAACCCTTACAAGTTTTACTGGATAGTTACGGTGATGGCTATGTCAACGCCTTCGGAAGAGTTACAACTATTGGTGGCAGGCTACGTCCTCGGCGATTTGAGTCCGGAGGAGGCAACCGCATTTGAGCAAGTCCTGGCAGAAAATCCGGCGATCGCAGCCGAAGTTGCCCAGATGCAAAGTGCTTTAGAAGCTACCTATGCTCCACCGGAGATCATGCCACCTGAGCATTTGCGCTCAGTAATTCTGAGCCAAGTTCAAACCGAAGTTACCAGGATAGCTCCACGGGTTCGTCCAGAAGGGCGCAGAAAGCTACCGTGGCGTGGTTTGCTAGAAGTTGCTGCCGCTGCTGTCATTGTTGCATTGGGAGTCAATAACTATCGCCTCTGGCAAGATGTGAAGACTGCCCAAATTGAAACCCAGAAGTACGCCAGTCTTAGCTATGCCCTGGCAGCAACCAAAGGAGACAGCAATGCATCTGCGATCGTTAAAGTCGATCCAAACGCATTAGAAGCCACGCTGGAGGTGAAAAATTTGCCTCCCCTGTCGCCTGGAAAGGTCTATGCCCTATGGACGGTGCTGAAACCGAATGCTCCTTTTACCACCGATGACAAGTCTGCCATTCTGACAGAAGTGTTTCAGGTAGATGAGCAGGGCAATTTTTCTCAGGTGATTGTAGTCCCCAGGGCTTTCCGCTCCCAGGATCTAGTTACTAACGTTGCCATTACGGTTGAAGATGCTGGTGAACCTCAGAGACATGCTGGCTCTCCGATTATGATTACCGGATTGTAATTCTGGAATCGGTCTGTCCGAATTTAGCTTCGCAAGCAAACTATATGACCGGGTTTAAGGGTGCAATTGTTAACTAGTGTTGCAAACACTAAACTTTGCAACCTGGGGGTTTGGGGGCTTCGCCCCCAAGAAAGGGTTTCACCTTATTACCCCTTGTAAAACTTTCATTTTGCTGTACTAGTACATAGCATAAACGGGTAGCAGGGGTCACTTTATAGGGATGATGTTAGGAGGAAACTTAAACGCAACAGCTTTAGGGCGAGAGTGGGGTCAATAACATTGTGTCGATTCACCTGATCAACAAAATCGAGTTTGGGAATTTTCGGGGCGACTTATTTGGTGGTTTGACAGCGGCGATCGTCGCGCTGCCGCTGGCACTCGCCTTTGGGGTTGCGTCTGGGGCAGGAGCGATCGCTGGCCTGTACGGTGCGATCTTAGTCGGCTTTTTTGCCGCACTATTTGGGGGCACCCCTGCCCAGGTTTCGGGACCTACCGGGCCCATGACCGTTGTCACAACCGCCCTGATCACCACGCTAGTTGCCCGTCACCCTGACACTGGGCTGGCAATGGCGTTTACGGTTGTGATAATAGGCGGGCTGTTTCAAATCCTGTTTGGAGTCATGCGTTTAGGGCAATACATCACACTCATGCCCTACACCGTTATCTCTGGCTTCATGTCTGGGATTGGAGTGATTATTATCTTGCTGCAACTGCCACCCTTGATGGGCCATAGCGGAACAGGTGGGGTTTGGGGAACGCTGCACCAATTGCCGTCCTACCTGAGCCAGCCCAATCCAGTTGCTTTGGGTCTGGGACTGCTGGTGTTGGTGATTGTGTTTACTGCCCCGCCCAAGCTGAACCGGATTTTGCCCTCTCCCCTGTTGGCATTGATAGTCGGCACGCTTGTCTCAGTGGTTATGTTTGGTAATGCCGATATTCCTCGGATTGGTGCAATTCCAACGGGATTGCCCAGACTACGAATGCCGATGTTTAGCCTCAGCGAGTTGCAAGATATGTTGCGCTACGGCTTAATGTTGGGAGCTTTAGGGGCGATCGACTCCCTGTTGACGTCGTTGGTAGCAGATAGCATTTCGCGCACCCAACATGATTCGGATAAGGAGTTAATTGGGCAGGGAATTGGTAATTGTTTGGCAGGTCTATTTGGAGGGTTGCCCGGAGCGGGAGCCACAATGCGGACGGTGGTAAATGTCCAGGCAGGCGGGAAAACACCGCTGTCTGGGATGATCCATGCACTGATACTCCTGCTGGTGGTACTGTGGGCGGCTCCCCTGACCACTGTGATTCCCCATGCGGTACTGGCAGGTCTGCTGTTGAAGGTTGGGGTTGACATTATTGACTGGGGCTTTATTAAGCGTGTCCCTCGTCTCTCCCTGAAGGGCACTGGATTGATGTATCTGGTGCTATTGCTAACGGTATTTGTCGATCTAATTACCGCCGTAGTGGTTGGGGTATTTATTGCCAACCTGCTGACGATTAAGCGGTTAACGGATGTGCAGAGCGATCGCGTCCAGGCAATCACAGACCCAACCCAGTGTGCTAACCTGAGCCTGGCAGAACAGGAAATCCTGACAAAATCTGGGGGAGATATTTTACTTTTTCAGTTAGGGGGTCCCATGAGTTTCGGAGCCGCTAAGATTATCTCTCGACGGATGGCGATTGTTAAAGACTATCAAATCCTGGTTTTGGATCTCAGCGAAGTCCCAACGATTGGTATCACAGCCGCCCTGGCGATCGAAACAATGGTGCAGGATGCTGTCAAGCGCGATCGCCATGTGTGGATTGTTGTGATCCCCGGACAAGTGCAACGACGGATTGAAAAACTTCAGTTACATCGGTTTACGTTAGCGAACCGAAGATCTGCGGAACAATCTGTAACAATACCACCTCAAATTCACCAAGTAGAAAATCGCTTCCAGGCATTGCAATCATCATTTGCACTGATACATCCAGAGACTCCTTCCTACACGACCATGATCGATTCTTGAAGTGCAATCTAATATTTTGTTTTGAACCAGTCCCCCGGCAGAGCCGGGGGGGGCAGAATCTTATGCTGCGGCAGCAAAGCCAATTAAATTGACGGGTGCGATGCCATCTCGAACTTCACCCAACAGTCGGGCGGATCCGGAGTTCAGATCGACCGAGTACAACGATGAATTAGATGTTGCAAATGCAGTATTCACTCCATTCCTGAACACAATATCCAATCCGGCATTGTCACTGAAATCAACACCCAGAGAACCCACCAGAGTTTGAGTGCCTGCATTCGGCGGAGCTTGAATCAATAGCTGATCGGTGGTTGCATCAATGCCGTATTGAACCGTCGTCGTTGCTCCCGTAAAACTATTGGTGTAAGCAGTTGCCACAATTGAGCGGGTGCCGCCATTGAGGCTACCATCGGGCTGAATGCCTGCCACCAGCGGATCGCCATCCACAACCATGCCATTATCGGGATTGAGGCGCAGGTTTTGCCCCGCATCGCTCACCACCCGAATGCGATCGACCGTAGGATTGAAATCGAAGCCAAAATTCTCACCCTCAAGGTAGACCGCAAACCGTTCACCAACCTGGGTGGCTGCTCCAGTAGCAATATCAATGGCGTATAACCGATTATTGCTGCTGAGGGCAAAAAGTTCCCCAGTATTGGGACGAAAATCGATTCCTAACAGGGCTTCACAATGCTCTAACCCAGTCACATCCACTCGCGTCACATTGTTCAACGCATTCGAGTTGAAAAACACCAGATTGCTGTCATCAGTTAACCCAACAAACTCAGATGTCAGTGGGTCGGGCTTTACAATTGGACTTCTGGCTGCAAACCCAACCAGATCCAGCGGTGTTCTTCTGTCTTGAATGGTGCCAATGAATGCTGCCCCCCCTGTGGTCAGGTCAATGGAATAGAGGGATGAATCTGAAACCGCAAATGCCGTATTGGTACCATTTTGAGTGACTATATCCAGCCCTGTATTGGCGCTAAAGTCGAATCCGAGGGCACCGACCAGGGTTTGAGTACCTGCATTCGGTGGAGCTTGGATAAAGAGTTGATCGGTTTCGGCATCAATACCGTATTGGGTGGTAGCAGTTGCTCCCGTGAAATTATTGGTGTAAGCCGTTCCCACAATTGAACGGGTTGCCCCATTTAAGTCCCCATCGGGCTGAATCCCATTTAATAGAGGATCGCTATCCACCACCGCACCTGTGTCAGGGTTGAGGCGCAGGTTTTGCCCCGCATCACTCACCACCCGAATGCGATCGACCGTAGGATTGAAATCGAAGCCAAAGTTAGTGCCAGTCAGGGGAACTGAAAAGGCACCAGTCCCAACCTGTGTCGCACTGCCAGTCATGACATCAATCGTGTACAGGCGATTGCTGCTGCCTAAGCCAAAGAGTTCTCCAGTATTGGGGCGGAAATCAACTCCTAAAAGGGTTTCACCGTATTGCAGTCCAGTTACATCTACCGTGGTAACCTTTGCTAAATTATCGTTGTTAAAAAATGCGAGGCTATTATCTTTGGTAAGTCCGACAAATTGAGCTGTCATCGGATCGGGAGCTGTTCTGGCATCACCAATCACCTCTCGGATGATATCACCCAGGTCAATTCCTAAGCTTGATTCCAATTGGCTGATGAGGTCACGAATGACTCCAGGATCTTGTCGTAGAAATCTATTCCGTGATTGGTTGAAGCTTGGGTATGAAGAAATCATTGGGCAATTTCCCTCAGACAGTGTACGGCTCTGGTACGGTCTGAGTGATTGATTGGATGCATCATTCAATCAAAAAAAGGATTTAATCTCGTTGCCAAATCCTGATTGTTTTATCCTCACTGGCGCTAATGAGTATTTGCCCATCCGGGCTGTATGCCAGTGATGTAACAGCCGCCCTATGTTGAGTCAGGATGCCAGCTTCTCTTTGATCGATAGTCCAAAGTCGAATCGTGTGGTCATCACTGCCACTGGCAAATGTTTGATGATCGGGACTGAAGGCGATCGCACCTACGTTGCCCCGATGTCCGGCAAACGCGCCAATAGGACTGCCTGTCACCACGGAGCCGTCATCCCACAACCTCACCTGCCAGTCGTTTGCGCCCGTCACAAAGTAGCGCCCGTCAGAACTGACCGCAAGGGCGAGAATTGCGGCGGGATGCCCAGTTAGCGATCGCAGCAGTTCTCCAGTTCTTAAGTGGTGCAATTTAAGCGTCTGACTTTCACCACCACTGTAAATGGTCTGCCCATCCGGGCTAAGGGCGATCGTCCAGACCGGCGCAGCGTGTTCATTCAGCACGTGTAATAACTCACCACTGCTACAACTCCAGGTTCTCACTGTACCGTCCCGGCTACCGCTGACCAAAATTTGCCGGTCAGGACTGATAGCCAACGATTGCACCACATCCGTGTGCCCGATTAAAGTCCTAACTGGGCTGCCCGACCGCAAATGCCAGAGCTTAATGGTTTGATCCTCGCCACCAGTGGCTAATAGTTGCCTATCTGCACTGATCGCCAAAGAATAAATTGGGGACTTGTGTCCAGACAACGTACCAACCTGACTACCCGTTCGCAGGTTCCAGAATTGAATCGTGGCATCCCGACTGGCACTAACCAGCATCTTGGCATCGCGGCTGATCGCGATCACAGTCACCGCATCCCCATGTCCGTTCAGGGTTTGGACACACTTCCAGTTCAGGAATGGGACTCGTTGAGAGGGGGTCCCCGGAGAAGATGAAGCAGGGGACTGAGCAGATCTTTTCGGAGCAACAGGCTGCTCAAACGGACTACGAACGTTATCCCCAGGGGATGCTTTCTTCCCTTCAGAGGTAAAGGATACCCGGCGCTCCAAACCTAATATTTCTGCCTTCCTTAAATCTGACTCCGCCCCCAGTTCAAACCCTAATAGCGAATGCACAAATCCCCGATAGCGATATGCCTCCGCATAATTTGGATTGAGTCGAATCGCCCGACTGAAATCGTCCAAGGCTTCTTTGTAGTTGCCAGCTTTTACATTCTCTGCCCCTTGCTGATAAAAAGCTTCCGCCCCCGACGATCTGACAGAAACCCCTGGGCGTGATGGCGGTGGGGCAGGCGATCGCCCCCGATTTGGAGGTTGTTCGTCTGAAGGCTGATGCTCCTTCAGATGCTGATACGCCTCATTCAGTGCCTTGAGTTTCTCCTCCGCCTGTTGCTTTAGCTGTGGGTCATGGGAAAAGCGATCGGGATGCCATGTCTTCGCCAGATTGCGATACGCCTGTTTCACCTCTACCTGAGAAGCCCCCGGTTGAAGACCCAGGATTTTGTAGTAGCGGTTTAGGTTGGTCATGGGGGGAGGGGGAGTAGGCAGTCGAGAGTTGAAAGTTTTGAGTTGAGAGTTGAAAGTTAAGTAATCTCCCGCACCTCGCGATGTACAGTGGCTCCAATTTGAAGGGCTTCACTCAGGAGTTCTGCATATTCGGTTGCCTGATGATTCACTTCCAGGGTTTTGAGGGCAATCAGGTTACTTTCGATATTGGCAAATAGTTCGTACCGACGGGCAAGCAGTTTCCGATTTTGGCGAAGAATGCGCTCGGTCATGAGTCCGCAAACCAGGCTCTTACGGGTGAAGTTGAGTGCTTCTAGAACCTGATCCCGATTGATGGCGATCGCCTGCTGGTTCCCAACTGCCTCCAACCGATCTAACACATCCACCGCCTGAATCACCTCGTTGTATCGGTCTACTTCATCCAAAAGATGCGCCAGCATTTTCAAAGTTTTTGCTTTCCACACCATATAAATATTCCAGGCAAAGATCACACCAGCCGTGGTTCCTAGCGTGCCCAGTAGAAATGGCTGCATGGTAGAAAAGTTGTTGATTGCACCTGGGGAATCACGAATTACCCACAGTCCAAGGGGTAAGGTAAAGATAAAGGTCAGTATTGAGATGAATAGTTGGGCGATCGCAAAAGAAACCAACCGCTTGGGATAGCGAAAGATTGATGGGCGGTAACTCCCCCCCACAGCCCCACCAATGAAGACCTGATTCACCTCGAATCCGGTTAAGCCTTCAATCTCTTGAGGGGCAATCTTCAAATCCTCTAGATCAGGTTTCATCTCTAAATTTTTTGGGGAAAAGCCAGTGGTTCCAATTTATTCCAGGACAACGGTTTCTCTAGCAGTTCTAAATCAGTTGCAAGCGTGAGAGGCTTGGTGAGAAAAGATGCCTGGGAAATCCTTGCTCAGAATCCAAGCAGGATAGCGATCTAACAAGTCATGGTGGGCATCTTCCTGAATCAGAAATTTACCAGTCGTTTGGCATTGCAAGACCTTGTGTATTCCTGGCAAGAGTTCTTAAAATACATTTACATTTTCAGACCTGTTTCGGTTGAAACCCACGGACTAAACTTGTGAACTATACAATCCAGAGTGCCCTGATTCCGGTAAAAGATGGCTACGAGACGGTTGATGTTCAAATTGTGGATGGTAGGATTGCGGCGATCGCTCCTGCCCTTGAGGTTGTTGGAACCGCGATCGAGGGTCGCGACAAGCTTTTGCTTCCAGGCTTCGTCAATGCCCACACCCACTCTTCCGAAATGTGGCAACGAGGCGGAATTGCTCCCCTGCCATTGGAACTATGGATAGCTGAACTTTACGATTTCCCCCCGATTGAGCCGGAGCAGGTTTATCTGAGTGCCTTAGGAACAGCCGTGGAAACCCTTCTGTCGGGAGGAACCAGCGTCGTGGATCATTTAGTGCTGATCCCCGGTCGTGAACTGGAGACGATCGCCGCTGCCGTCCGTGCCTATCAAGAAATTGGAATTCGCGCTTTCGTCGGTCCTCTGATTCAGGATGAAACACTGACAGCCGGTATTCCGTCTGGCTCTGCTCGCCGGGAAACCACTCCCTATCTGCGGGAAACGGAAGCATCGCTAGAGTTAATGCAAGAGGCGGTGAAGCAGTTCCACCAACCTGAAGCAGGCATTGAGATTTTGGTTGCACCAACAGGAACACAGCTTTGTTCCGATGCCTTGTTTGAGGGAGTGATTGAGTTGAGCGATCACCACCACCTCGCCCGCCATACTCACCTGCTGGAAACGAAAGCCCAGCAGATGTTAGCAGAGGAAAAATATGGTTGTAGCGCTGTCACCCATCTCAAACATCTTGGCTTCCTCAGTGCCCGCACTTCCCTTGCCCATTGCGTCTGGTTAGATGATGCAGACACCCAACTTCTGGCACAAACCCGCTCTACAGTAGTGCACAACCCCCTCAGCAATCTGCGTCTAGGCAGTGGCATTGCTCCTATTCTCAAGTACCTTCAGGCGGGGGTCAACGTTGCCTTTGGCTGCGACGGTTCCGCCAGCAACGACTCCCAGGACGTGCTGGAAGCCATCAAGATTGGCACCATCCTGCACAACATTACCGATTTCGATTACCAAAACTGGATTACCCCCCGCGACGCAGTCCAAATTGCGTCCCAAGGGGGGGCAACTGGGTTAGGCATGGCAGACCAGTTTGGCTCCCTGGAGGTGGGTAAGCAGGCAGACCTGGTGCTGTATGATCTGAAAAACCTGTCCCTACTTCCCTGCACCGATCCTATCGGCTTACTGGTTTTGGGTCGTCCGACGCAAGCCGTTGATAGCGCCTGGGTGAGAGGAAACCGGATTGTAGCCAATGGCAAAGTCACCACCATTGATGTGGACAATCTTAGAAAAGAGCTATTTGAACGCAGCCAGTGGGCAAGCGATCGCCCCTCAAAGACACTCCAGCAAGTCGAAACCCACTACCGCTCTGTGTTAAATCTGCCTTCTCTTTAGTTGACATCTCCCTCCTTAACCAGGCATACTGGATAACTGGCTGTCAATTCCTGCTCGGATCAGGTGAGACGCAAAAAGCCTGTATCGGGTTTTAATATTGAGCCGACTGTTTGATCTGTGAAGCTTTTACTAATTCAAACCTTCTATCTCAAAACACTTAACCCCAGGCTACCTGTACGGCAACTTCTAGAGCACTTCCATGACTTCTTACGCAATTATTGAAACGGGTGGCAAACAGTTACGGGTAGAGCCAGGTCGGTTCTACGATGTAGAGCGACTTGCCGCCGAACCTGACTCTCAAATCACGATTGACAAAGTATTGTTTGTCCAAGACGACGGCACAATTAGTATTGGGCAACCTCTGGTTGAAGGCGCAACCGTTGAAGCAACGGTCATGAGACATTTACGGGGCAAAAAAATCATTGTCTATAAGATGCGCCCCAAAAAGAAAACCCGCAAGAAGCAAGGTCACCGGCAAGAACTGACCCGCCTCATGATTGATAGCATCAGCTTGGGTGGCTCTAGTTCTAAACCAGCAGCTAAGGCAGAGCCTGCTCAAGCTCCAGCCGCTGAAGCGGAAGTTGAATCTGTCGAGCCAGAAACTGCGGCAGAAGAGTAAACAGATCTTAACTAGACTGCAACTACTCGATTTTGGACTCAATTTTTGTAGGTTATCGGTAAAGGCAGAGGGAACTATGGCTCATAAGAAAGGTACAGGTAGTACTCGTAACGGTCGCGACTCGAATGCTCAACGTCTGGGCGTTAAGCGTTATGGTGGTCAAGTTGTAAAAGCTGGAAATATCCTGGTGCGGCAACGGGGCACCAAGATCCACCCTGGTCAGAATGTGGGGCGGGGTAATGATGACACCCTCTTTGCTTTGATTGCTGGCGTAGTCACCTTTGAACGCTACGGTAAAAGCAAAAAGAAAGTTAGCGTCTATCCAGCCGAAGCATAGTGCTTAATCCTTAAACCGTCATTAAGGGTAGGGACGTTGAGTACAACGTCCCTTTTGTATGTAAACTTTCTGGTAAACGGTTGAACTTGCTTTGAAAATTGCCACCTGGAATGTCAATTCAATCCGCACTCGCCTGACCCATGTGGTGAAATGGTTAGAGGAGCACCCGGTTGATGTTCTGTGCCTGCAAGAAACCAAAGTTGTCGATGAAAACTTTCCGCGTGAACCTTTCGTAGAACTGGGCTACCACGTCTATGTCTCTGGGCAGAAAAGCTATAACGGGGTTGCCATCCTCAGTCGCAATCCTCTAACTGATGTGAACCTGGGCTTTTCCTCGGTTTTGGGAGAGGAGAGCGTTGCTTTTGACGAGCAAAAACGGGTGATTGCTGGCACGATCGCCAACATTCGAGTAGTCAATCTCTACGTGCCTAATGGGTCCTCCGTTGGCAGTGATAAGTATATTTACAAACTCCGCTGGCTTGCAGTTTTGCAGGACTATCTCAAAGCAATGCTGCTGAAGCAACCGGGGGCGTTGCTGGTTTGTGGCGACTTTAACATTGCCCTGGAAGACATTGATATTCACGACCCTACCGGGCGGGAAAAACAGGTGATGGCAACCGATCTAGAGCGGCAGACTTTACGGGCAGTTCTGGATCTGGGATTGGAGGATGCGTTCCGCAAATTTACTCAGGGAGGCGGGCACTTTAGCTGGTGGGACTATCGGCAGGCAGCCTTTCGTCGTAATCTCGGTTGGCGGATTGATCACATCTATCTCACCCCTGATTTATATACACGGGCGATCGCCTGTACCATTGACATCGAACCCCGCAAGTTAGAGCAGCCAAGCGATCATATTCCAGTGACAGTCGAACTTTAAATTTAGATTTGAACAGGATTACCACACGGATCCAACGGTGTGCCCTCCGATGGGTTGATTTTGACATTGAGCTTTTGCAGAGATTCCGCGATGGGCAAGGCAAACCCTAAGCCCTCTACGCCACTGCTGGCAATTTTTTCAGTCACAATCCCGATCACAGCTCCATAGCGATTGAAGAGAGGACCACCGCTGTTTCCAGGATTTACAGCAGCATCTGTTTGAATCAGGTGACGGGATGCGACCGTCCTAAACCCACTCACAACCCCCTGGGTTACGGTATTGGAAAAGGAGAGAGGATTTCCAATAGCAACCACTGCTTCACCAACTTTGACGGCATTCGTCTGACAGATGGGCAGTCCGGTAATTCCTGGTGTGTCACCTTCTAGTTTAAGCAGGGCAATGTCTGAGGTGGCATCTCGTTTAATCACGCGCCCCGTTCGTGTGGAACTATCGTAAAGATCCACTTTGACGGAAAAGGACGAACCCACCACATGCTGATTGGTCACTATCAGCCCTGCTGAATCGAGTAAAAAGCCGGTGCCCCGTCCGCTGGGGGTGCGAACTCGCACAATTGAGGGAATAGCACGTCCAGCAATTTGCTCAATCGTGAGCGGTCGATTAGCACTGGCGATCGCGGTAATCGATTGAGCCATTGAGGTAGATGAAGGACTGGGGGTAGGAATCGGCTGAATCAGTGTGGCAAAATCGGGCTGGCTCAAAAATGCCCGAAAGCTTGACCGGATTGCCTCATAGGTGGCAGCAGAGTTGTGAACCCCTTCCGCCTCTGCCTCACCCATCGTTTCACGGCGGTAGATCACTTTATTGAGTTCACGGTCAAAGACTTCCCAACGAACCGTTCGCTGCTCTCGCGTGCGATCGCCCAACCATGAACTGTAGGAGTTTTGGGTTGTTTGAGTAATCGTGCCACCCAACAAGAGTCTACCCGGTTCTGGCGCTTCTGCCAACTGTTCCTCAAATACAGAACCAACTTGTGTGGGCACAACCTGGTATCCCGCTAAACTCAGTTCATCTTCCAACAAACGGCGTATCGCTTCTTCTAATCGTTCATCTAACAGACCTGAAGCAACATAGCGTTCTTGTAAAACGTTCAAAAACCCTTCATGATGCCCACCCAGAACCACTCCAGGGAGCAACCCTGAACGAATTCGTGCCACCTCAATCGGCGGCATTTCATGTACCAGGGGCAATCCTTCTAAAAATGGTGAGCTATTGGGAATTCGTTGAATAGAAGCAAGGTCCGCTTGCACAGGCAGTTGAGGAGCCACCCACAGCAGCATTACCGCAAGAAAAATACTCCAGATAGTTTTAGCCATAAATCATACAAGTATGCAATTCTAAGCCGATCCCTATATAGGGATTACCCATTGACGGTACAGAAAAGCCGCTCTCCTACAGGCAAGGGGCTTGCTGATTAAGCGATGAACCGAAAAGCCTTCTCTACACTGCCATTTCCTGCCGCCGCCAAAAAGTATCGGACTTTACCAGAAGTTGGTATAGAACAAAACTATCTCAAGAGGGTACCAGTAGTAATCCAACCAAAGCTTGTGTAGAAATACAGGAGTCTACCGGTTTTTACATAATTTAATATTGCGAGAAACCCGCCTCAAAAAAAACGCTTGCTGAAGTAGATTTACTTTATGTCTCCAGCTCCCAAATTGAAGCCTACCACCTGGTTTTGGTGGTTGCGAATGAAGTCAAGCACTGTATTGGCGATGCCATAACCACGTTTGCAAATGATTTCACCAGCTTTGATCACAGCTAAAGCATAACCAGGCGAATCAGGTGTATCCGACTCTACAAACAATTCATCCACTTTTGCTGCCAGTAATGTCATAGTTGAAAAATTGGTTGGATTGTTTGAGAAATACCGTAGTCAAAATCAATGCTATCCCAGTGCGATCGCTTGTTAAGTTGCACTATTTAGCTCTATATTTCACCAACAAAATATCTAACGTCTTCTTTAACTCTTCTGTTTTAGTAAAAATATGACTTTCAAATTCTTGGGGCCATTTAACTTGTTGCATACCGGCAATATTTTCAGGCAGATAAGGATGGTCTGTCCGTGTGCAATACATTCCCCATATCGTAGCGGATGTCATAAATTTGGTGAACTCCGGTGGGAACTCTCCTCCATCCATTAAATGTGCCTTGGTTTTGAGAATTGTTGTGATTTCATCATTCTGACGTTTGAATAACGCGATGATATCTTGATCGACTTCTTGAAAGGATCCCTTCAGCCAAAGCGGATAAATCTCAGAACTTAATTTTAAGGATGCGTAAATGGGTCCATAGAATTCCTCTAGTTGGCGTTTCCTAAACTCAAGATCGGTTTCGGTTAGAAGGGTTTCTTTATGCAAAGCTTTTTGAAGCCCCGTTTCGATTATCTTCTCCGCTGAAAACTTGAGAAATGTCCCTGCCCCTAAAGCACTTGCAAGAAACACTCCTATTATTTGAACAAGATCCATCGAATATAATCTCCACTGGGTATTGGTTATTTTTTAATATTTAGTATTGAGCTGTCATTCAGTATAGCGAGGAAGATCAGCAGCAAATGTCAGGGCTAATAACTCCATCAAACCCTTTGAACTGAAGCCGCCAATTCAAATCTGAGGTGCATCATTCAGTTACTGAGGCTATCTCGCTTTCTGTATCCTTGGCTAAATATTAGATCTAACCAAAAATATAGCTGCCTTCAAACCACTTTTTCTGCTTGAACACGAATCAAACGTTGAACACTAACAAGAGCGCGGTTAAGTTCATGGGGGCGGCACTCAGGATTCTTTAAGTAAGCCTGCTGTTCGTCTTCAATCATCACGATATCCTGGACAACCAGACCTTTTAGAAGCCCTCTTGCCGTGTTGAATAGGCTGTTTTTAATTAAGCGGCGGAAGGAGAGCGCAAGCTTATGCAAATTGGGAAATGCTTCCAGGGAGGTGAAGTGAACCAGGTACGCACGGGTGTGGGTTTTGCTGACCGGACAGAACAGGCAGTAAATCCTAAAATCGTCTCCTAAGCGCGATGTCCAGTGGGGGTACACGTAACTAACATCTAGCGGATCGGGGTGGAGGCGACGGAGTTGGGGAAAGAATAGCTGGGAGACAGACCAAATTTTATCGATCTGGTAATAGTTCTGTGCCTGGTAATGGGCATCCACGCGATCGCCCGTCTCTTCCAAATCCTGTAACACGGCTCCTGTCCACGCCTGCCAGTCCTGATGCAGATGCCCGTGGTACATATCCATCAAGTTCTCAATTAAGTAAGAAAAGTGTGCCTCCGCTTCAATGACGGTGAAAGAGCCGAGGTGATTCAAGTGCTCCCACTCGGGAACTCCCATTGGGGCTATCTGGTCTGCCAGTGCGGAATCTCCTGGAAACAGCCAGATGAATCCATCCTGCTCCCTGACGGGGTAGCGGCGAATCTTGCAAGTTGGCAACTTTTGGTTCTCTGCCAGGCAAGGAACCGCCGCACACCCACCTTCAGCGTTAATTCGCCAGCCATGATAAGCACACTCAATGTCATCGCCCAAGACCTTGCCTCGGCTCAATTTGACAAACCGATGGGGGCAAGAGTCTTCTAGCGCCTGAATCTGCCCCTGGCTATCCCGATACAGGGCGATCGCCTGCTCCCACAACACCACCCCCACTGGTTTATCCTTCACCTCATCCGACTGAGCTACCACATACCAGTGGTTCGGATTAATTCCTGCCTGACGAACATCAAACCGAGTAGGGGACATGGGAGCGGCGGTCATAGGGAAGGAGGAGAAAGTTGAGAGTTAAGAGTTGAGAGAGTTTTGAATTTTGAATGTAAATGGGGATGGGGAGAGAGGGGGGAATTAAGATAAGCATTTTGAGTTTAATAGATGACCATTATTTGGTGGAAGATGGAGTTGAGAGACTACCGACTCCTGGCGAATACTTACCTCCCACCCCCTCATTTCTCACTCCTCACCCCTCACTCCTCACTTCCTTACTGACACCTAAGTCAGCATCGACAACATCCCCTCTGGGCGCACAGTCAACAGGGGACGACGCTGTAAGTTTTCCTGGGACACAATGGCGTTGCTAGCAAGCAAGCCGCTGCTGATGGCACGTTCCATTAGCCCGCAGGGGAAGGGCATCTTAACCCAGTCTCCGGCAAAGAAGAGGTTGGGGACTGGGGTTTCTGTGGAGGGGCGATCGCGATCGCTACCGGGGGGATAACCGGAAAAGTTCTTCTGGTTGACCAGTTCCCGGTGTAGCAGGGTCGCTTCTTTCAGATCTGGCACAATCTCATATAGTTCCTGCTCAAAAGTGGTCAGAAGTGCTTCCTGAGTTGGGAATTCTTTTTCCTTATAGCAGTAAGCATGGAGTTCAACCACGCTGCCGCCTGTCTTTTTCGCCCAGGCGATGTAATCATCCTGAATCCGGTGGTAGAGGGTAATGCTGTCGGTGAGACGGTAGCCAGACAGGGAAGTGAACCAGCTTTGTTCCCATTCAAAGTCGCGATCGAACCAGAAGCGGCAAACGGCAAAGGGATCGGCGATCGCTAATTGCTCTACCTGCTGCCTGACTTGCGGGTAAACCTCGCCAGTCATATCGGCAAATAGTCGGCGCATGCCGACAACATCCGCCGCAAACACATAGTAGTCTGCTGTCAAGGTTTCCACGGTCGTTGGGGCCGATTCTGGCTTGACGGCTAGTAGTTGCAGTCGGTTGTCCTCCCGGTTGAGAACTTTGTAACGGTCGAGATCCCGTTGGGCAGGTCCCCGGACAACCCGACCATCTTTGTCAAACACGGCACCATGACAGGGGCAATGAAATTCCCCATTTGCCTCCGGCTTGACTGTACAGCCCTGGTGGGTGCAGGTGAGCGAAAGCACCTGATCATTTCCCCCGTTTGTGGCATAGACTTCATCCCCACCCCCATAGAATTGCAGGCTACCCAACTGTTGGTTTAGCACCGGATTGGAATCCACCCAGAAGGGGACCAGGTTGTGGGTGCTGCCAGTCTGGTAAGTCAGAGAAGCAATTTGCCCATTGTCCCAATGGATGTTGCTGATGGTCGCCTCGGTGATGATTTTGCCGTCGTTATCCAGAATGGATTGGGCGATCGGTTGCACCAGACTGGTTCCCATATCCTGTCGAGTACCGTTGAATGCCAGCCCCTCTGGATTGCCGAAGAAATAGAAGTGAAAGAACTGCATCAGTTCTCCTGCACTGAGAACATCTGGCGCATTCAGGCTGGACTTAGCAAAGGGCAAAAAGTAGAGGTCATAAAGTCCCCGGGGAAAGTCACGTTGTACCCATTCGGTGACGGAAATGTCGTCCAGGCGTTTGAAAGTACTTTGAGGATTAAACCCTGTGATCTCCCGAAAGACCTGCCAGTGTTCGTATTTGGTCAGGTTTAAGCCCCAGCGCAGACGATTGTTAGAAGAAATTGCCAGATCGACAATGTTCCACGGAAAGGATGAATGGCTGGGACGAAACACTTCGGGCTTGTAGCGATCGCCCTTATAAACCACCGAGTAGAAGTTAAGGGACTTAAAGTTTTGATTGATCTTCAGTTCATCCACCAGACTCCAGAGGTTGTAATACTGGGGAAAGAAGCCATGAAAGCCATGCTCCATCATAAATGGATGCCCGTTGACCTGAATCGACCAACTGGCAATTTTCCCCCCCAACTGGGGTGCCCGCTCCAGCAAGGTGACACTGAACCCCCGCTGGCTCAGTTCATAGGCACAGGCAAGCCCCGCCAGCCCACCGCCCACCACCACGACCCGCCGAGGTTTGCTCAGATGGTAGGGTAGCGTCAGAGAATCTTTTTGAAAGACAGCGGGTTGAGGTTTAGAAAATCGGGAGTAACCAAGCATTCCTCCCACTGCCCCAACCCCGAATAACTTGAGAATGGTTCGTCGAGAAAAGGGATGCTGAACAGGAAAATCAAATAGCCGAGTCATGCAGTCTCTGGTTCTGGTAATCTGTCAAATTTCTAGTCTGTCAAGTTTTACTGACGGGTACAGGAGTTTGTAAGAATTATCTTTTTGAAGATTTTTACAAAAATTCTTGACAGACCACCCGGTCAGGCAAGAGATACATAATGTACCAGTGTTTTCTGGAAAAGTGCCAAAAATGCCTATGAAATACTGGAATGAAACCTTAGCGATCGCCCGCCGCATTTTAACCGAACTGGGACGACGGCGACGCAGCCTGGTTTTTTGGACAATCTTTCCAGTGGCGATATTACTGCTGAATGGGGTGATTTATGCCGAACGGGCAAAGGAAAATTTGTCCTTTCAGGAAGCGTTTGAACGGGCAGCCCCAGCAACCCTGGTCGGGGCAGCGCTGTTCTTTAGTTGCCTGGGCGGCAGTGTGGCAACGGTCGTCTCTGAGCGGGAGCATCGCACCCTACGGCGACTATTCCTTTCTCCCCTGAGCGGCACCTCCTACTTTCTGGGAATCTTTTTGGCACATGCAGTAATCGCCATCGGACAAACAATCCTGATTGGGGCGATCGCCGCGGCAATGGGTGCCCAATTTCGCGGCTCCTGGCTTCTGGGTGGGAGCATTATCTTGCTGAGTATTCTGTCCTACGTTGGTGTCGGCTTTATTCTGGGTACCCAGTTTGCTCGCCGGACTGAAGATGTGAATGCCCTGGTGGCAACCTTTGGTGTACCACTGCTGATTCTGGGCGGAGCCTTTGTACCTGCCTTTATTTTTCCTGAAGTATTGCTGGATATCGCCCGTTACAACCCCATTTACCACATGAATGAAGCCCTAACCCAGGTGGTGGCTGACGGGAACGGGTTAGAGGAAATTGCTATCCACTTCTGGTTTCTAGTGGTGTTTTCCTTGGTGATGGTGATTCTGGGCTGGCTCTCTTACCGTCGCATGTTGCAGGTAGAACGACGACTTTGAGGACAGAGGAGATTCGTGATCTCTGACGCTCAGACCTCTGAGGTTTTCAAAAACCTCAGAGGTCTTGGGTGGTTTGAAATTTGAATTGGCTAAAGCCTGATTCAAGCAGAAACCTTGACTAAAATCCCCAGAATCTTCAAGATTCCGGGGGTATAAAAACCGTTTTAGCAAGGGGGTTAGAGGAGAGGGAACGATACCCGATACCCAGTACCCGGCACCCGCATCCGCTACCTGGAATTCCAGCCACCCCATTTGAGAAGCGTTATAAACCCAGTTCAAGCTTTTTTGTTCTGGCGACGGCGGACAGCCGCCATGCCAAGACCGGCGATCGCTAAACCCGCCATCGTGGTAGGTTCTGGTACAGCGGCTGCTTCGCCGACCACTTTGAAGTCTGGACCATTGAAAGAGCGGTTACTAGTTAGCTGAATGCTTTGAATGGGACCAGAAACTCCCAGATCTGCCAGGCTGACCCCTAAAGAGCCTACGCGCTGGGCACCGCTAATTTCAGTGGTATCAATGCTGAAGCCTGCCCATTGCCATTTGCTGCTGTCCAACACCAGCAGATTACCAATCAGGTTGTCGCTGCCGTCCAGTGCCTGGATCCCAAGTCTGCTGTTCATCCCCCTTTCCCAGAAGAACAGGTTGGAAACTGCTTGCTCAAAGGAAACATTGATTTTGAAGGAGCCTGTATCTTCGGTATCAATAATATTGTTCAGGTTCAAGTTACCCAAACTAGCTGCGACACTGGCATTCGTTGCGGCTTCCAGTTTGATACCAGAGGCATTATCGCCCCGATCAGCGCTGGCAGCACCTGTGTTCCCTCCTGTCCAGGAATCGTTGTTGATAATGGTAGCCTTATTGACCAGAGAAAAACTATTAACCGCTGTCCCATTGCCCAGGGTAACGGATTGAAGAAAAATGTCTCCCTTAGGATCAGTGCTGCCAGGAGCAAGGTTGGTTGTAAACGAAAAAGCGTAGGCAGATGTACTAGAAAACGCTAACCCAACAGTTAAAAGTCCAAAAGTGGACAAAAAATATTTCAGGTTCATAGTTTCAAAGGGAATGGTAATGTTGCCTGATTTCACAATTAGCCATTTAGGGTTCAAGTCAGCTTGAGAGGAAGCCAGCTTGAGAAAGACTTTCTGCTCTGGTGTTGCTAAACGGTTGGGGGTGTTCTCAGTATTCCCAGTCCCTTTTTTGGGATTTTATGATCTGGTATTTTTTGTACTCCCTTTATAAAAATAGAATTTATATCGGTATTTAGATAAAGAACGCCCCTAGCCAATCGCTAGAAGCGTTCATTCACATCGGTGTATCCCGGTAATATTTCCTAGATCCAGAAACCTATGGTCTGAATTTTTACCCAAACCTGAGGAGGGTACTGGTTAATGACTGTGGTCACTATTGGTCCACTTTCCTACTCATCTTCGGCAAACACGTACTTGTAAAGATCTTCAGCCTTAGGTTCCGGGCTTTCCAGGGCAAACTTCACTGACTCTTCCACCTCTGCCTGGATCTTTTTCTCAATCTCTTTCAGTTCCTGCTGGGATGCCAGATTTTGCTCCAGCAGGTAAGCCGCGAACTTCTTAATCGGGTCACGGGCTAACCAGGCTTCCTTTTCAGCCTTCGATCGCAGTTCGTCTGGGTCTGCCAGGGAATGCCCCCGAAAACGGTAGGTGAGGCATTCAATCAACGTGGGACCTTCACCCGCACGGGCACGGGCGACCGCCTCCTGTGCCACCGCCCGTACTGCCAGCACATCCATCCCATCAACTTCGACACCGGGCATACCAAACACACTGGCTTTCTTGTAAATCTCTGGTTGGGAAGTTGCCCGCTCATGCGCCATGCCGATCGCCCATTTGTTATTTTCCACCACAAACAGGATGGGCAAATTCCACAAAGCCGCCATATTCAAGCATTCAAAAAACTGACCGTTGTTGGTTGTTCCGTCTCCAAAAAAGGCGGCGGTCACCTGATCGGCAGTCTCATCTCCCATCACTTCCCGGCGGTACTTGGACTGAAAGGCGGCTCCTGTGGCAACCGGAATCCCTTCCCCAATGAAAGCGTAGCCCCCCAGCAGACCATGCTCTGCCGAAAACAGGTGCATGGAACCACCCCGACCCTTACTACAGCCGGTTTCCTTGCCGAACAATTCTGCCATCACATTACGGGCAGGCACTCCAGCACTGAGGGCATGGACGTGATCCCGGTAGGTGCTACAGACATAGTCTTCGCCGGGGCGCATTGCCTGAATAACGCCAGTGGAGACGGCTTCCTGCCCGTTGTAAAGGTGGACAAAACCAAACATTTTGCCCCGGTAATACATTTCAGCGCACTTATCTTCAAAAAAGCGCCCCAGCACCATATCTTCGTACAGTCGTAGCCCCTCTTCGCGGGTGACTTGAGCAGTTGATGTCTGAAATTTCGGGAGTGCTCTTTCTTGAACCATTGACTTGTCCTGGGTTACAACGTTTTAACGGATTACTCTCTGGCAAATTTGATCTACAAAATCTGAGATCTATCTAGAATTAATGTTACTTCCTGGTTGTTTTTGAATATCCTGGGGTAAACTGCCACATTGGCGGAAGCCGGTTATCGTGGTTGCATTTTACAGACCGTTGACCGTTCCATTAGCTTAACTTTACTGCTTAGTGCTGGGGAAGTGTACTGTGCGTATCCCGCTTGATTACTACCGGATATTGGGTTTGCCGATTCAGGCTACGACTGAACAGTTGCGACAGGCGCATCGCGATCGCACCTTACAGTTACCCCGGCGAGAATATTCGGATGCGGCAATTGCTTCGCGTAAGAAATTGCTAGACGAAGCCTATGAAATTCTCTCCGATGGGCAACGGCGGCAAGCCTATGACGCTCACTTTCTTGCCAAAACCTACGAACTTGAACCCGAATTAGAACCTCCCAGTGGGGCATCGGCGGCGGTCGATGGTGGGTCCGATGCCCATACCCCTAACATTGAGATTCACTCCGACCAATTCGTCGGTGCCTTGCTGATTTTGCAAGATTTGGGTGAATATGAGCTGGTGCTGAAGCTAGGTCGCCCCTTTTTAACGGGTGGTACTGCCAGCCTCAAGGGTGGAGAATATGGCGATCCCACCATCGTCTACTCGGATATTGTGCTGACCGTTGCCCTTGCCTGCCTCGAATTAGGGCGAGAGCAATGGCAGCAGGGACAATATGAAAATGCCGCAGAAGCCCTGGAAACAGGTCAGCAGCTACTTTTGCGCGAAGGGCTGTTTGCCGGAGTCCGCGGTGAGATCCAGACAGACCTGTATAAGCTCCGTCCCTACCGGGTGCTGGAACTGCTGGCACTGCCTGACAATCAAACCGAAGAGCGTTATCGGGGAATGCAGTTGCTTCAAGACATGCTGCATGAGCGGGATGGAATTGATGGATCCGGGGATGACCAATCTGGGTTAAATATTGATGACTTTTTGCGGTTCATTCAGCAGTTGCGCGGTTATTTAACTGCACCAGAACAGCAGGTGTTGTTTGAACAAGAAGCCCAACGTCCCTCAGCCGTCGCCACTTACCTGGCTGTCTATGCCCTCCTGGCAAGGGGATTTGCCGATTGCCAGCCGGTGCTGGTGCGGCGAGCAAAAATGTTGTTGATGCGTCTTAGTAACCGACAGGATGTGCATCTGGAGCAGGCAGTTTGTGCCTTGCTATTGGGGCAAACTGAAGAAGCCAGTCGTGCCCTGGAACTGAGCCAGGAGTACGGACCGATCGCCTTTATTCGGGAACATTCTCAAACTTCACCTGATCTGCTGCCCGGTCTTTGTCTCTATGCTGAACGCTGGCTTCAGGACGAGGTTTTTCCCCACTTCCGCGACCTGGCACGGCAACAGGCATCGCTGAAAGAGTATTTTGCAGACCCGCAGGTGCAGTCCTATCTGGAAGAATTGCCCAATGAGGTAGAAACAACCAGTGAATGGATGACGGAGCGATCGCCGTATTCGCCCGTTGCTTCAGCCCCAGCGGTTGCCAGCCCTGCTTTTGCTGGTGGGCGTACCAGCCCGGAGGCACCGGCGCAGGTAGAGCCAGTGCTGGCGCGAGGGGAGCAATCCCTGGGGGGGCGGCCCTCCGATGAGGCTTTGATTGAAGCTGCCCGTCACCGTATTGCTGCCCGTACTGGTACGGCAACCCTGGTAGGCGATCGCCCCTCCGGCGAAGTGCCCACAATGGTTGCGGCTGAACGGGTAGGGCAATCCCCCAATCCCAGTCGAACTGCCTCCGCCCGTCCCAGTGGTGATCGCCCACGGGGAGAACGCCCACGGGGCAGCAGCGGTGGGCGACCGGGCGGCACCGCCACCGCCCCTCGACGGAGCGGCGGGGATTCTCTGGAGGAGCGGGGGCGATCGCGCAGTGCCAGCCCCAAGACCAATGGACCGCTACGCTATCTACCCTATGCCGCCGTTATCATCGGCATGATTGGCTTGGGCTTCCTGATTGCCTGGCTAATCAAAACCCTGCAAGTATCAGGGGCAAACCAGAGTCAGCAAGTAGTTGAAGAGCAGCCAATGCTGGAGTTAGACAAGCCTCTGGTAACGCTAATTGAATCGCCAACAGATGCCCTATCCGAAGCCACCTTGACCACTGAATCAGCTCAACAGCTAATTGAAGTCTGGTTGAATGCCAAAGCAGCGGCGATGGGTCCTGACCACGCTACTGAAAAACTTAGCCAGATCCTCACAGGTCCCAAGTTGGCTGAGTGGCAGGGAGCAGCAGAAGCCGAGAAGCAGTCTGGCAATTATCGGAAGTACACCCACAAGGTCAAGATTGCGGAGGTTGAGCAGAGTCAGGAAGCTCCTGATACTGCAAAAATCACGGCTGAAGTTAGTGAAGCGACTGAGTTTTACAAAGGAGATCAGTTAGATGATTCCCGCTCCGATCCTCAACTGCGAGTTCAGTACGATTTGGCACGGGTTGAAAACCAGTGGCGGATTCAAAACTGGCAGGTAATTCAGTAAACATGACTGTTGAGCATTCTTGAGCTTGCATAAAAATGTAGGGGTGGACAGTATCAAGACATACTGAACCATCCATTAGTGATAGGATCAGCCTGGATAGACAGGAATTCCCTTTATGCCACTCACCTTACCGATGGACTCCCCTAAGAGTCAGTCAAGTCTTAAGATTGGTCGTGTGTTAGTTGTTGAAGACGAAGAGCTAATTTGTGAGACGATCGCCCTGGCACTAGCGGAAGAAGGTTATGAGGTATTAACAGCCGAAGATGGGCGCACCGCGTTGGATTTGATTCATCAGACCGACGAAGTCATCCCCAATTATTCAACCCGCTCATCATTGACGGGGGTTCGGCAACCTCAGAGCCAACCTTTTGATCTGATCATCCTCGACCTGATGCTGCCCTATATCAATGGGCTTGATCTGTGTCGCCTGATCCGGCGTGAAGGAAACAGTGTTCCTGTTTTGATGCTGAGTGCCAAGGGGAGTGAGACTGACCGTGTGGTGGGCTTAGAGGTAGGCGCAGACGATTATTTAACCAAGCCATTTGGCATGAGAGAACTGATTGCTCGCTGCCGTGCCCTGTTGCGTCGCTATCACCATCTTCAGATTGAACCAGAGCAGCCCTCCCTCAAGTTTCGGGATATTACCCTTTATCCCCAGGAGTGCCGGGTGATTGTCAGGGGTGAGGAGATAAATTTTTCTCCTAAAGAGTTTAAGATTCTAGAACTGTTCATGAGTTATCCCCGTCGAGTCTGGTCACGGGAACAATTGTTAGAGCGCATTTGGGGACCTGATTTTATTGGAGACAGCAAAACAGTCGATGTTCATATTCGCTGGTTGCGCGAAAAGTTTGAAATGGATCCCAGCAACCCAGAATACCTGGTCACAGTGCGGGGATTTGGCTATCGGTTTGGTTAACTGATCACTTCGGGCTACATGCCGATCGCGTGACACTGATGCCAGAAAACCTTTTCGATTTTTTGTGTTTTTTAGTTGGGCTATCGGTTGGGCTACTGTTTCTAGCCTGGTATCACAATCGCATCACTTTTAAATTGAAGCGTCTGGTTCAGTTTCTGCAACCGGACGCGCTCAACTGGTCTTTTTCTTCAACTTCCAGGTTAATGCGGGCGATCGCTGCCCATAGCCAAGAACATCAAGATTTGATCGCAAACCTGGAAGTCTGGAAACAGATTTGTCAGCGCCTACCCGTTGGATTTCTCACCGTAGACCAGGATAATCAGATCCTCTGGTGTAACTCCAGAGCCTGTGAGATGCTTTGCATTCAGGCTTCTCAATTGCCAAGCCAGCCTCGCCTGTTGCTAGAGGTCGTGCGTTCCTATGAACTAGACCAGCTAATAGAACAGACCCGGTTAGCGGGCAAACCCTGCCAACAGGACTGGACGTTCCATCCAACCAATGCCGATCCATCAGTCATTTCTCAGCAGCAACCCTGTCCGCTGCGCGGGTATGCCATTCCCCTCTCGGATGAACAGGTCGGAGTTTTTCTAGAGAACCGACAGGAAGCAGTCTCCCTCATGCAGCAGCGCGATCGCTGGATCTCGGACGTTGCCCATGAACTTAAAACCCCCCTGACATCCATTCGCCTGGTTGCCGAAACCCTTCAACTGCGGCTGGAACCCCCTCAGCGAGACTGGATCGATCGCCTGCTAAAAGAAACGATTCGGCTCAGTAACCTGGTGCAGGATCTACTCGACCTGAGCCAGTTAGAGGCACGCCCCGCCCCGAAACTACACCTGAGAACGATAGATTTGAATAAACTGATTCACTCAAGCTGGTCGAGTTTGGAGCTATTAGCCAGCCAGAAGCAGATCCAATTCCACTACAACGGACCTGACCAGTTGACCGTTGTAGCGGATGAATCAAAACTACACCGGGCGCTGTTGAACTTGATGGATAACAGTATCAAATACAGCCCCATGCAAGGAGCGATCCGAGTGCAAATTAGCCTCCTGCCTTCTTCTGCCAGCCCCCAACAGATCTGCCTGGAAGTGATTGACTCTGGACCGGGTTTCCCAGAGAGTGCGCTGCCCCACCTATTTGAGCGGTTTTACCGGGCAGACCCTTCTCGCACACGCAGCAATCTAGGGGTAAAGGCAATCGCAGACAGCTTCACACCTCCCAGCGATCGCCCTTCCAGAGGGTTAGGCAATGGCAAAAATTCTTCCCCTGTCAGCGGTGGAAGTGGATTAGGATTGGCAATTGTGCGCCAAATTGTGGAGGCACATGGGGGATTAATTAAGGCTAGTAACCATCCGGAGACCCACGGAGCTTGGCTGCAAATGTTCTTGCCCTACAATAGACAAGACCTTTAAATCTTTCTTAAACCTCATCCAAGGTGAGCACTGGAGATTTTCTCAGGAAAAACTATAGGTCTCTAAGTTGGTGAGGTTTAAAACCTATCCGAATATCTCCTGGGTCGGATGTTGGGCTTTTTGGGCTTTTGCTTTTAAGGCTTTTCCGATAGGCTTTTGGTGTCGTGTGATGGATATTTATGGATGAGCGAATCCAGAAAATTTTATCTCAATGGGGAATCGCCTCTCGCCGGCAGGCGGAACAGATGATCTTGGCAGGACGGGTGCGTTTAAATGGTTCAGTGGTTCAACTGGGACAAAAAGCCAACCCGCTGTTCGATCGGATAGAAGTGGATGGGTTAGAAATTCGGTCGGTGGGTCGTCCTGAGCCAATCTATTTGTTATTAAATAAACCGGCAGGGGTCGTTTCAACCTGCACTGATCCCTGGAATCGAGTTACGGTCGTGGATTTGCTTCCTGCCGAGCTACAAAAGCACCAGGGGATTCATCCGGTCGGTCGGCTAGATGCTGAATCGACTGGAGCGCTGCTGCTGACCAATGATGGGGATCTGACCTTTTATCTCACCCATCCTCGTTACCACATTCCTAAAACCTATGAGGTCTGGGTCCAGGGCTACCCATCAACTATCGTTTTGCAGGCATGGCGGCAGGGGGTGGATTTAGATGGGCAAAAAACCCTGCCCGCAGAAGTCAATGTGATTCAGCAACACCCGGATCACAAAACACAATTGCGAATCATTTTAAGAGAGGGCAGAAATCGGCAGATTCGACGGCTTGCGGAACAATTTGGGCATCCAGTAATTCACTTACATCGAACCGCCATTGGTCCCATTCAGTTGCAATCCCCGGAGTCTTCCCCTCTATCCGAAGGTGCCTATCGTTCACTGAAAGATACTGAGATCGGTTTCTTGAAAGCTCAATTTGACTTAACATCAGAAAGGA
Organism: Kovacikia sp. CALU 1929; assembly: GCF_056784235.1. Taxonomy (NCBI): domain Bacteria; kingdom Bacillati; phylum Cyanobacteriota; class Cyanophyceae; order Leptolyngbyales; family Leptolyngbyaceae; genus Kovacikia; species Kovacikia sp. CALU 1929. The sequence continues at coordinate 82,284 of NZ_JBXBCF010000056.1, forward strand.
TGCCTGTGAAGAGGAGTGCCGCTCATGAATGATCCGATTCTCCAACTTAACCGGGAACAGGCAAAAAAGCTCTCAGAGTTGGGCGATCGCTTACATCAGTTACGCCAGAACCAGCAACTATCGCTGGAACAGGTTGCTGAACAGACAATGATTCCAGTCCGGATTCTGGCAGCCATTGAGGCGGGGAATGCGGCTCAATTGCCTGAACCAGTCTACGTTCAAGGATTTATCCGCCGGTTTGCGGATGCTATCGGCTTGAACGGAGCGGACTTTGCAACCGCCTTTCCCACCGAAACCCATATAGATCTTCCTAAAACGTCCTGGAGGGGAACCGTTCAGGCTCAACTGCGCCCGTTACACCTATATGTGCTGTACATGGTGCTGGTCATGGGAGCAGTGGGTGGTCTGTCCTACCTTTTGAACCGGACTACTCCCCAGATGGTCGGCATCACGAGCGGACCCCAATCTTCTCAGTCATCGCCAACGGGGGGATCCGATAGTTCCAAACTGCCTCCGAACACAGCACAGATGGGTCCATTTCTCCCTGCCAAATCAACCGTTCAACCAGCTACGCCTGCTGCTGGCTCCCAAAAGCCTGTGCGAGTTGGCTTGATGTTGACAGCCCAATCCTGGATTCGGGTGGTAGTTGACGGTAAACCGGAGTTTGAAGGAGTTTTGCCGGAAGGTTCTCAACGAACTTGGGCGGCAGATAAGGAACTTACCTTGCGTGCCGGGAATGCCGGGGGAGTGATGATTAGCTTTAATGACGGAACAGCAAAGCCACTAGGTGAAGCCGGTGCGGTAGAAGAAGTGACTTTTGATCTAAAGGCGCAGGCAAGTCTTCCCCTGATCTCCGACGGCGGTATCGGCACTCTTCCCCTCACCGTATCCAATTCAAATTAACTAAATACACATTAGCTAGTCAAAAATTTAACCCAGACCTTATGGTCTGGGTTAGTTTTTTATATGCCAGCCTATTTATCGCATTTGGCTGACGGCTTTTATGGAATTGAGCCAAGCTCATAACTACAGGATAGGAGAACTATACGGAAACCATGATTAATTCTACTATTCTTAAAATTTCATTACTGATGTTTACACGGTTATCAGCTTTAAGCAGGTATCCCTGGCAACAGCCCTAACCCCGTATAGGTACAGTTCCAACAGTAACCTGGGGTTGTGAATGATATAACTCCAGAAACTTACGGAAATTTCTCATTTGCCTGAGTCCGCGCAGGCTGACTTTGCTCGCCTAGTCGCGGTTTTAACCGTCAGGCACTTTTCAAACACTCTCTAAATCTAATTAGGACACAGGGCTATACCCAATCTAGAACTTGTTTCAGCCAGCTCTCAGATAAGCTTCAGTTGAAACCGATAGGATGATTACACATTGAAGGGAAGCAGGCTTGCGGCAACGCCTAGCGTAATCCCCGTGGAATTCTACCTCCCGACTGACTTCACTGGTGAAACTTCAACTCTGGTGAGCCGATTCAATGTTCTATGATTAAGAAAGATGAAGATGTCCCATAAAGTTTTTTAGAGGCAGACCCTATGGTGTTGTTTGGATTTGGTAAAAAACTCACTCTGCCTGCCCCCGGAGAGGCACTGCCCGGTCGTTCAGAATCACTACCCGTACCCGATCGCCACTTTGTGAATGGCAATCCTCTCAAACCGCCCTTCCCAACGGGCATGGAACAGGCAATCTTTGGTCTGGGGTGCTTCTGGGGTGCCGAGCGTAAATTTTGGCAACAGGACGGGGTATTTACAACTGCGGTTGGCTATGCGGCTGGGGTGACACCCAACCCAACCTATCAGGAAGTTTGCAGCGGCATGACGGGTCACAATGAAGTAGTGCTGGTTGTTTTCGATCCCAAAGTCATCAGCTATGAAGCATTGCTAAAAGTCTTCTGGGAGAGCCACAACCCAACCCAGGGAATGCGTCAGGGGAACGATACGGGCACCCAATACCGTTCTGGAATTTACGTCTATTCCGACGCTCAACGACAGTTGGCAGAAACTTCACGGGATGCCTACCAGAAGGCTCTCAGCAAAGCCGGATACGGTGAGATCACGACCGAAATTCTGGATGCCCCTGAGTTTTACTATGCAGAGGGTTACCATCAGCAATACCTGGCTAAAAACCCGAATGGCTACTGCGGTTTAGGGGGAACCAATGTGTCTTGCCCGGTAGGAGTTGGGGGCGGAGTTGAAAGTTGAGAATTGAAAGATGAAAGTTGGGAGTGAAGGAGAATGGTGAAGGATGTACCCAGAAGAAAGGAATCCTTTTAGCTTTTAACTTTACAATTCTCAACTCCTCACTCTTCACTCCTCACTTCCCCCGCCTCTCTCCCCTCCTCAACCGCTTTCACCCATACTTGCATATCTGTCAATTGAAGTGGACCAAATTGGGTGGAGAGGGCGACATCGGCGGCATCGCGACCGTAGGCGATCGCAATTCGGTTGCCACGCGGTTTTGGCTGGGTGGCATCGAAGGTGTACCAGCGATCGCCTACGAATGCCTCAAACCAGGCGTGCAGATCCATTGGTTCAAGCTGGTACAGGTAGCCAACAACCATGCGGGCTGGAATGCTGAGGCTGCGGCAGAGCGCAACACCCAAATGGGTAAAGTCACGGCAAACACCAACTTGAGACTTGGCGGTATCCAGGGCTGAGGTTGATGCATCACTGGTGCCATAGCAGTATTCCACATTGGTTTGAATCCAGTGGCGAATGGCTTCTACCTGGTCGTAACCAGGGGTGCTGTTGGCAGTAATTTCGCTGGCAAGATGCCCCAGTTGGTCTGACTGGCAGTAGCGACTGGGCAGGAGAAATTGAATCGTACTTTCAGGCAGATTTTGCACCGGAACAAAAGGGGCACCTGCACAGGTATCAATCTCATCCGCTGTTTCCACACAGGCAGTTGTAAAAATCTGAAATTCTCCTGGAGGTGCGATTAGCCGCTGGCACAAATTGCCGTAGCTATCGGTGTACTCTACAACGGGAACTTCCGGCTTAAGAATATACTCTTCCCGGAGTATCCACTGTCCCAGTCCGCTCCTGGGTCTGAGCATAAGAATCAGCGGAGTGGGGGTATTTCCTTCAAAGGAAAGCTGACATCCTGCATCTAATCGCATGGATTAATCTCTACTAGGCTCTTGACTTTAATGTAATCGGGGTTTGAGTATCATCCGAACAGAAACTTACGCTAAGCAGTGTACCAGTTGAACTCACTGAAAACTAGGAGCCTGAAACCCTTGCTGCTTCGTTCACGATTTCTGTACCAAATAACTTAGAGGCTAATTGGTACGTCTCATTGAGACTGAAAAGTACTTTTTGGAATCCCTGCTACTAAAGCGTTTTAGCCTTAGCGTAACTTCCTATGCCATTGCTACTCAACCCTCTAGTAGAGCTTGGCGTAAATTTGTCTACCATCCCTAACACCTAATACCTCTAGAATGGTCGCTAAACTTACGCCCCAGTCTACTAGCCATATTAGTTACTTAACCACACTTTGCACAGGCAATCGCCTCATTGCGAAATTCACGGGGCATTCCATTGGTATGTTCCAGCACGGTGTAGATTTCCCAAGACGCACCATCAGGATCTGTTACCCAGGCTTTGTCTTGTAAGGCATAGCAGCAATCTACCTTGTCTTCCTGGAACGGAATCAACCCTGCCTGCTGAAGGCGATCGCTGGCAACCTTAACCTCAACGGCTGTTTCGACTTCAACCCCCAGGTGATTGAGCGTTCCTGCCTTCTTAGCATTCTCAATCAACACCAATTTCAGGGGTGGCTCTGCGATCGCAAAGTTCGCGTAACCAGGGCGGCGTTTGGCGGGTTCCGTCGCAAACACCTTGCGATAAAACTCGACTGCTTCGTCTACGTTACTGACATTCAGCGCCAATTGAACTCGTGACATGGGTAAATCTCCTTATATTGACACACATCGATATTGATGCATATCAATATATTGCCAAGCCATATTGATGGATGTCAATATAGAAAGCATGAAGATATCTAAACCTTTTTCCAACTGCTGCACGCCTCTACTCTCTGGTCATCTCAACCACGAGGATGCCGCACAGCTTGCCGTGCTTTTTCGGGCACTGGGTGAACCCGCTCGCTTGCAGGTTTTAAGCCTGATTGCCGCCCAACCAACGGGCGAAGCCTGTGTCTGTGAATTAACAGAACCGTTAGGTCTGTCGCAGCCTACAGTGAGTCACCACCTCAAAGTGATGTATGAAGCAGGTCTATTACAAAAAGAGCGGCGTGGCACCTGGATTTATTACCGTCTTGTCCCGGAACGGTTGAAGGGCTTGCAGCAAATATTTGCGATGCCGATCAACCGTCCTGAGGGCGTTCCTACTTCCCAGGAATCTAGAAGATAGCTGTAGAAACCATTTGAGGTCTCAGGAAGGAACTGCAACCCACTTCAGCATTAGCCTGACAAGCAGAGCTTGATCTTGATCATTGCATGAGATAGGGTTCGCTCAAAGTTGTTCTCTAGAAACCTGACATCTGGCATCTGCTATATCTATGCTAAGGGCTATCTCTTACACTAAAAGATACGCTCAACACTTACTCCTATGGTCGTCAACTCCCTCCGCTGGACAACTCGAGATCTCGATGCCATGCCTGACGATGGCGGTTGGAAGCGCTATGAAATCATTAATGGAGAATTGTTTTTGACCCGCGCCCCCCACATTCGCCATCAAGATGTAGGTGGAAACATCTATTTTGAACTTGGAAGTTGGTCTAGACAAACCCAGCTTGGTAAACCTTTCCAAACTCCAGGGGTTGTTTTTACCCCCACCGATGCAGTCATTCCCGATGTTGTCTGGATTAGTCGAGAACGCTTTGCCAACGGCATTGATCAATCAGGCCACCTGACCGTTGCCCCAGAACTGATGGTCGAAGTCCTCTCCCCTGGCGAACTCAACGAACAACGGGATAAGGAAGTCAAACTCAAACTTTACTCCCTGCATGGGGTGCAGGAATATTGGATTGTTAATTGGCAACTGAAAACGCTAGAGATTTATCGCCGCTCCGATGCCCAACTTCATCTCGTTGCGACTCTCCTCGAAGGCGATACGCTTAAGTCACCTCTACTGCCGGGATTTAGCACACCTGTTAGTCAGATTTTTCTATAGGCGTGCCTCGTTGAATCCATCGCAATTCTCGCTTCAATGAAGGGCATTTTGTGGAGACAGAGAATGGCTAAACAATATTTGTTATAAAAGATACAGACTCCTTCAAAGGCAGGTAGGCTGTGAAGATCCTGGAGCATACATCACAGAAGTTGGTACTCCATAGCCAACCCTCCCCTTTCCTGGTGGCGTTTATCATCGTTTGGGCATCTGGTTTTACCGGAATTCCGCTCTTTATAGTGCCGTTTTTAGCCGAGTCAGCGGGGATTGAAACCATTACCTGTCAGCGGCACGAGACGGTCAACTGCCAGATAACCAGAACCGCCTACTTTGGGTTGACCAATCGGGAACCTCAAACGATTGACGGAATCGAAAGCGCTGGAGTTGACAAAGATATCAGGCGGGACAGTGGGCGGCGATACCATTACGTTTACCGAGTGTTTGTTCAAACAAGCCAGGGTAAAGTACCCCTGACTCCCTTTCAGAACCACTCGCAAACCTGGCAAGACGTGGCTACCCAAATTAATCTCCTCAAGTCAGGCTCAAGAACGGCTCCTCTGTCCGCTTCCATCGATCACCGATTAGAAAGCCTGGGAGTTTTGCTTTTTTTGAGTGTCTTTGTTGGAATTGGTTTCACGGTTGTGTGGGCAACATTACAAGTGAAAACCTACATCTTTGAAAGGCTTGTAAGGAAATTGACTGTCCATCAATCCACCTTGTTAGGAAAAACGATCAAAAACTACAGGTTTCAAGAAATCAAGGAGGTAGCCATAGAAGAAAGAGTTGGCAGCAAAGGGAGGCGGTTTCACAACCTGATTCTGTCCCTTACGACTGGGAAAAAGTTAATCCTGACTTCTGAAACATCCCCTGGAAATTTGCAAGCGATCGCCGATTCAGTCCGCAAGATACTTGTTTAACGCCAATTCAATGTGAGTTTGCATGTAACAAAGGGCTTAGGTTCCTTGCCTACCAGGCGTTCTTCTGTGCAGCTTCAAAGAGAATAAGATGGGTTTCCATTCTAATCCTGGGGTTCCAAGCTACCTGGTGACAGCTATAAATAAACCTTTAGGTCAAAAGCTAGCGATGTTCAGGACCAGTCAACGACAACGCTAAAGTCCTTGTTTCCTAAAGTCCTTGTTTCATAGACAGTTCAGCAAAATTAAAAACTTGTTTGTAAATACTTTCTAATTCTAACTATTAAATAAAAAGGCTTTTCAAAATGGCAAAACTTGTTTTGATCCGGCATGGACAAAGTATCTGGAATGCCGCCAACAAATTTACCGGATGGGTTGATGTCCCCCTCAGTCATCAAGGCTTAGAAGAGACACAGAAGGCAGCAACTAAGCTGAAATCCTATGTTTTTGACGTGTGTTTTACCAGCTTGTTGATTCGTGCAATTCAAACCGCGCTGATTTGTCTGGTTGAATCGGATGCAGTTTCAATCCACGGAAAATCTCCCGTTATCCATCACAATGCAGACAATCCCGACTGGCATGGCTGGGATAAGCATGAGGGCGAACCAGATGAGGAGATCCCTATCTTTCTATGCCAGTCCTTAGATGAACGGTTTTATGGTGACTTGCAGGGGCTAAACAAGGCAGAAACAGCGAAAAAATATGGAGACGAGCAGGTGATGCTGTGGCGGCGCTCCTATTCGGTTCGTCCACCGGGGGGAGAAAGCCTGGAAGACACGGTCGCTCGTACAGTCCCGTTTTTCCAGAATCGCATTTTGACTCATATCAACACTGGTGAAGATGTTTTGATTTCCGCGCATGGCAACTCCTTGCGCTCCATCATCATGGATCTGGAACACATCAGTCAGGAAGAAATTTCCAACCTGGAGCTGATTACGGGCATCCCAATCGTTTATGAATTTAGCTCTGAAGGTCAAATTATTGGTAAGGAAATTTTAGATGATCAGGTAAACCTCACCAACTTAGAAACCCGTAGTTTTCCCAGAGAAAAATCTCCAGTTCTCAACTTGGATGAGGTTTAGTAGTGATTTCCTGAGCCTATTGCTTTCAAAATTCCTGCTGCCTACTATAGCAGCCCTAATCATTTGTGGAGAGTGAGAGGCTTTATGGGAAAGGGTGCCTGTGGAATCTTTTCTCCACGATCCAAATAGGCTCGCTATACCTCTCACGTACCACCTATCCCCAAACCTTCAACTTTTTGGAACTCCAGCCTCCCTCTTCAATCAAGGGTGGTATGATAACTCACACGCTAGGGGTGCCTGAGATGTTTCATCCAGGCTGAGATTACACCCTTAGAACCTGAGTCCGGGTTATACCGGCGGAGGGAAGCTATCTATACAAAGGAGTCAAATATGCGGACAGAATGGGTCGCTAATCGGCGTGGGCATGACAATGTGTCCCAGATGCACTATGCCCGTCAAGGCATGATCACTGAAGAGATGCAGTATGTGGCTCAACGCGAAAACCTCCCAGCGGAGCTGATTCGGGAAGAGGTGGCGCGGGGTCGGATGATTATTCCAGCCAACATTAATCACCCGAACCTGGAACCAATGGCGATCGGCATTGCCTCTAAGTGCAAAGTCAACGCCAACATTGGCGCATCTCCCAATTCTTCCAACATTCAGGAAGAATTAGACAAACTCAACCTGGCGGTCAAGTACGGTGCAGACACGCTAATGGATTTGTCTACCGGCGGCGGCAATCTGGATGAAATTCGCACGGCGATTATCAATGCGTCTCCCATCCCCATTGGCACGGTGCCTATTTATCAAGCGCTGGAAAGTGTCCACGGCAATATCGAAAGTCTAACACCGGATGATTTTCTGCATGTGATTGAAAAACACGCCCAACAAGGTGTTGATTACATGACCATCCATGCTGGGATTTTGATTGAGTACCTGCCCCTGGTTCGCAATCGATTGACAGGGATTGTTTCCCGTGGCGGTGGTATCATTGCCCGCTGGATGCTGCACCACCACAAACAGAACCCGCTTTACACCCACTTTGGTGACATTATCGAGATCTTCAAAAAGTATGATGTTTCTTTCAGCCTGGGTGACTCTCTCCGTCCCGGTTGCCAGCATGATGCTTCCGACGAAGCCCAACTGGCAGAACTCAAGACCTTGGGACAACTCACCCGCAAAGCCTGGGAACATGACGTGCAGGTGATGGTGGAAGGTCCAGGGCATGTGCCGATGGATCAGATTGAGTTCAATGTCCGTAAACAGATGGAAGAATGCTCCGAGGCTCCTTTTTATGTCCTGGGTCCGCTGGTAACGGACATTGCACCCGGATATGACCACATTACGAGCGCGATCGGAGCGGCAATGGCAGGTTGGTACGGTACAGCCATGCTGTGCTACGTTACCCCGAAAGAACACCTGGGGTTGCCCAATGCTGAGGATGTGCGGAATGGCTTAATTGCTTACAAGATTGCGGCTCATGCCGCAGATATTGCCCGTCATCGTCCCGGAGCACGCGATCGCGACGACGAACTCTCCCGTGCCCGTTACAACTTTGACTGGAATCGCCAGTTTGAGCTTTCCCTCGACCCTGATCGTGCCCGCGAGTACCACGATGAAACGCTCCCGGCAGATATCTACAAGACGGCTGAGTTTTGCTCAATGTGTGGTCCTAAGTTCTGCCCCATGCAAACCAAAGTCGATGCGGATGCCCTGACGGAACTGGAAAAGTTCTTAGCCAAAGAGAAAGTTGCCCAGGTGTGAAGGGTGAAGGGGTGAGGAGTTTTTAAGAGTTGAGAATCGAGAATTCTAGGAGATTTCCTGATAAGAATTGATCTCTAACTACTGCATCCTCAATGCTTACTAACAACTAACCATTAACAACCCCTCTCCCCTCCCTCCTCCCCTCCTTTTCAAGTTTCCCTTGCCCCTCGAATCATCTTCTGGCTATTACGCAGATAGGCGAGGAACAGCAGGATTGAAAATGCCATCACCAGTAAACCCAAAATATTGCTGGAGAAAGTATTGTATAGACCGTGAAGCACCGCTGCGATCGCCAAACCGACGAGAATAATCGTCCATTTTTGCGATCGACTGAAGGTGGATAACCCCAGAAAATAACCTGAAATCCCTGCCCAAATTGCATGGAACAGGGGCAAACAAACGACTCGAATCGTGATCACCAAAAGAAACCCACTAATACTAGGTTCTAACAGTTCTCGATCCATTCCACGCAGGGCGTGAGCAAATCCCTGGCTGAACCCAATCGCGTATTGTAGTGAGTAATTAACTCCTTCAGAAATAGCAAACCCCAACCCTGACATGGCTCCATAAAACGCTGTCGATAGGGGATCCTGGACTTTCCCTGGATTTACCAGAAACAGGTACACAGGCAATGCTTTGATGAACTCTTCCAGGATTCCGACTCCAAATACAAATCCAATTAATGCCGAAATGCCGCCTCTATCAATTCCTTTATAAAGGAAATTGAAGGGTGGAATCGCCTGAAGTAATAGAAGCAGCGGAATCCCAAACACAATCACAAACAAAATGCAGGTCAGTGTTTTGCTCCAGGAGAAAAGATCGGGATTGATAAAGTTACGCAGAACCAATCCCCAGATGCAGGCATAGTAAATCCCCAGCAGCCAAGCCGTGTTCTGTATACCGGTTCCAAACCCTAGCAAACTTACCAGCAGGGGAAACAACCCAAAGAAGAGTAAAAAACGAGCATTTCCGTGGTTATAAAGCTCTGGTTTAAATACTTCCTCGTAGGGCACCACATCCTTAAAGCGAAATTTCCATGAACGATGGCTCATTACTTTGGGCACCTTTTCTCATCTGCCTAAAGTGTAAATTATGTCTGCAAATCTATCTTTAGTCTGAGAGCAACGGCGATATTGGGAACACACCACCACCCTTTCAGACCTCTACCTCTAGATGGTTCTTAGCAATGATCCCCTGACTTAGAGTTGCAAAGATGCCAGGTAAATCGTGTGAGATGCCGATGCAATTTTTTCTTAAAACCCTCATACAGAGTGTTTCTAACAGTCTATCCAGGGTGAAAATGCCCCGTTATCCACTCGTCCGCTTTGGGTTGATTAGCTTGCTAACCTTAGCGATCGCCATTGGTTGGGGATCTATCACGCTGGCACAACTGCCCCTTCCCAGTCCTCCCGCCCAGACTTCAACCAGCCCGCCTGCCAGAGTTGAGCGCTATGGGGCAGTTGAAGTGACCGACATTATGTTTGATGGCGAAGCATTATTTAGAATTGCCTCGCCGACTGTGCGCGATCGCACAAACCCCGGCGATCTGATTCCTGTGGAAGAACGGGCAGAGCAAATTCAGGTCAACCTCAACCGGGTGATTGAAGATGACATCAGCTTTTCTCGGGGTGGAATTGTCACAGAAACCACCTACGACCTCAACTCGTTGCAGGTTTACACCTCAACGCTCAACAACGACCAGGTTATTTTTGTTAAAGACAAAAACCATCCTGAACCGCTCAGTATTATTACGGTCACTCAGGCTGATGCTGCATTTTATGGGCAGCCCGTTGAGGAAGTGGCAGGTTTCATGCAAGAGCGAATTAGTACCAGACTGCGAGAGGCATTGGCAGAGCGAACCCAGAAGACTCTGGAGGCGCAGATTGGTAGAGCATTCCCTATTTTCTTAGGGATTGTAGTTACCAGTCTGGTTTTGTCTCTGCTGAAAAAACTTCTCAGGACTAGAGACAGCATCTTACAGCAACAACAACAAGCTGGAGTTGCTGAGGCAAGTCTTCCTCCCGAAACGCCGCCCGATGTTCCCATTTTGGCAGCTCACCGTTTGAGGTTTCAGGAAACGCTAAGACAGCAATTTACCTTTGAACGCCGACGAGGGATGGTTGCGTTCTTTAAATGGCTGGTATTTTGGGGACAAATCGGCGTTTGGGTAGGGGGAACTGGGTTAATTCTGGCGCTTTTTCCCTGGACTCGTCCCCTTTCTAACCAAATTCTCAGCATTCCTTTCAGTTTGCTGATGGTCTGGTTTGTCACTGGATTACTGATTCGGGCTGGCAATATAGCGCTTGACTATCTGGCGAAGGTTTGGGAGCAAGGGAACCTTTTTACCAAAAGGGACGATCACCGGGAATCGCTCAGAATTTCTACTACCATTGGAGCGCTGAAAGGGCTGAAAACATTTGTCGTTTATATTGTTGGAATTACCTGGATTCTAAGTGTAGTTGGGCTTCCCGTTGGTTCTGTGCTGGCGATTGGGGGGATTATTGCCTTCGCTATTTCCCTTGGCTTTCAAAATGTGGTGAGAGATGTAGTAAATGGATTTCTAATTTTGATAGAAGACCAATATGCTGTTGGAGATGTCGTTTCAATTGGGGATGATGCGGGGTTGGTGGAAAACATGAACCTCCGCATTACCCAGCTCCGTGATGCGGAGGGACGATTGATCACCATCCCCAACAGCGCGATTACCCATGTCAGAAATCTGACACGAACCTGGTCCAGGGTTGATTTCTCAATTGAAGTTGCCTACAGCACTGACATTGACTTTGCTTTGGGTATTCTTCGAGACTTGGTGCAGCAAATGTATAACGAGACAGAATGGCGCGATCGCATCATCGGTTCCCCAGAAGTGCTGGGCGTTGATAATCTTTCACACACGGGAATGCTGCTGCGGGTCTGGATCAGAACGAAACCTGCCCAGCAATGGCTGGTTGGGCGCGAATTCCGCCGTCGAGTAAGAGTTGCTTTTGATCAGCATGGAATTGCGATCGGTAAACCCCAGCAGGATGCTTGGTTTAGGGGTGAGGGATTGCCTACTAATGGCTCATCTAACGGTCGAGACAAAGAAAACCTTTTACCTACACCCCAAAGCGAGCATTTGTAATGGCTTCCCCCTTGCTTATAGCTTGTTAAAAAACTACTTAACTGGTTCCTAGTCTCCGAACAGCGAGGCTCTGCCTCTTTGCGAGTGGAGGCAGAGCCTCCGACCTGCCATTCCAAGTCAGAGACTTGGAACGAGGGGAACAACAGTAAAGTGTGAAGTTATTTTTAACAACTCCTTAGCCGGAACCCTGTCCCCTATCGGCACTCTGCACCCCCATGGAGGGTTAAGTTATACAGTCACATCCCCCGTTAATACTCTCCATCATTCATCGGAGGCGCAACATCTTTATGTTCAAGGTCAGCGTCTTCAAAGGCTGCCTCAAGGCTTATTTCTGTGCCTGCTGGACTACCTGGAAACGCTGAATCCATGTTTAGAGAGTCATCATCAATGGGCGTATCCTCAAAAACTCCTCCTAAATTATTCAAATCAATCGTTCCATCGGGACCAAAACGAATCTCAATCTCTTCTGTGACAGCAAAATTTTCCGCCGTCTCTTCATCTTGAGAGAGGCTATCTGAACCGAAGTTGTCAGAAATTACGTCCTCGCCTGCAAACAGATCTTCAGTTTTCAATGAGGATTCTATCAATGAAGATTCTTCCAGAGAAGGTTCTGCAAAAGGTTCCCCAATCATTGATGAATGAGCATCTAGCTCTGCTTGAAGTAAGTTATTCAGGTTAGAGAATGTATTCTCCGTTACCTCTTCCGTATGCGATCGCTCCTGCTCAATTGGCTCCTGAAAAAGCCCATTAAAACTAGGCAACATTTCTTCAGATGTATCAAAGGAGGTACTTAGCCCCATGTCTGAAGTGACTTCCTCTGTCGGTTCTTCAAAAAGGTTACTCATATCTGGGAAGTCTTTAGTTTCTTCTCCCAGCGGTTCCAGGCTGATTTCAGGCGTGGTTTCAAATGACTCTTGGAACAGCGCACCTACATCAGAAAATTCAGCCTCAGTTTCTTCTCCCAGAGGCTCCAGCGTGATTTGAGACGTACTTTCAGAGGACTCTTGGAACAAAGCACTCATGTCAAGGTCTGCTCCAGGTTCTTCTTCTAGAGACTCCAGGTTGATTTCAGGTGTGCTTTCAGTTGGCTCCTCGAACAGGGCACTCATATCCAGGTCTGCTCCAGGTTCCTCTGCTAGAGGCTCCAGGATAATTTCAGGTGTAGTCTCAGATGGCTCCTGAAACAGGGCACTCACATCAGGAAATTCAGCGTCAGGTTCCTCAATTGGAGATTCCAGGATAATTTCAGACGTGCTTTCAGTGGCTTCTTGAAAAATAGCACTGACATCCGGAAGGTCTTCTTCCACGATCGCTTGAGGAAAATTAAAGCCTAAATCAGGTGTCACCTTAGCTTGTTCATCAAAGAACGCATCAATGCTGGCTGAAAGTTCTTCAGCACCTTGATAGGAAGGCTCTGAGGTAGTATTTTTAACTTCTTCAACCGGCTCCTGGAAGAGACCACGAGGGTCAGGGAAGATATCTGAGATCGCCTCAGAAGGTACTTCTAAACTCAAATCAGAAGTATTCTCCAGTGGCACTGGGAAGATCTCATTTACATCAGGGAAAATCTCTTCCACTGCACCCAAGGAATCTGCTGAGTAGACCTCTGAAGTTCCTAAAACTGGCTCAGATTCAATGTCCAGGTTCAAATCAGGACTCATCTCAACCGATTCTTGAAATAGCCCATCAACGTTGAAAGAAGGCTCTGCTACAGATTCTGAATCAAACTCCAGATTCAGATTGGGCGTAGTTTCAGTCGGCTGCTCAAATAAACCACCCACATCAAGAGAATGTTCTTCCCATGACTCAGAACCGTTCTCCAGGCTCAAATCGGACATGGTTTCAGGTGTTTCCTGGGAAAAACCATCTATATCAAGAGAGTCTTCTTCAGTTAGCTCAGAGTCTAGCTCCAAGCTCAAATCTGATACTGGTTCAGTTGGCTCCTCCAATAAACCATCCACATCAAGGGAGTCTTCTGGCTCTGGTTCAGAATCTAGCTCTAGCTCCAAACCTGGATCAACTTCAGGTGCTTCTTGGAACAAGATATCAACATTAGAAGGTATCGCTTCAGGTGATTCAGACTCTAACTCCAGATATAAATCGATCGCAGTTTCAGGGGTTTCCTCAAATAACGCATCTGAACTAAAGGAGACTGCTTCAACTAGCTCAGAATCTAGTCCCAGATCCAATTCAGATGCCGTTTCAGTTGGCTCCTCAAATAACCCATCTACTTCAAGAGAGTCTTCTGGTGGTGGTTCAGAATTTAGCTCTAGTCCCAAGCCTGGATCAACCTCAGGTGCTTCTTGGAACAAGAAATCAACATTAGAAGGCATCGCTTCAGGTGACTCAGACTCTAGCCCCAGATTCAATTCAGATGCCGTTTCAGTTGGCTCCTCAAATAAACTATTTACATCTAGAGAATAGTTTTCCGCTGGTTCAGAATCTAGCTCTAGTCCCAAGCCTGGTTCAACCTCAGGTGCTTCTTGGAACAAGAGATCAACATTAGAAGGCATCGCTTCAGGTGACTCAGACTCTAAATCCAAATTCAATTCAGATTCGGTTTCAGTTGGCTCCTCAAATAACGCATCTGAATTAAAAGAGACTGCTTCAACTAGCCCAGAGTCTAGCTCCAGATTCAATTCGGATGCGGTTTCAGTTGGCTCCTCAAATAACCCATTTACATCCAAAGAATAGTCTTCCGCTGGTTCAGAATCTAGCTCTAGCCCCAAACCTGGATCAACTTCAGGTGCTTCTTGAAACAAGAGATCAACATTAGCAAACATCCCTTCATCTGACTCAGAATCTAACTCCAAATCAGATGTAGTTTCGATTGGCTCATTAAATAACTCATTTGCAGCAGGGGATCCTTCTTCCACGAGTTCAGAATCTAGCTTCAGGCTCAAATCCTGATCAGTTTCGGTTGGCTCCTCAAATAATCCATCCACATCCAGAGAATAGTCTTCCGCCAGGTCGGAATCTAATTCCAGGCTTAAGTTAGGAGTGAACTCTGAAGACTCCTGAAACAACGGTTCAATCTCAGGAGCGATTTCCACAATCGGGCTGGAGTCAAACCCCAAACTCCAATCAGGAGTATCACTTTCTTCCGCTTGAAACACAGTATCAGTATCGGAAGATAGACTCTCAGAAATTGCTGCTTCCAAAATTTCTTCCATTGCGGGATCGATCATAGCTTCAGACTCAAGCTGGAGCGTTTCTTCAATCACGCCAGAAATATCTTCAGCGATGGATGTATCTGTGTCGTTTTCAAATTCCGCATTGTTCTCAAACTCTGCTCCATTCTCAAACTCTTGATCAAAGAGGTCATCGGTGTTGCCGCTAGCCAGGTTCATCTCAGTGAGATTGATGTTATTCAGGTCGATCTCATTTAAATCGATCGCAGGTTCCTGGCTTGGAGCTTCCTCCTGAAACAGAGCATCTACTGAGTCGGCAGGTTCTTCAATCCTCATTGCAATCGTTTCTGAAACGAAGGCTTCCGCGATCGCCCCATTTTGATCAGCTTCAGAAACGTCCACTTCACTGATCAACTCCGCCTGAATCACCGCTTCTTCCTTCGCTTCAGCGAAGGTACTTTCGCCAGCAGATGGCCGAAACTGCTTTCTAACGTAGGTAGGCTTACTCTCCTTCTTCTGAAACAAGCCTTTAATCACATCCGAAATCACTGCAAACATGCCAGTCCCCTTTTCTTTCAAGGTAGAGAGTGGTTTGTCTGCACCTCCTTTCAAGGCAGAGGTGCTTTTCTTTACTTCCTTTGCAGCCTTACTGGCAACCGTTTTAACTTCCCCAGAAATGGTCTGAGCATTCTCTTGAGATTGCTCAGATAGGGTGTCAAAGGTTTCACTCAGGGAACTTTCAGCCGATGGAGCCGCATCAATCGCATTAATCGTATCTGAAGCCATCTGGCTCACGGGTTTGGTTACCGTCTCAAATGCTTCACTTAAGGAATCTTCAGCCGATGGAGTGGTGTCAATCGTCTCCGAAGTCATCTCGCTCACAGGCTCGGTCGTGGTGTCAATCACTTGATTGAGGGAATCTTGCTTGGGTTGAACTTCAGCGATCGCGTCAGAGGCAACCTCTTCAAACTCGGCAATTGTTTCTTCAGCTTCTACAGCAGGCTGGGCTAAATGTTGCCGACGTGCCGAAGCAAAATCTGCCGGGGTCAAGGGCACATAAGGTTCATCAACCTTGGGCTTGAAAGGTGCCTTTGGTTTATTTCTCCCTCCTAGCAGATCCTGAACTCGATTCTTCAGTCGCTCAAACTGGTTCACTGCCTGTCCTGGGAGGTTAGAGAGAGCTTCAGGGCTAGACAAATTCCCCAGAATTTCCTGCCATTCCTCTGAAGTTGGGATCGCCGTTTGCTCCTCTAGGGGCACTACCTGTCGCCTCAGCATGAGTGTTTGCCAGCCAAACCAGGCTAACAAAGCCACCCCCGCTGTTTGCCCCAACAACAGCCCCCCTCTAATTCGTTCAGCACAAACCCACAAAACGAGAGCGTAAAACAAACCGATGCCGCTCCAGATAAAATCAGTTTTGCGGTGTACCTCTGGAAAGAAGAAGGCAGCCATATAAAGGGCAAAACTGCCTAAGCCAACCACCAGTGCCAGAAGATATGTCAGCATAATTGCTGCTCCAACCATGCCTGAAGATTACCTATTAACTCTACTCCGCCAGAGAAGGATGGGATTTAAGTTTTGAGGGATTGTGTTAAGAAACTCAAAGATCCGGGGGGCAATTCTATCAATCTCCAGCACTTCGGGAGCCTAAAGATGTCAGGTGACAATAACAGAAGAACGGGTGATCGACCGAAAATTGGTTGATACTCCTGTGTCTCACTGAAACAGCCTTGAAACATGGCTCCTGCGACGTTTACTCTCTCAACTGTCCCTCTCCTTATCCTCACTTTCCCCCTCATATTTCCCTTTTTTTCCGATTCTCTAACAGAGCAACTTTACGACAGCTTAATGTTATCTTCCAAGCTTTCCTGGAGAGATCGGGCTACGCTGTGTAACATGGTCAGCCTCGGCACTTGCAGAGTTCTCAGGAAAATTTATGGCACAAAGCTTTGGCGTGATTGGTCTTGCTGTGATGGGTGAAAATTTAGCGCTCAATGTAGAGCGCAATGGTTTTCCCGTCGCTGTCTATAACCGTAGTCGCGAAAAAACAGATACGTTTATGGCGACGCGGGCAAAAGGTAAAAATTTTGTTGCCGCATATACTTTGGAAGAGTTTGTCGCCGCTCTCGAACGTCCGCGCAAAATTTTAATTATGGTGAAGGCTGGTGCTCCAGTAGATGCCACAATCGAACAACTGAAGCCCCTCCTAGACGAAGGCGACATTTTGATTGATGGCGGTAACTCGTTATTTACTGACACCCAGCGTCGTGCAGTCGATTTGGAATCTGCTAAGTTTACCTTCATTGGGATGGGGGTTAGTGGAGGCGAAGAAGGCGCATTGAATGGTCCTAGCCTGATGCCTGGCGGCACTCAACAGGCTTACCAGTACCTGGAGCCTATCTTGACTAAGATTGCGGCTCAGGTCGATGATGGTCCCTGTGTTACCTATATTGGTCCTGGGGGGGCTGGTCACTACGTCAAAATGGTACACAATGGCATTGAGTACGGGGATATGCAACTCATTGCCGAAGCGTATGACTTGCTGAGAAGTGTTCTGGGCTTAAGCGCTCAACAATTGCAAGAAGTCTTTACAGAATGGAACACCACTGATGAACTCAATTCCTACTTAATTGAGATCACGGCAGATGTGTTCAAGGTGATGGATCCGGATACTGGAAATCCTTTAGTAGACCTGATCCTTGATGCGGCTGGACAGAAAGGTACAGGACGGTGGACGGTAGCGGATGCCCTGGAACTAGGGGTTGCCATTCCCACCATTATTGCAGCAGTTACAGCCCGCATCATGTCTTCCTATAAGCAAGAGCGAGTGGCTGCATCCAAGCAATTAACGGGTCCGACTGCCAGCTTTGACGGTGATGCGCAAGCCTTTGTAACCAAGGTTCGAGATGCCCTGTACTGCTCCAAAATGTGCTCTTACGCCCAAGGGATGGCGCTCTTAAGTAAGGCATCTGAGGTCTATGGTTTCAACCTCAATCTGGGGGAATGTGCTCGCATCTGGAAGGGAGGGTGTATCATTCGGGCTGGTTTTCTGAACAAGATTAAGCACGCTTTTGATGAAAATCCCAGTCTGCCCAACCTGCTACTGGCACCTGAATTTAAGCAAACGATTCTAGATCGGCAGGCAGCTTGGCGAGAAGTGATTGCGGTGGCAGCGACAATGGGTATTCCAGTCCCGGCGTTTAGCGCTTCCCTGGATTACTTTGACAGCTACCGGCGCGATCGCCTACCCCAAAATCTAACCCAAGCACAACGCGACTACTTTGGTGCTCATACCTACGAGCGCGTAGACAAATCAGGGGTTTATCACACCGACTGGATTCATGTTGCAGAACAATCTCCAGAACCAGCCATGGTGAAGTAGGCAAGCCTCCAAATATAAAGCACAAGCGGGATAGGAGATTTTTCCTTCCCGCTTTTGGTGTGAGGTGAGAGAGGGATGAGAGGTGTGAGGTGGCAGCTGGGAGGTAAACTTTGATGTCCTGCTCCCTTGGATCCCAGATGCCCTTTTCAGGAGTGCCACAAAAAATTGAACATACCAATCAATCAATCTAACAACCAACAACTAAGGCTCCATTCCCCAATTCTCAACTCTCAACTCAAAACTCTCAACTCAAAACTCTCTCCCCTTCCCTATTTCTTCATTTCCAGGGTTGGGCAAGCATTGGGAGGCAGGCGTAAGTAGCGGAGGCATTCTTCGGGTTGAAGCTGGCGCAGGCTGCGATCGCGAGCAACATCGAGTAACCCGTCCCAGGTAGTTGCCCACACGTATACCTTGCCGCTTTTGCTGAGGGTTGCAACGTAGTTTCCATCGGGGCTAAAGAATGCTCGTTGAATAGGTTCGCTGTTGTCTTCGACCGGACGCAAAATGGCTTCTTCCGTTCCTGTTTCAGCATCCCATAGGCGGGCGGTACCATCGGCACTGGCAGTCACCAACCTTTTCCCATCGGGGCTGAATTTGGCATCCAAAACAGACCCCCGATGCCCTGCCAGTAAAACGCGGATTGCTCCTGTTTTGGCATCCAGCACTCTGGCGGTTCCGTCCAGGCTAGTAGTCACCACCAGTTGGCTATCTAGACTAAACTGAGTGCTGCTGACAGCATTTCGGTGGGACAGAGTACTGAGTAGCTTGCCGGTGGACACCTGCCAGATACGGGCAGTGCGATCGCGGCTGGCGCTGACCACTAGTTGCCCATCTGAACTAAACTGGGCTTGCTCAACCGCTGCTGTATGTCCTTTCAGGCGATTAATTAACTTCCCCGACTGCACATCCCATAAGTAAATTAGTCGGTCATCCCCCACCCCAAGTAATTTTCGTCCATCAGGGCTAAACGCAAGCTGACGAATCGGTTGAATAGTAGATTGGCGGGGTTGATTGGTGCCTGTTCCACTATAGAAAGGTGAATCGACCCGCCGTATAGGTTTAACCGTACCATTGGGCTGAATACTCCAAATTTCAATATTCCCTGAATCGATCGCGGTTGCCATGTTTTGAGCGTCTGGGCTGAACGCCACGCCACTCAGCTTTGTTCCCATAGGAAGCGTTTTCCCAACTCTGGTGGCAGTTATCTGGGATGAAGACGACTGGGATAAAGGCAACTGGGGAGACGTTCCATAAGGGCTAGCTTGTGCTCTGTCAGTCGTCATGGATGCTGCCTGGAAACCGGTGTGAGGTTCCGCTTTGACTGTAGACATCATCCAGTTAGCTGACTGGCTATTGTGTTTTGGCTTCAGAAACGAAACAGATTCGCCAACCCACTTTAGAAAGTTGAAGCCACTATTTTGTAGTAATCGGGGAGGCTGTACTTCAGCCAGTGAAGAGGAGGAACGGGGACGGGATGAGTCGCCCACAGGCAACTGGTGAGGTAAGCTCCAATGTCGGATGCTGCCATCCACCGCAACCGTGATCAACCCGTCAAGGCTATTGGAGGTTGGAGGGAGATGGCTGGCAGGTTTTTCAGCGATGGAAGGGGTGCTTGTTGCGATCGCCGCCGCTGTCCGTGATAAATCCAGTTTTTGTCTGGATTTGGGATCTCGAAATGTGATCCATTGAATGCCTGCTCCCGGCATTTTCAACGTTGGGAATTCACTACCTGGTTCCGTTGCCCACAGGCGGACAGAACCATCGGCACTGGCGGTGGCAATCAGGGCGCTATCACGGCTGAATTGAACCGATCTGATTGCACCAGAATGTCCTCTCAACGTTTCGACCAACAGATTGGTCCGTAGATTCCACAGACGAGCAACTTGACTAGACTCTTTGGTATCCGTTGTTATCCCAGCCGTGACGATGTATTGGCTGTCTGGGCTAAAAGCGATTGCATTCTGGTTTAGATGCCCATCATTTTCCACCTCATCGGTATCCTTCAGCCGTAAACGTCCCGAACGAACATCCCATACCCAGAACCGACGACTTTGATCCATAGCGGCGACCACCTGTCCGTCGGGGCTAAATAGCACCTGTGCCAGTGAGCGTGAATGGGTTGTGAACTGCTGAATAATTTGAGTGTCTGGTTGAGTTTCTGGCTTCTGAGATAGGGGATGGGGTGGTAATGATAATGGCTCAGAGCTTACTCGCCACAAGCGAATGATTCCATCGTCTGAAACGGTGGCAACTTGCAGCCCGGACGGGCTAAAGACGGCATGGTTAACTCCACTCGGATGATGCAAGATTTGTTGCGATTGCCCTGTGCTCAGTTGCCACAATTGAGCGGTATTACCACTTGCGGTTAAAACCTGCTGCCCATCTGGGCTAAAGGCAATACTGCGCACCTCCGTCTTAGGGGAAAGTTGTCTCTCAAGTTTTCCATCATTTGCCTGCCAAATGCGAACCGACTGGCGGTTATCCATGGCGGCAATCCATTGACCATTTGGGCTAAAAATCAGTTGCTTGATCGCTCCATCATCAGCTTTTAACTGATAAAGAAGCGCTCCAGATTCCACCGACCAAACCTGCGCAATATTGGAGGTTTTCGCGATCGCTGCCAGTAATTTGCCATCTGGGCTGAAGCGAATGGTGGTGATTGCCGCAGAACTGTGAGGCATTGATTCTGATTTCTGTGGCTCCTGTTTCTTGTCTTCTGCTTCCTGCCACCGCAGCACCCTTTCAACCGATTCAGTCTTTAAGGACCACAGCCGAACTGTGCCATCCTCACCGGCAGTAGCCAGATAGGGCTGATTTGGGCTAAAAGCGACCTGATAAAGTTCCCCCTGTTCTCCACGCAGATAGGTCTGGAGCCGCAGTTTTGTCAGGGCAGAGCGCAGACTGGCTTGAGCTTCGTAGGTACGCCCGCCCTTTTCTGCCGCCAGCCGGCTGATTAGCAGCGCTGTCGTGGGGTCACCATCCGGTTCTTGCAGAATGGACTGGGCGATTGCTGCCTGCTGACGAGAGGTGGCAATTTGAAGCTGGTAATCTTTTTCTGCCTGGCTTTTGATCGATGCCATGTACTGATTTAAAGTCACTCCCAATGCGACTAAGAGCGTACAGGGGATGACCATTTGCAACAGCCGCAGTTCTTTTTGAATGCGGCGGCTTTCTTCCCGGCTAATCGAGATGAATCGGTGCGCCAGGGCAGAAAGTTCGTCTGGGAAGGTTCTAACATAATCTTCGGCATCAATCAGGCGATCGCCATGCAGCAGGTAATCATTCGAGCGGGGTTCTTCTGCGTTGTGCCATTCCCTGGCAGCATGTTCAATCCGCCGCTGTCGCCTCAGCATCTCCCGATTTTCATCTAGCCAGACTCGCAGCATCGACCAGTTCCGGATCAGGGTTTCATGGGCAACGTCAACCGTTTCTTGATTGATCGGACAGGAAACAGGGGAATAGTTGCGCTCTGTCAGATGATTGGTCGGTAATTGAGTGATTTTGCTGATCAAATGTTCCCCTGACAAGTCAGTGGTTTGCAACCGGGTAGACAATCCTTCGCCTGACTGATTGGCTTTAGGAAATTTGCCCTGGCACATTTGAGCCAAACGAAGTGCCGTAGAAACACTGGCAATGCTCTGGTCAACCCGCTCTTGATAACGGCTGGTTGGTACAATTTGGTTGGTCACGACCAGTTTTGCCGTGACTAACTTTTCCAGCACCCGATCTACCAACTCCACCGGAAATCGGGGGCTGACCAATTCTGATTTAAGGACGCGACGACGGGTATCTTCTGTGCCATCGCCTAGCTGGGTCAGGGCAATAAAGATGCGTTTGGCAACTTGTTGCTCTTCCAAACTGAGACTATAGAAAATGGCATCTGCCCGTTTTTGCAGAGTTCCTCGCACTCCACCCAGATCTGTGTAAGCATCCAGAGTGAGTCGGTCAGGACCGCCATTGGGGTCTTGCTGCCGTTGCTGCCACAGTTCCAATAATGTGTACTGGAGTAGGGGCAACTCGCCAGGGGCACCAACGACATCTAACAGGATGTTGTAAACCAGATTGGGGTCACAGACTGCACCCACCTTCTGGGCAGGCTTGACAACAGAGGCTTTGATTTGCTCATAGGTCAGCGGAGTCACGGTCATCAAGTTTTGCTCTATCTGTTCTGCCAGTCCGTTATAGAGAGAGCATTTGCCAAAAAAGTCTGCCCGCAACACGATGATAATACTGAGGCAATCATGGGCTTCGTGCATGGCACTCAGCAGGCTGTTGAAGAAGCGGTGGCGATCGCGCTCCGCCTGGGGTCCCTGGCATAGGGTAAACACTTCCTCAAACTGGTCAATAATCAGCAGTAGGCGAGAATTCCTGCCATATTTAGACGAGATCAGGCTGGCACGAACCAGATGGGAAAGCCCATTGCCGCCTTCTTCTAGCAATGCCTCTGCCCGCCGCAGGTGTTCTGCCCGGTCTACAGTGGGTGCTTGAGAATTGACAAAGGCACTCGCCAGACTCCTGAGCGGTTGGTCGGTCGGAGTGATGAGCTGGATACGCCAGCGATCGCTACCGGAAAATTTGTGTCCCTGCCGCAGTTGGTGAATCAGTCCGGCTCTCACCAGAGAGGATTTACCGCTGCCAGATGCCCCAACGATGGCAACAAAGTTGCGAGTTTTGAGTTTTTCAATCAGTTGATCGGTCAGGTCTTCCCGTCCAAAAAAATACTCAGCGTGTGCTTCATCAAAACACTCCAATCCCCGGTAAGGACAAATTTCCTGAGACAGTTCAGTTTTGATCAGGGTCGGCGCTCCCTGGCAGCGAGTCAGCACGATTTCACTGCCAGAGTTTTCAAACATCGGCTGTTGGATCTCGGTTTTGAGCGCATTGCTGACCCAATCGGTGAGGGCGTAGTTTGTTATGGTGCCAGAAGGGAGCCGGTTTGGATCAAGCCCCTCAACCAAAGCTTGGGTAAAAATACTGTACTTTCCTTCAATCGACTCGTATGCCATTTCGTATTCACGGGAGGCTGCCATAAACAGGCGATCGGTTCCGGCACGGGCACCGGGGTCTGCTTCCAGAAAGTTAAGTAATTCACCGCTATGGCAGCAGTCCAGTAGGATAACGCGCTGCTTGACCGGGCTTTCCTGAAGCAACCGTCTCAGCCAAAATAGGGATAGTCCGTAAAAGCCCGCATTGGGATTGGTATCGCTAGTTGCCAGATACCCTTCTTGAATACCAGCATCCTTCTGTAAACCATGCCCAGAAAAGTAAAACAAGGCGGTGTGGGGAATATTAGTGCCTTTAGGCTTGAACAGCCGTACCAGTGCAGCTTCTAATTCGGCAAGCGTCACCGGAGTTTTCA
Organism: Kovacikia sp. CALU 1929; assembly: GCF_056784235.1. Taxonomy (NCBI): domain Bacteria; kingdom Bacillati; phylum Cyanobacteriota; class Cyanophyceae; order Leptolyngbyales; family Leptolyngbyaceae; genus Kovacikia; species Kovacikia sp. CALU 1929. Next base: position 106,125 of record NZ_JBXBCF010000056.1, read on the forward strand.
CCCCCACTCTGGATTGCCTGCCTTGAATGACATCGGGCATCCGGGTTACACGAAAGTCGCCATTGGTCTGTAGCTGCTGGGCGATCGCCTCTGCATCATGGGCAGGAGCATTCAACCCTGGTAGCCACTGATAGGCGCTAATTCCAACAACAAGAGCATCCCTTGACATTTCCTAACAGCCTCAAACATCCTAAAACTGGTTGGTTCACCTCAAATTCGACTACCGAACTACAACAGGGAGAGGATTGATAACGTCGGACTGGCTAAACTGCAAAACTGGGTTGGAAGGTATCAACTTTCCAGTAAATCCGAGGATTGGAGAGACTTAAATGAGCAGCCATTTTTCAGGAATAAGGATTTTCCTATTTGGGGTTTAATCATCTATTCAGTCATTTGATTGAACAGTTATCAGCCAAATTGCTGAGTCAAATTTCAACTTCACCCAAAAACATTTTGGAAGGATTCCTTTACCAGCTTAGCTAGACCGTATTAGCCTGAAAAACTCTTGGGCAAGGGCATCCCTAACTCAAAACTAATAGGAAATGCATAACAGGTAGTAGGGGGTATCACCCCTGAGGGTGATTTTTTTGAGTCTTAGTTTCCTAAACACAAAGCAATTTTTCTTACTTATAGATAATCTTGAAAAATTGCTTAAATTTTGAAAAAGGTCAATTGTTTTATTAGGAGAAGTCTTTTAAAAGAGAGGGATAGCAAAACAATAGAGAAATCACGGATTTCACTTAACTCAGATAACCAAATTCAGAGCCAGATCCGTATATTTACGACTCTTTTGTCCGCATAGCCGCGACTACCCTGCGGGAACGCTTTGCGAATAGCCAGCGTAGGTTAGACAAAGTGTGCCCATCGCCAAGAGTTGAAGCGGATGGGAACGGGCAAAGAAAGCCTTTGCCCATCCTAATAAATTGGTTTTTCTGAGTTTAGATTACCAAGCAAAGTTCCTTTGGTGAACCACTATTGCTCAATATATAAGTCTTGAATGTTCCAGAGTGCGCCCCCTAGTTCTGGATATTCAATCCCCTCGACGCGATCTCGCACGGCTGCCATAATCCGCTCTACTACCAGGGGAACCCAGGGTAGATTTTCTTGCTGAAGCTGTTGGGTTCGGGCATAGATGGCTTTGCGCTTGGTTTCATCCAGTTCCTGTGCGCCTTGGATGAAGAGGCGACCAATCTCGGCTTCCCAATCGGCAACTACCCGCCCTTCAACGGGCTTACCACCGCCCTTCGCACTATTGAAATTGTGGGAAGAACCGTCAGGCGACCAGATGTTGGAGCCATCATTGGGTTCTCGTCCACTGCCCATTGCCAGTAAATAAGCATCCCAGTCCAGGGAGTTATCGAGCTTGTCGAGCAGGACGTTGAAATTGATGGGGCTTAAATCGACCTGCATCCCAATTTTCGCCAAATCTTGCCGAATCTGAGCCAACATTTGTTCTCGAATCGTGTTGCCAGCATTGGTCATTAAGGTGAACTGTACCCGATTGCCCTCTGCATCCAGCAGTTGCCCCTTGGAATCGTATTTAAAGCCTGCCTCTCTCAGGAGTTGTTTAGCTTTTTCTGGGTCGTAGTTGTAAACCCTCAAGCCCTGCTCTGGAGAAAGGTAGAAGGGGCTTTGGGGAATCAGGGTCGAGTTGATTAAGGCACCCAACCCGCGATAGATGGTGTTATTCATCTTTTCGCGATCGATCGCATAGGCAACGGCTTGCCTGAATGCCACATTGTTGAACCAGCGGGACTTAATTGGATTGACCAGGGGGCGACCATCCCGACGACCTTGGTTAAGGTTAAATGACATAAAGGTGGTAATAGGACGCTGACCACCCATGTGCACGGTAAATCTACCCCGTTGTTCTTCCCGCTTCAGGAGAGTAAAATCCTCCGGACGAATCGGTTCTGAGACATCCAGTCCACCGGATCGAAATTGCAGCAATGCCGTATCTCGGTTTTCAACTACACTCCAGACGATGCGTTCAATAAAAGGTTGTGGCTTGCCCTCGGCATTTTTGCGCCAGTAGTAGGGATTGCGTTTGAAGATGACTCGTTGGCTGCTGACGTAGCTCTCCATCACGTAAGGACCATTCGCAATAATCTTTCTGGGATCGGTGTCGGTGCCCCAGGTTGAGAAAAAGAGCGGGTTTCCGTCAGTTCCCTTGGTTGTAACCGCTTTCTCTAAAGCGTGCTTGGGCATAATTGGGATTCCTGTAGTCCGCAAAAAGGGAGCGAAGGGTTCTGGGGTAGTAAACTCGACGCGAAGTTCATCAATCTTGCGAACCGATGGAAATAGCCGGTCTTTACCAATCCGCAATACATCCTGAATGTCTGTTGGAATGGCGGGGTTGAGATAAATGTCTCGGTAGCTAAAGACAACATCATCTGCCGTTAGGGGTTGCCCGTCTGACCATTTCAAGCCCTTTCGCATGGTGAACGTAATGCGTTTGTTGTCGTCTGAGATTTGCCATGACTCTGCCAGCGATGGCTCAATCTCGCCCGTCAGTGCGTTCTCAGTGATTAATCCCTCATAGATTAGTGAGAAGACATTGGGGGACTCGTTGCTGAGGGCATAGTTAAAGGTTTTGGGGTCGCTCAGGGTCCAGTCAACTAGTTCTGGCACCTGGGCGGCTGACGTTCTAAACTGATCTGGGTTGCAGGCGGTCAGGGCGATCGCGGCTACCCCTGCCAGCAACACCATAAACCAACGCCTTAAAAGTGGTGAGTTAAGGAATCTCATAAACCAAATACTAACGAGCATTAGCGGATATCCGCCCTTCCAGGATACGAAAATCTTGTCAGTCTTAGTAGTTTATTAGTTGTTAGTTGTTGGTTGTTAGAGAGAGGTGAGGAGTGAGGGGTGTTCGCCTTTGGTGTTCCCGTAGGATGGGGTGGTTGTTAGAGGGTAGTTGGATGTAATTCATTCTGGGAAATCGTCAGGCAGTTTACTATGTTGTAAGTTGGTCTGAGCAAACTCTCAGAAGACCGGAATATCTAGGAACGTATGGATTCTGTTAATCAGGGAACAACTGAACCCGCCGTGGTCGATCGCCCAACTGTGGTGGAGACTTATGAGCTACGTAAGACTTACCGGACGGGATTCTGGCTGACGCAAAAAAATGTGTCGCTCCAAAATTGCACGTTACGGGTGTATGAGGGAGAAACCTTTTGTTTGTTGGGTCCCAATGGGGCAGGCAAAACAACCTTGCTGAAGACTCTGCTGGGAATCGTTCGTCCATCCGGGGGGAAGGCAAAGCTATTGGGGGAAGCGTTGGGCGATCGCGCTGTTAAGCAGCGGGTTGGCTACCTGCCCGAAAATCCCTATTTCTATGACTATCTGACAGGCTGGGAGATTTTACAGTTCACTGCGGGCTTATTTCGGATTCCCCGTTCAGTCCAGAAGCACCGGATTCCCGAATTGCTCGATCTGGTTGGTCTGGCTCAGTCGGCAGCAAAGAAGAAGCAACTGCGGCAGTACTCTAAAGGAATGCTGCAACGAATTGGCATGGCGCAAGCATTGATCAATGATCCAGAGGTGGTGTTTCTAGATGAACCCATGTCGGGGTTAGACCCGATGGGGCGTTACCAGATTCGGGAAATTATCCTATCCCTAAAGTCCCAGGGGCGCACTATTTTCTTTAACAGCCATGTGCTGTCGGATGTGGAGATGATTTGCGATCGCGTTGGCATCCTGGCACAAGGCGAACTGATCTGTATTGGTTCCTTACAAGAACTTTTGGGGACTGCTACGACTTACTTTGTTAAAGGCAAAGGTGGCAGCCTGGATGTACTGAAGAAGCGGATGACTGATCTCGGCTTTCAGGAAGGCTGCTGGTATGGGCATTTAGAGGGAGATCCCTATGATTTTCTTGCCTCCCTCAACCTGATGGGAGCACAAATCGTCACGGTCAACCTGGCACGCCCGACCCTGGAAGAGTTTTTTATTCAGCAATTGCGCGATCGGGGCATTCATACGAGTGGTTAGCCTAAAATGCAACCGCTACGGGGCGGCAGCGTCATATGCAGACTGGAACCTGATTCGGCTTGAATCCATTCAAATTCACTGGACCCAAATAGTTGCTGCTGCACCTGGGACTGTAGCCCTGCCTCCGCTGGAGTCACGATTGCCTTTGCTGGAACCGTACCAATATTGACCGCAACAATAATTGCTTCGTTGCCCAGGACGCGAGCAAAGACATAGGTGGTTGCTTCGGCAAAAAGAATTCGGTAATCTCCCGTTTGGAGAGCCGGGTAAGCATGGCGGAGGGAAATTAGCTGGTGGTGATAGTTAAAAATCTCCCGATCCCAGTCTGCTTCCAGGGGGAACCCTCGGCGGGAGTCTGGATCGAGCGCGCCAGGTAAACCGACCTCGTCCCCGTAGTAAATGCTGGGAGCACCAGGAAAGGTAAGCAACAATAGGGTTGCCAATTCTACACTGGCGCGATCGCCTCCGGCAATAGTAAGTAGTCGTGCCGTATCGTGGCTTGCCAGTAAATTTAACTGGGTCAGTTGAATTTCCCAGGGATAGAGTTTTAGAAGATCTTGAATCTTTTCAGCGTACTCTCTGGCAAATAGGGGTGGATAGGGAGAATAGGAACGATCCTGCACCTGTTCCATGACGACGCGATCGCCGGCTGTAAAGGCGATCGTGGGTGCGGCAAACAGGTAATTCATCACGCCGTCAAACTGGGTGCCATCCAACCATTCGCGTGAGTCGCCCCACACTTCACCCACGATATATGCCTCAGGGTTGATGGCTTTCACGCGATCGCGAAATTCTTGCCAGAAACCGGAAGTTTTAATCTCAAACGGCACATCTAACCGCCAGCCATCAATGCCAAACTTAATCCAGTGTTCAGCAATTTCCATGATGTATTCCCGCACTTCTGGGTTGTCATGGTTAAACACAGGTAATGCCCGGTTGCCAGCCCAGCCTTCGTAATTGGCAGGGAACTCTCCGTTGTAGGGTGATAGGGGCCAGTCATGGATTTTGAACCAGTCTAGCCAGGGAGAATGGGGACCGTTTTCCAGCACATCATGAAAAAAGAAAAACCCCCGACTGGAATGGTTAAATACCCCGTCCAGCACTACTTTTATGTTGCGTCGATGGGACTCATCCAGCAAATCTCGGAAAGCAGAGTTGCCCCCCAGCATTGGGTCTATCAGGTAGTAATCGTGGGTATGGTAGCGATGATTGCTGGCAGATTGAAAAATAGGCGTGAAATAGATCGCGTTAATTCCCAAATCCTGCAAATAGTCCAGCTTATCGATTACACCCCAGAGGTCGCCGCCTTTGTACCCTTGAAGGGTTGGCATGGCGTTCCATTCTTCCCAGGTTGCATTTTTCAGCAGCTTTTTGTGGGGGTGCTCACTGCGGGCGAAGCGATCAGGAAAAATTTGGTAGAAAACAGCGTGTTTAACCCAATTCGGTGTCTGAATTTGCATAAATCTGATCTAGCTCTCCAGTAGCTAAAGTTACAGGCAATATTGAGAAATGTAACTCTAACTTGTGGGAGAAATTTATGTGTGAGGGGAGAGAGGAGAGTTAAGAGTTAAGAGTTTTGAGTTGGGGAAGGAATGAAGGTTAGGGCTAGACCTCCAAGGTTTTGAAAACCTCGGAGGTCTCGGAAGCTCTACAACTAACCACTGACAACTTTCTTCCCCCACCACAGATTTGTCCTATTTGGGCAATGCATTTAAAAGGGAGTTGATACCCTGAATCCCGGTTAAAAGTACGAGGATGCCTGCTGCCAGAATGCCTAAGGGGCGCAGGATTCCTTCAAGCTGTTTTAGTCTTCGCTCCAGATCGTTTTCGTAATACTCCGCTAGTTTTTTCAGCATTCCTTCCAGGTTGCCAGTCTCTTCGCCAGTCCGAATCATCTGCATTGCCAGGGGCGGCAACCTGCCCTGCAAACTCTGGCTGAGGGTGTGTCCTTTTTGAATCTGACGGGATGCGATCGCCAAATTTTGCCCCATGACCCGCTCAGGAATATGGTTGCGAACTAACTCCAACGCTTGCAGAATAGGCACTCCACAGCCTAAAGGAAGCTCCAACTCAGTGAAGTAAAGCATCGAACGTGCCTCGACTATTCCACCCATCAGGGGAAACTGGGTGAGCGATCGCAGCATTTCCTGTCCCATTCCCTGGGAACCTGCCATACCAGAAACAACCCAAAAACCGCCGCCTACAAGCCCCATCACCAGCCAGAACCAGGGTTGTAATAAAAAGCCCTTGCCTCCTGTAACCACCGTTAGCAACAGTGCCAGCACGCCTAGAACCACCATCAACACAGAAAGAATAACTGAACGGTAGAGGCGGTTTCGGCGGTGTTGGGTTTCAGCGGCGATCGCCAACCGCTCAAAGGTCTCCTCCAATGAACCAGCATACTCTGCTGCTTGAATCAAGCTCAAAGTCCACGAGTCAAAACAACCTGGGTTGAGCGCACATGCCAGATTTTGCCCCATCTCAATCTTGAAACTGGCTTCGCGTAATGTTTTTTGTAGGGCTGGACTACAAGCTTTCCCTGCCATCCCTAAACTTTGTTGCACAGAAAAATCAGCCCTGATCAGCGCTGCCAATTGATGAAAGAACCGAGCCGTCTCCACCCCTACCACCTAATCCCTCTAGATCAAATCAACCTTGGTGCAAACCTCTTCCGATTCAACTTTCCAATTATGGGCGGTGATGCGATCGCGTCCCTCCGACTTTGCCTGATAAAGTGCCCGATCTGCCCCTGCTATCAGGTCACTGAGTTCCATACTTAAGGACGGAATAACGGTTGCAACCCCCAGGCTAAGGGTAATCATCGAAGACACTTGGGAACCCTTGTGCTCCAGTTTCAAGCGTTTTAGCGCCATCCGAATGTCGTCTGCAACCTGTAATGCCCCTTCCAATGGAGTGGTGGGCAAAATGAGGGCAAACTCTTCCCCGCCATAGCGAGCCACCACGTCTGCGGGACGCTTTGCCGATGCCTGGAGAACCATGGCGATCGTGCGTAAACAGTCATCCCCTGCCTGATGCCCATAGGTATCGTTATAGACCTTGAAACAGTCAACATCACAGAGAATCAGGGAAAGCGGCAATTGTTCCCGGATCAGCCTGCGCCACTCCTGTTCCAGGTATTCGTCAAATCGGCGGCGGTTGGCAAGCTGAGTTAGCCCATCAAGATTGGCAAGGCGCTGTAATTCCTGATTTGCCGCCTGGAGTGCGATCTCCGCAGCGCGGCGTTCGCTGACCTGCTGCTTTAATAACTCATTTTGCTCGTGTAACTGTTGTTGTAATCGGCGCAGCGTCATGTGAATTGTGACCCGTGCCATCACTTCCGGGATCCGAAACGGCTTGGTGATGTAGTCTACTCCACCCACATCGAAGGCTCGCAGCTTATCCAGGACTTCATCCAGCGCACTAATAAAAATTACGGGAATATCTCTCGTCTCAGTGTTTCCCTTGATCACCTGGCAAAGTTCGTACCCATCCATCTGAGGCATACAAATATCCAGCAGAATCAAGTCAGGCGGATCTTGCTCAATCGTGACCAATGCCATTTCACCCGTCGTCTCTGCCCGTACCTCATAACCACGTCGAGTTAGCATTCGGGTCAGCAGGTGCAGATTATCGGGGGTATCATCCACAATCAAAATCGTGCCCTGACTGGCAGCTTTGTGGCTATGCTCTGATGACGTGCTCATGCGCTATTTCCTTGTTGCACGGCTCCCTGCTTCCAAAATATTCCCATTTTTGCCATTCGTTCCCTCGCTGAAATGCTGAATTCGGGAGGACATAATGGTGTATGATTCCTGCTGCTTGATGTAGCCATTGTCTAAGATAGGCAACATCTGTGCGCTCCTGATCGTGAGGTTCATGATGATTGAAGTTGAGCATCTAAGCAAGAGCTACGGCTCAACCACGGCGATTGAGGATATTACGTTTGCGGTTGAGCGGGGAGAGATTCTGGGTTTTTTGGGTCCGAATGGGGCTGGAAAAACCACAACGATGCGAATTTTGACGGGCTATTTGCCTGCTACTTCAGGCACGGCAAAGGTTGCCGGATTTGAGGTGCATGGGAATTCCCTGGCAGTCCGTAAGCATATTGGCTATTTGCCAGAAACCCCTCCACTTTACCCAGATATGACCGTGGAGGGTTTCTTACATTTTGTGGCGCGAATCAAAGCGGTGAGTGCGGGAGATCGCCCCCGTCAGGTTGAGTCCGCGATCGACCGCTGTGGTTTGGTTGAGAAACGCACGACGCTGATTCGGAAACTGTCGAAAGGGTACAAACAGCGGGTGGGAATTGCCCAGGCGATCGTTCATGACCCACCGGCAATTATTCTGGATGAACCTACGGTCGGGTTGGATCCACGCCAGATTATTGAGGTTCGCAATTTGATTAAAAGTCTGGCAGGGGATCACACCGTTATTCTTTCTACCCACATCCTACCGGAGGTCAGCATGACCTGTAGCCGGGTTGCTATTATCAATCGGGGGCGGGTCGTTGCCACTAACACTCCAGAAAGTTTAATGGCTCAACTGGCGGGAGGTTCAAGCTACGAGCTAGAGGTTGAAGGGGAAGCCAGCGATATAGAGACACGCTTAATCGTGTTTTTACAAGGGTTGGCTGGGGTGAAGCAGGTTGAGCCGATTGCGGCTGACCACTTGCCCACAAACCACTTTAAGCTGCGAGTCATCGCTGAGCCAGGATTAGAACCCGTTGGCAGGGATATCGCTGCTACCGTAGTCGGCTCTGGTCTGGGGTTATATGAAATGCGCCGCACCCAAGCCACTCTAGAAGATGTCTTCCTACAACTGACAACCGAAGAAACCCCCATTGATGCTGATGCGGCAACCAGTAAAACCGAGTTCACAGGAGAGGCGGCATAGATGCGCGTAATCATCGCAAATATTTTGGCAATTTACCGCAGAGAATTGCAAAGTTACTTTGCCTCGCCATTGGCTTATGTGGTTGCTGGTATCTTCTGGCTACTGGCAGGTATTTTCTATGTGGCGCTGCTGCTGGGACCGGATGGTGTGATTCAGCGTGCGGCTTTGATGGATTTGCAAAGTCAGCAGTTTGGTGTTTCTGCTCCACCAGTCGATGCTCCCACCATTCTTTTACAATTCTTTCTACAAGCGCTGGGGTTTGTTTCGCTGTTCATTTTGCCGGTGCTGTCGATGGGGCTTTATGCTGAGGAGCGCAAACGCGGCACCCTGGAACTGTTGGCAACCTCACCCATTACTAATTGGGCAGTGGCGTTGGGTAAGTTGCTGGCAGTGGTGACGTTTTTCCTGACTATGGTGCTGCCCCTGCTGGTCTATCAAGCGATCGCCTATAGCGCCACCAACCCACCCATGAGTGTTGCTGTGGTTCTGTTGGGTCACCTGGGGTTGATTCTGCTGGCGGCTTCCATCCTGTCCCTGGGAATGTTTATTTCCTCTCTCACTGACAGCACCATCCTGGCAGCCATTTTCACCTTTGCCCTGGTGTTGCTGCTATGGATGGTGGACAGTCTAGCTAAAAGCATTACGGGACCGGTGGGCAGTATGCTGGGGCACCTTTCCCTGCTAAAGCACTACGGCAACCTGACTCAGGGAATTGTAGACAGTAGCAGCCTGATTCTGTTTGCCAGCTACATTATTTTGGGCTTGTTTTTGACCGCGCAATCAATTGAGGCATTTAAGTTTCAAAGGTCTTGAGTAGTTGTTGGATGTTGGTTGTTAGTTGTTAGCCAGATGATCCGTGGTATGGGATCAGTGATATTTGGGTGTTTGTCATTGGTCACTGGTCATTGGTCACTTCAACTCCCAACTCCCAACTCCCAACTCTTTCCACGCTCATTCACTACTTACTGTTATCTAACGTGTTTCGTGATGAAAACAATCAAAGCGAATTTGAAATATTTTAAGTACCTGTTCTGGTTGGGTCCGATGTTGGTACTAGCGGGTTTGGTCGCTGGTATTGTGTCGGGTACTTGGGGAGTTGCGCCTTTAGGTCTGATGATTGCCGGGATTATTGTACTAGGGCTGTGGCTTCTATTTTTGAGCCGGTTTGAAGAAAGCAAAACGCGACCGGGTTTCTGGCGCAGGCGCTCTACCCAGGCTGGGACAAATGCTTTGATTGCGACGGTGGCCGTGATTGCCCTGTTGGGTTTGGTCAACTTTCTGGGAACTCGCTATGTCGGACGACTAGACTTAACTGAGAATCAGACCTTTACCCTGGCACCAGAAACTCAGCAACTGGTACGCAACCTGAAGCAACCCGTGAAGGTGTGGGTGTTTGACCCCCAGCAAAGTACGCAGGACCGGGAACTGTTGGAAAGCTACCAACGACTGAACCAGCAACAATTTAGTTACGAATTTATTAACCCGAATGCTCAGCCGTCAGTCGTACAGCGGCTAGAGGTAAAAAAGCCTGGGGATGTGATTGTGGAATCTCCGACAATTGAGCGGAAGCAGTTTGCTCAATCGATAGGAGCGGATGAGCGGTTGGTGGAGTCTAAGTTAACCAATGCGATCGCCCAGGTCACAACGACGCAACAGGCTTCCCTCTATTTCCTTCAGGGACACGGAGAGCGTCCGACTGAGGCAGGACAGGGTGCCATCTCTGAAGCAACGAAAGCGCTACAGGACAGAGGCTACACCGTCAAGCCGCTAAACCTGGTGGAGAGTACTGCTTTTCCCAAGGATGCCAGGGTCGTTGTGCTGGCGGGACCCCAGAAGGCTCTGCTGAAGCCAGAAATAGATGCCCTGGAAAATTACGTCAAACAGGGCGGCAACCTGATGGTGATGGTTGACCCGAATGTGAATCCGGGACTGGATGGCTTGTTGTCGCCCTGGGGGGTAACGCTTGACCCGCGTGTAGTAATTGATACTTCCGGTCGGGCAGCGAACTTGGGACCCCTGGATGTAACGGTCACTCAGTATGGTGACCATCCTATTACCCAGGATTTTGGTAACTCTCTCTCGTTTTATAGTGGTGCCAGAGCCGTAGATGCCAAAGAGACAGCGGGAGTTACCTTTGCCCCGTTATTGTTTACCAGCGATCGCGTTTGGGCAGAAAGCGATATCAAAAAAGAGCCTATCCAGTTCGATGCCGCGAGCGATCGCCAGGGTCCTCTGGTGTTAGGGTTTGCCCTCAACCGCGCCCTGGGAACACCTGCCAAACCCTCTCCCAGTCCTTCTCCCAGTCCTTCGCCAACCCCAACCCCTGAAGCAAACAAGAGAGAGTCGCGCATGGTCGTAATTGGCAACTCTACCTTTGTTGGCAATGGCTATTTCGACCGAGCGATTAATGGCGATGTTTTCCTGAACTCCATGCGCTGGTTGAGTCAGGAAGACCAGCAAGTTCTTTCTATTCGCCCCAGGGAGTCAAAGAACCGACGCATCGCACTAAGTAGTCAGCAAGCAAACCTGACCGCCTTGCTGTCGTTGGTCATTTTGCCCCTGATTGGTTTTGGTACGGCGGCGGCTGTTTGGTGGAGAAGGAGGTGAAGGGAAGGATAAAGGATGAAGAAGAGGAGTAGGGGGGCAGAGGGGCAGAGGAGTCAAGGGGGAAATGAGCACTGCTACTGACACTGACTAGTTCCCCTCAGCCCTCTTGTTAGTTTCTAACAACTAACAACCAACAACTCTTTCACTTCGTTGCCTAAAGCCAATTGCCGATCAGAATAAAGGGCGACCAAACCGCAGGGTGGTTATATTCGCGCTTGCCAATTAATTCTAGCTGGGCTTGCCTGAGTGCCTCGGCTTTGGTGACATTGGGTTTCAGGAGTTGCTTGTAAAACGCTCGGACTAAGGGGACGGTTGCTTCGTCGTTGATAAACCATAGGGTCGCCACTGCACTCTTAACGCCTGCTCGAACGGCAACTCCGGCAATTCCCAGGGCAGCGCGGTTATCTCCTGCGGCAGTTTGGCAGGCACTCAGGGTTAGGAGTTCTACTGGGTCACGGCTGCGGCGCGATCGCAAAACTTCCTCCAACTGATCAATTGTGATGCGATCGCGATACGCCAGCAGATAGGTACTGTCGGCATCTGCGCCAAACTTACCATGGGTTGCCATGTGAATGATGGGATAACTCGTTTGGTTCAACTGCTGTTGCATACCCTTGAGGGTAAATTCCTGATTAAGTAGCTTGGTGCCACCCAGGATTTCTTGAACCTCGGTTAGTTCATCTCCCACATTAGGCAAAGCACTGAAGGATTCCTGTTGTAGGGTCAACCCCATGATCAACGCTCTCAGGTTTTTACGGTTAAAGGGGCGGCGAGTGGTGAGACTGAGGCTAGGTGTGGTTGCGATCGGGTATTTTTCAATCAAAAACTGTTTGCCATCGTAGAGCGCTGCCATGGGCACCTTCCGCAATACGCCATCATTTACAAAAACTAGCGTTGCTGGATTTGCCGCTTGCAGGTCTGCCTCCATCGGTCGAATGAGGGCATCATAAACTGCCTTAGCATCTGTCAAATATTCCTCCGTCGCCCGTTTCTCTAGCTTTTCCCGCAGTTGAGTGATTATTTTCTCTAACTCACTTTCCAGAACCGCCACGGTTGGCGCACTCAGTGGCTCTATCCCTGCCCCTGGTTTTGCCACTTTCGCCAGAACGGGATATTTCTTGAGCGTTCCATCAGGTAGCCGCAAAACCATATAGGTTTTGTCTTCCAGCACAATTGAATAAATGATTGCTGCCTTTGGATCGAGCAGTCCGTAGGTCGGTTCTCGACTGGCACCATTGGGAGCAAAGGAAAGCTCAGCCCTGGCTGTCTCTTTTGCCACCTGAACACAGTCATCTCCAAAAAAGTTTTGCAACTCAGCCAGCTTCAGGAGTTCCAGGATATCCAGTACTTTGGCGATATTGCGAGTGCTGACGTTTGAGGATGCGTAGGGGGTAGAGTGTGGGGTGTCCAGTTGGGAGTTGCGAGTTGGGAGTTTCAAGTTGAGAGTTTTGAGTAAGCTGACTTCCCCCTGCCCCTCTGCCCCTTGCCCCTCTGCCCCTTGCCCCTCTGCCCCTTGCCCCTCTGCTCCTCTGCTCCTCTGCTCCTCTGCTTCCGCGCTCCTCTGCCCCTCTGCTGCCTCATCCAATAAAAGCCCGATCAACTGCCGATAGACTGGCTCTACGGATTCGCGAAAGTCAAATTGCAGGTCTTTGTTAGCACTCACAATATTGTCCCGCAGACTTTGGAGGGTAATCACTGCCTGTTCGTAAGCCGCGATCGCCTGTTCGGTTCGTCCGGTAGCCTTGAAGATGCGCCCCATCTGCCACTGCCAGCGGTAAAGGCTGTCCCCTGCTCCAATCTTCTGGGCTGTAAACTGTGCCTGCCGACTCAGGGCGATCGCCTGGTCGTATTGCCGATTCGACTCGTAGACCTCTGCCAGCGTTCCCAGGGCATAGGATTCTGCTCTGGGATTCTCTATATTTCGTGCGGTTGTCAGTGCTCTTTGCAGCAGGGGTTCAACTTCAGCCAGATTAACTGAATGCTCGATTCTGCCGTGCGATCGCTCAATTCTGTTATTTGCCAGGTTGATATAGCCGAATGCCTTGTCTTGCGAATCGGGTTCTGCATCTAGCAACGTTTGGATGCGGGACTGATTAAACGGTAATGGAATGTTAGCGGGAGGAGAAAACGATTGTGGGAGCTTATCAACTGGAGACAGCAACGCCTTCACATTCAAGGTTCCACAAACCAGTTCTGGCATTGTCACAGGTGAAGCATTTGGCATTTTCTGAAGCAGGCGGTTCAGGTTCAGTAGGGCTTTGGCTTCTGCCAGACCGCTAATTGAGCGGCTAACTTCCGCACTTTGCAGGTAAGCAGCCAGGGCGACCCGGTTGTAATGGTCTACCTGCTGAGTCAAATTTTTTTCACTATCCTTGTCCTTCTCTCGCTGAGCGACATTTGCCTGAGAGCGTGCGCGGTCAGAGCGACTGACAAAGACGTTGCCTAGATTATTCAAGGCGGTTGTGATGTAGCCCTTATTCTCTAGTTTGCAGGCAAGCCCCAGACTTTTCTGGTGAGCCACTAGAGATTCTTCATAGGTGCCCAGCGCCCAGTAAGCATTACCCAATATCCCCTGAGCTGCCGACTGGGTAAGGTCATCCTGGATTTTCTGTGCTAGCTTAATCGCCGTCTCCAAGCGATAAATGGCAGTCCGATGCTGCCCTAAGTCGCTGTATGCCTGTGCCTGCTCGGTCAACAGTTGGGCAATGGCTTTCTGACTGTTGGTATTTCTATTTGCCTGGTAGAACTGAATCGCCTGTTCCCATTGGGCTATGGACTTATCAGGCTTACCTATCCGTCGGTATGCCTGACCCAGATTAGTCTGCACTATTGCCCGATCTTGGGGACGGGTCGTTTGAGTTAGAGCTTGCTCCCAAACCGCGATCGCCTCTGGGTACTTGCCTGCCTGATAGCTATGCAACCCCTGTTCGACTAACTGCTCGGCTGACGTAGATAGGGCGATCGATTGCCCCGGCACCACTCCTTCGGCGATCGCTGCCAGGATGCAAAGACTGATTCCCAAAACAAACAGTAAGCTCCAGCGCAGCAGTCGTCGATAAAAATCGAACATTTCACATTTCCATCAGAGACTTAAAAGACTAGAAAAATTAGCCTGGACAGACAAGGGGCTGACAGTCGTTTCCCCTTGCATAAGCCCCATCCACCCATCCACCCATCCACCCATCCACCCATCCACCCATCCACCCATCCACCCATCCACTCATCCACACGTAAGTTCTAGTTAGCTCCACCATAGCAACCGTCATAACTAGAATTGCGCGCAGTCCATCCCTAAAAGTGTAGATGCAGAAAAACACGGCACAAATGACCTTTGGGTGTGATTTTGGTTATCCATTGCCTGGGTCAGAATGGTGAGATGGAATTGATTCCATCCAGGAGAAAACTTCCACCCAAGAGCAACCATCGCTGACCAGTCATTCAATCATAGTAATTTGCTTTAATAGTGAAATAATTTCAGATTCACCTTAAACACTTTGTAATGAAGGGGTTTTACCCAGAAGAGTGAACCGTCAACCAATGCATTCTCAAAGGCGAGACCCGACCCGGAAAAACAGAGTTGAACCCAACATTTATGAAGTTTCCCGTTCTGCTAATCTCCCTGAAAACTCTTTATTTCGTCACCAGTACCCCGGTTGCCGCATCTCCACTTTCCTCTCCCAAAGTTCCATCTCTGTTTCTGGTCAATCAGGACGCTCAGAATCAGGGGACTCAGAATCAGAATGATCGGATTGTTGAATCCCAGTGCCCACCCCAAGGATTGGCACCAAATGAACCCATATCGTGCTTATTGTTGGCGCAAACCCCCGTGCCTGGAACCATTCCCCTACCATCCGGCACAGTGCCTGATCCAGGCAACCCGTTGCTTCCGCCCCGCCCAGACATTCCACCCCTCCCAGAAGTTCAGCCCGCGCCTCCGCCAGAACCTCAGCTACAAACCCCTCCCTCTGTTCCACCCCCTCCAGTTCCGGATCCTGAAGCGACGGTTCAAGTCAAGCGGGTTGAAGTGCTGGGCAGCACCGTTTTCTCTCAGCAAGAACTGGATCGGGTTGTACAGCCGTTTGAGAACCGGAATTTGACATTTGAGCAACTCCTGGAAATTCGCACCGCAGTCACAAAGCTCTACACAGACCGGGGTTACACCACTTCTGGTGCGTTTCTGCCACCCCAGGATGACCTGGCAAGTGGGGTGGTCAAAATCCAGGTGGTTGAAGGAGAGCTGGAACAAATTGAGATTCAGGGACTGCGGCGATTGCGGGAAAACTATGTGCGTAAACGGCTTGCTCTGGCAGGTAGAACACCGCTCAACATCAGCAAGCTAGAAACAGGGCTGCAACTGCTCCAGCTTGACCCGCTATTTGTTTCAGTGCAGGCAGAGCTAAGGGCAGGCACCACGCCGGGACGCAGTGTGTTAACAATCAAATTGAAAGAAGCGCGGACGTTTTATGTCGGGGCGCTAGTTGAAAACCGCAACTCTCCCAGCGTTGGTAGCATTGGAGGCAGTTTCTATCTCAATCATGACAACCTGCTGGGGTTTGGCGATCGCTTCAACGCTGAGTACGGGCTAACGGAGGGTGTTCGTAGTTTCAACGTAGGCTATAACATTCCCGTCAATCCCCGTGATGGCTCCTTGAGCCTGTTCTACACCCGCAATAACAGCAAAATTGTTGAACAGCCATTTTCCGTTCTGGGCATCAATAGTAATAGCGAAACCTTTTCCATCGGAGTTCGCCAACCGATCCAGCGTACCCCTACGACTGAATTTGCCCTCGGTCTTGCCTTTGACCTGCGCCGCAGTCAAACCTTTTTGCTAGAGGACATTCCCTTCTCATTTTCGCTAGGACCCGAAAACGGGTTATCCAGGGTTTCCGTACTCCGCTTCAGCCAGGACTGGATCAACCGCAGTCCCAGTCGGGTGCTGGCGGCACGATCCCAATTCAGCCTGGGGTTGCCCATTTTTAATGCCACGGTGAATGACACGGGTACCGATGGGCGTTTTGTCAGTTGGGTAGGCCAATTCCAGTGGGTACAGGCATTGGGTAGTGACATCATCGCGATCGCCCGTGTGGCAACCCAACTCACCCCCAACTCACTGTTGCCGCTAGAACAGTTCAGTATTGGCGGAGTAGATACCGTGCGCGGCTATCGTCAAAACCAGCGCGTTGGAGACAACGGTGTCGCAGGCTCGCTGGAAATTCGCCTACCCATTGTCCGTGACCCAGAAGGGGTTGGAGTAATTCAACTGGCTCCTTTTTTTGACATTGGCACTGTTTGGAACAACGGCGACACTGGCTTTCTCAGCCCCCGCCGTGCCCTGGCAAGTGTGGGCGTTGGACTGCGCTGGCAATTTGATCCTTACTTCTCTGCCCGTCTGGAATACGGTCACCGCCTCAACTCCACTGACGATCAGGGCAACACTCTCCAAGACCGGGGAATTTACTTCTCAATTCGGATTCAACCTTTTTAGAGGGGAGGAGGGGAAGGGGGGGAAGAGGGAAAGGGGGGGGGGGAAGATCTTTAACTCAAAACTCTCAACTCAAAACTCAAACCACCCCCCACCCAAATTTGATTGCAAAACTTCACACTATTACTGGTAAACATTTGTAAACTTGTAACAGTCCCGTTTGGTGTCCGTTGCCGAGGTATTGCTTATGAGGGTGTCGGTGGTTGCTGAACGGTTTTGTTTAGCTGGGCATGTTCTGGCGTTGGTATTTGGTTTGGCGGGGCTGTTGCTGGTTTTGCCAAACCCTGAGTTTATTGGGAGTTTGCCAACCTTTGGGCAAACCTTGTTCGGTTGGAGCATGATGGGCGGTGGAGTGGTCTATATCCTGTTGGGGGCTGCCACGGTTGCCCTCTATACCTGCCGTACTTTGGGCTGGCGCAACTGGTTGGGCTTTATGTTGCCTGCGGTGTGCCTTTCTCTGGGAAGTGAACTGTTGGGAACCAGTACAGGATTTCCGTTTGGGCATTATTCTTACTTGAGCGGTTTGGGTTACAAAGTTGCAGGCTTGGTTCCGTTTACAATTCCTCTCTCCTGGTTTTACCTGGGTCTATCGGCTTATGTGTTGGCAAGAGCAGGTTTAGAGGCGAAGGGGTTGCAGGGATGGGTTAAACAAGCGGGGGCGATCGCGATCGGGGCGCTTCTCTTGACTGCCTGGGACTTTGTGCTAGATCCTGCGATGAGTCAGACCCCTTACCCCTTTTGGGAATTTCAAGATCCAGGGCAGTTTTTTGGGATGCCCTACCGCAATGTGACGGGTTGGTTGGGCACAGGTGCCCTGTTCATGGCTGTAGCCACTTTCTTCTGGCAAAGAACCCCATTGCATCTGACCCGTGCTCAACTGTGGGTGCCACTGGCAATTTACCTGGCAAACTTTAGCTTTGGTGCAGTTATTACCGTAGCTCAATTAGATAGCCGGTTTTGGATCCCTACAGCCATTAGCGTTTTGTTGGGAGTTGTTCCAGCGATCGCGCTCTGGTGGGTTGCCAAGCCCATAACACCAGAGCAACAGCAACCCTATCCAATCTTGGAAGAGGTTCCCACTGAGGCGGCAGCTATTCCTGTGGGGGTTTCACCTGAATAAGGGTTATTGCAGCTAAAATGGCTGTTCTGCCTGAAATGGCTGTTTTGCCTGAAATGGCTGTTTTGCCTGAATAGTTCAGTGGAAATGATGCTCACTCTTGCCTTCCTGGAAAATGTATTTTTTCTGGGTCTTTTGCTGGTGCAGGTACCGGCAACCGCTATTTTGTTTGCCCGTTTGGTTCGGGGTCCCTTTCGTCACGCTCCTCTCCAGCCACAATCTTCCCAACCGGAGTTTTTGGGAACCGTGAGTGTAGTCGTCCCCACTCTGAATGAGGCAGCGCGCATTACCCCTTGCCTGCAAGGATTAAGCAGACAAAGCTACGAAGTCCGGGAAGTGATTGTGGTCGATAGTAACTCCCAGGATGGAACACCAGAACTGGTAAAAGCAACTCAACAGAAAGATCCTCGTTTTCGCCTGATCTCAGACGATCCACTACCGGAGGGGTGGGTGGGTCGTCCCTGGGCGCTGCATACCGGGTTTCTTGCCAGCTCAGAGAAAAGTGATTGGATTCTGGGAATAGATGCCGATACCCAACCCGCTCCTGGTCTCATAGCCAGTCTGCTGAAAACTGCCCTCGAAGAAGAGTATGACCTGATCACTTTATCCCCCCGGTTTATTCTGAAACATCCCGGAGAACTCTGGCTTCAGCCCGCTTTACTAATCACCCTCATCTACCGATTTGGCGCGGCAGGAGAACGGGGAAACTCTCCAGAACGAGTCATGGCAAATGGGCAATGCTTTTTCTGTCGCCGTTCTGTCCTGACCCATGTGGGAGGCTACATTAGCGCCCGTGGCTCCTTTTGTGATGATGTCACTCTCACCAGACATATTGCTGCTCAGGGAGCTAAAGTTGGTTTTCTGGATGGGGCAGGTGTTTTGAAGGTGCGGATGTACGAAGGGGCAGCAGAAACCTGGCGCGAATGGGGCAGATCGCTGGATCTCAAGGATGCTTCTGCTTCTGCCCAGGTCTGGGGAGACAGTTTCTTGCTACTAGCAGTTCAGGGCTTGCCCATTCTTTTACTGTTTCTACTGTTGCCAGACGTTGCCCGTGGAAATTCCACGCTAATCACCCTGGCTGCCTTTAGTCTGAATTTACTATTGGTCACAGTCCGAGTGGGGTTGAACTGGGCGATCGCCTCCTCCTACGACTTCTCCCAGGCAAAGACTCGCTGGTTTTTCTGGTTCTCCCCCCTGGCAGACCCCCTGGCAGTCTTGAGGATCTTTCTATCCTCGCTTCAGAAACCCAAGCACTGGCGGGGGAGGAGTTATGAGTGATGGGGAAGAGTGGTTATATGTTTCAGATTGTTGCGGCTGACTTTCTGTTCAGCAAATGATTACCCACTCCGTAGTAAATTTAAGAGCATCAAAGCTGTATCAGTTTAAGCTTACGCACAGAAGGAAAACACATGGCAATCCAGCGCGGTTCTAAAGTACGAGTTACTCGTAAAGAGTCTTACTGGTTTGGAGATGTGGGCACCGTTGCCTCCATCGACACGAGTGGCATTAAGTATCCTATAATCGTTCGTTTTGAACGGGTTAACTACACGGGGTTGAGCGGCAACGCTTCTGGTGTAAATACCAATAACTTTGCAGAGAGCGATCTGGTAGAAGTTGCACCGCCCGCTAAGGCGAGTAAGGCTGCTGCTGCCGCTAGTGCTTAAGGCAATTTCCAGGCTCTAGAGCAGTCTGGGGCTGTCTCAGTAAATTTTGTTTTTTCCAATTTCGGGTGGAAGTGGGTAGTCAAATGCCTGGTTCCACCCAATTTGTTTATGCTAGTTTTGCTAGAGCAATAGTACGAAAACCTGGTTCCTTTTGCCAGATATCTAGATTTCGTTGCATGTTTCCCCAGAAATCTGGTTCTTCCCATTTGAACTGATAGCAACCACTTGTGCCCGAACTGCCCGAAGTTGAAACTGTCCGTAGAGGACTAAACCTCGTCACCCTGCATCAAACAATCCAGGGCGGTGATGTGTTGCTCGATCGCACAATCGCCCATCCTGCTTCTGTTTATGAGTTCCTGGAAGGGTTTACAGGAACCGCGATCGCCCAGTGGCACAGGCGAGGGAAATATTTGCTAGCAGAACTAGTACAGAGTACGGGGTATGGGAGCAAGGCGATAGACTCCCTCCAAACACCACCACCTGCGGGCTACCTCGGTGTCCACCTCCGTATGACCGGACAACTCCTCTGGATCGCCCCATCGGAGCCGTTACAAAAACACACCAGGGTAAGGTTATTTTTCGAGGGACAAAAGGAGTTGCGATTTGTGGATCAGCGGACGTTTGGGCAAATGTGGTGGGTGCCCCCCGGTGAAGCCCCTGAACGGATTATGACTGGTTTGCAATTCCTGGGACCGGAACCTTTTTCAGATGACTTTTCCCTTGCCTACCTGGTGAAGCAACTGAAGCCCCGCCGCCGTCCAGTAAAAAATGCCCTGCTTGATCAGGCGATCGTGGCGGGCATTGGAAATATTTATGCCGATGAAGCACTGTTTCTCAGCGGTATCCATCCTAAAACCCTGTGCATTGACTTGAGCCGTAAGCAGATTGACCGTCTCCGCACCAATATTCTGCAAGTGCTCCAGGCAAGCATTGATGCCAGGGGAACGACCTTCAGTACCTTTCGCAGTGTGGAAGGGGTGAATGGTAGCTATGGGGGCGTTGCCTGGGTCTATGCCCGTGATGGGGATCCGTGCCGCACCTGTGGCAGCGTGATTCAGCGGTTAAGAATGGCAGGGAGATCGGCGCATTTCTGCCCCCGCTGTCAACGTTAAGGGCAATGTTAAGGGCAATGATTTTGGATCGCCCTAGACCTCTTCTCCCAACTGCCGTAATCGCTCTGCTAATTGTTCTGCCCGTTGGCGTTCTGCTTCTGCCCGTTGCGGAAATGATACGTTTGACCTGCATTGTTTCAGCACTGCCGGTTGGGAGCCAGACATTTTGCTGCTTTTTCAATCACTACGGGTTCCACATAAACAGGTACCTTCAGTTTCACGGGAACCACAATTTCACAGGGACGTTTGTGGATTTTCAGCTTGTGAATGATTGCTTTCAGGTTGGGCATGACTCCAATGCGATCGCTGTCTGGATCATTGGAGGCAGTTCCCAAAGCCGGGTCGCTGAGGATGGCACGGAGTTGCTGGGGGGTAAAGCGGGAACCTAAATTTGCCTGAGCAAGCCCCTGCACTGCCAGAGCGGCTCCGGTGACGATGGGGGATGCGCTGGAAGTTCCGTTGAAGAAGTCAGTATATTGATCCGTGGCTCCTGCATCATTGGAGGAGCAGGTGGTGACGTTTTCTCCCCAGCCGTAGCAGTCAATTCGGCTACCAAAGTTAGAGAATCCTAAGCGGGTGTGGGGCACTGTTGAACTGGCAGCACCTACCATGATGGCACCAGAGTCCCGGAAGCCAGAAGCAGTGCGGTTAAAAATGGCATCGCCAGCCCCGTTAGTGTAGGTGTCTAAATCGTTCGAACCGTTACCCGCCGCTTCTACTACTATGATGCCGAGTGCAGTTGCCAGCCGGATGGCATCAAATTCTGCATCCAGGACTTCAATTGGCATATTCACCCAACCAGGGATATTGAGTTGCGCTTCCAGCAGCAGTACATCTCCAGGGGAAAGGGTGGCGATCGCCGCCAGAATGGCATCTGGTCGGTTGCTTTCCCAGTAGGAAACCACATCCACCGATGCAAGATTTGGGGTAATCCCAATACAGCCAATGGTATTGTCTACTGCCGCAATTTCGCCCAATACGGCAGTGCCGTGCGCTCTCGATCCATCCCGAATCGCCCCATGCAACAGTACCGATCCCTGATCCACCAGATCCTCGTGGTTTAGGGTCCATCCCCGTTCCAGGTCAATCACCCGTAGCCCAGCCCCATCACCTCCAGCAAATCTCCAGGCATAACGGGCATCAATCCCAATGGGAGCCGGATTGAGATAGCCCTGGTTAACCGAAAGGGGATCATCCTCTGGATTGACAAAGGGTTCATCGCCGGGTGGGTCAAAGTACACTGTTTGGACTGATTCCCAGGACGAAAGCGCCTGAACCAGTGCTTCAGGCTCCACACCAGGTGGAAGATTAATCACAAAGTAATTGGAAAAACTGGATGGACGGTAGCCAGGATCCAGTTGGGTAGCCCGGTTGACCAGTTCCTGAATCTTGGTTGACCGTACCGAAGTGTACAGCGGCTGAAGACGAATACCGGGATACTGCTGTCTTAGCTGCTCCCAGGGACCCAGGCGATCGCTCTGAATCAACGTCTCCAACCCCTCCCCCTGGACAGGCTCCACTCCATCCCGGAACTTAACCACCACACGGGGGGTATAGCCTTCTGATTCTTGCTTAAATGTGTTCATTCTGATCTCTCCTGGTCTAGCTTACCTATTGCCAGAATGACCAAACCAAATGATCTTCAGCAGCACCCAGGAGGGTACTTCTGCTCTCCGCTCTCCCTAAACAATCCTCCGTGCTCTCATCCACATAGGCGTAGGGAACGCGAGGAGAACTGCTATAGTGCTTATGACTTTTAGTGCCAGGGTATTGCTGCGATCGCTGAAGCATGACAAAACACTTTCTCCTGAGAAACCCCAGCAGGTGGCTGCCATCTAAACTTCTTTTTGCTGCTGGTGTTGGTTTACTAAGCTGTTTGCTTTACGCCAAACCAGGTTTGGCAAGTTCAGCCCAGGAGTATCGCCAGACGGGGTTAGCGTATCGAAGTCAGGAGCGCTACCCGGAGGCGATCGCCGTGCTCCAAAAAGCCGTTGCCCTGGAACCCGACAATATTTCTGGCAGGGTGTTACTGGGATGGACTCAACATCGAGCAGGGCAGGCAAGCGATGCAGCCAATACCCTTCTGCAAGCGTTCTACCTCAACCCTTTTGATGTCCCCACCCTCAACGCTTTAGGTATCGTCTATCTGGTCGGTGGACAGTTAGATGCCGCTGTCACCACTCACAGTTGGGCAGCCTTGCTCAAACCAGACAACGAAATTGCCTATTACAACCTCAGCCTCGCCTTTGAACGGCTAAAGCAGTATGACTGGGCAGTTGCTACCGCCAGGGAAGCCGCGAAACTGGAGCCGAATAACCCCCACCCCCCGGTTGCTGAGGCGATCGCCCACTGGGGCAACCGCGATCGTGCCGGTGCCCAAACTGCTTACCAACAAGCCTTAGCATTAGACTCCCGCTACAATGACGCTGCCTTCCTGGATTACTTAAACGAAGCAGGCTTCAGCCCTGACCAGATTGAAACGTCTAAGCGAGTGCTTCAGGAGTTGAAGGGCAGGGGAGAGGAGGTGAGGGGGAAGTCAGTTTACACCAAACCAATATGAAGCTGAGCCTTCTGAAAGGCTACAACCCTTGAATTGCGAGCTTTCCAGACTCTGAGTTATACTCATCATTCTCATAACTGATTGGTACTACTCAAAACTCTCCACTCTTAATTCTCAACTTTCAACTTTTCACTCTCAACTCTTCACTCTTCCCACCCTCCATCTCCAAAAGCTTCTTGATAGAATAGGCTGAAGTACTTAGGAATAGAAATAAATTTGACTATAGCAGTATGGCTCTTATGAACTTGACTCTGTTACTAGGCGCATTTCCTGGTCTGGATACCCTCTTTTCAACCCAGGGCATTATGGTGATGCTGTTAGGGGCATACGCCGTTGCCATGTGGATGTTTTTGACCAGTGCTCCAAAAGTTCATACCATCATGGTGTCTGATGTGGAGCTTGCCCGCCGACTCTATGAAGGAGAGTTGGAATTGCCTGTGGCGGATGTGCCCCTGCATTACTATTACAACTACGAGCAAAGCCTGGGAACGGCAGCGATCGATCCCCTCTATGCCGCACCTATGGTCAGTCGTTCAACGATCGAGGCTGCTAATACCTCAGATGGGCTGTGGTACAAGCTAAAGAAAAATACTCAACTGCACGTCATTTCTGGATCCAGTCTGGGAGAAAAAAATCGCCAGCGTCACGTTTGTTTCGATCGCGATTGTCTGGAGCAAATTCTGCTCCGTATCCAGTCTCGTGGGATGAAGTACAAAATTCTGCGCGAAAAGCCGCTTAATTTTCTGGTCAAAGACTACGAAGGCATTGTGATTGAAATGGCAGAAGTCTCTAATTGAGTTTTTAGGGCTTGTTAAAAAACAACTTCACAGGTTTTGTTAGCTGTTATAGCGGTCTCCAGTTAAGTCAGGTACAACCTAATAAAGTCATTGGTTATTAGTCATTGGTACTCTGCTGATACGAATGACCAATGACAAAGCGCCAAAGCCTGCACCTCACTCAAGTAGGAAGCGCTATGGCTGTTGGTTGTTAGCCTTCATCCTTCCCCCTTCCCCTTCCCCCCCTTCTCATTGCTATCGATATAAATAACGACTCTGGCAGGACCATAGCGTTCTCGAATCACCCGTTCCACCCGTTCAGCGATCGTGCGGGCGATGCTCATACATTCCGGGTGCAGGATCAGGCGCATCTCCACAAACACCTGCCGACCGACAACTCCACGGGATTGAATCCCATA
Organism: Kovacikia sp. CALU 1929; assembly: GCF_056784235.1. Taxonomy (NCBI): domain Bacteria; kingdom Bacillati; phylum Cyanobacteriota; class Cyanophyceae; order Leptolyngbyales; family Leptolyngbyaceae; genus Kovacikia; species Kovacikia sp. CALU 1929. The sequence continues at coordinate 130,748 of NZ_JBXBCF010000056.1, forward strand.
GCAATGAGTAATTCCTTCTACCTGATGAACCGTCTGTGCCAGAGCCTCCGGGGCGATCGCAATTTGCCGGATCAGGGAGGGCAACTGCCGATTAAATACGCGCCAGCAGCTAATTGCCGCCGTTACCACCATCACTATTGCCATCACCGGATCGATCCAGGTATAACCCTGCCATACTCCCACCAACCCAGCCAGCACCAAAATCATCAACCAGGAGTCTTGCAATAAATGGTTGGCATTGAACCGGAGGGCAGTGCTTTCCAACACTCTCGCCTGATAAAGCTCAAAGGATGCTATACAGAAACTGATTGCCATCACCACTGCTAGCACTTGAAGCAGTGGCGGATTGATCCGAACCGAGAGCAGTTCTGGGCTATTGGAGGCGATCGCCTCTAACTGACCCGCCGACACCGCCAACAGACTCAAGCAAGCAAACCCTAAAAATGCTACTAACAATAACGCCATAACAGCTTCCAGCTTGCCGTGCCCCCATACCTCACGCCCCGAAGGACCCATAGAAGAAATGGAAATCACGCTCAAGAGAATGCTAAAGCTATCAATCAAGGTATGCAGCGACTCTGCCACCAGGCTTAATGACTGCGTGACCCATCCAATCCAAACCTTAACGGCTAAGACAAGCAATGTCATCCATAGCGATGCCAATAATACCTGACGACTTGCCCGACGACGACCCTGTGCCTCTGACATGGCTCACATCGCATGAGATCTGCTTCAACATTATGTGCCGTCCCTCTGGGAATGCACGCAAATTAATCGATTGTGACTAAAAAAACTTACATCCCTCTCGCGCTAGCCATATAGGGTTAGGACAAGTAGCAAGCCCAAACTTTGTTCCCCAGTCCTTGCTCCGTACCACCTATCACCTCCTATCTCTACGATCCCCAACCCACTTTCCCCCTACCCAATGAGCCAGTTAACCCCCAATCCCGCCCTCCCCGACCCAACCACTAGAGATATTCAACTGCTGGTGCTGGATATTGACGGCACGATCGCAGGCGTTGATAACCAGGTTACAAAACCCGTCAAACAAGCTGTCCAGGCTGCCCAGGCAAAGGGAATTCAGGTTGCGATCGCCACTGGGCGCATGTACCAATCTGCTCTCCGGTTTCACCATGAAATTGGTGCCACCTTACCGCTCATGACTTACCAGGGCGCTCTGGTTAAAGACCCGTTAACCAACACCGTCCATCGCCACTGGACGGTGCCCCGGCATTTAGCGGCAGAATTACTGGACTATTTTGAGCAGCCAGAGTGGCGCTCAACCCTCTCCGTTCACTTCTATATCAATGACCAGCTTTACGTGCGGGAGGTGACCCCAGCGACTGAAGACTATGTTTCTCGCTCAACGGTTAAACCCATTCCGGTCGGCGATCTACGAAAGACCCTGGCGACCGAACCGACCAAAGTGCTGGCACTCACCGATGACCCAGTCATGATCAACAACTTGCTAGGAAACCTGCGCCAGCGCTATACCCCTGCCGAACTTTACCTAACCACCTCCGTTGCCACCTTTTTTGAAGCCACTCACCCCAAGGTGAACAAAGGAACCGCTGTCAGCTATCTGGCAGAAGAACATCTGGGAATTCGGGCAGAAAATGTGATGACAATCGGCGACAATTTCAATGATGTAGAGATGATTGAGTATGCCGGAATTGGAGTCGCAATGGGCAATGCCCCTTCAGAAGTGCAAGCTAAAGCCAATTGGGTGGCTCCCACTGTTGAACAGGACGGCGCAGCCGCAGCGATCGCAGAGTTTCTACTGTAAGAGTTGAAGCGAATCCTACGCTGGCTCTCTATTGCCTATTTCCGTTGAAATTATTTCTCTTTAAAATCAGAAAGAGCACCGACGACTTGCCGTGTTTCGTCTCGGTGCTCTTGCTGGTTCGCTCCTCACACCATTTAACTATATGCGACCTATCTGGGTTTGTCACCCTTTGGTTAATTAAAAAAAGTTATTCCTCTTTCTCTGGTAGAACCCGGAAAACTCTTGAGCAATAAAAATGCAGGAATCCCTTCACTCTATAGCTCTGAGGGAGTATTTATACTCATCAAATCATGCAGAAGGTGGTAAAGCACTCGCTGAGTTGCCATAACTAATCCAAATTGGGCATGTGCCAGATCCCGCGATCGCTCAAGGACGTTATGCCAGATTGGGCGATCGCGATGGAATGCCTGAAAGCCCTGGTAGACTTGCTTTGAGAGCTGAAAACAACCATCCCAGGACAGGGGAGATGGCAGGCAACCCACTTTATCCAGAACTGTAAACAAATGCCCAATCAGACGGCGTTCCGAGGGATGAGTTAACCGTGCCTGACCTTCGGCATCCAACCACGGAATAGATGCTGGATTAACAAACTGCCACAAAACGGGAACTGCTTCCGATTGATTGAGCGTAATCACTCCTTCCCGGTGTGCCATTTGCAGAAGTGAGCAACACCGGGCATGGGCATGTTGCATTCCAAAAACCTCCGCCCTTCTGCCCCTCTGCTCCTCCGCCCATCCGCCCCTCTGCGCCCCCTGCCCCTCTGCCCCCCAACTCCTCTGCCCCTCTGCCCCCCACCCCTGAATGATCCAATCCAGCCAGCTAGCGATCGCGCAATCACCAAACTCAGCCTGAATCAACCCAGATTGAGTTACCTGAAAAACGACATCTTGCAGCGCTAGCTCGGAAAGAGACGATGATGTCTGGCTGTCCTGAAGTCTAAGTGTATTCCTTGATACGGAATCAATTATACGATCCGTGATTTGAGCAGCCGTGAATGAAGATTGGGCAGCAAGTTTAGGGGCGATCGCCGTTGAGTAAACAATTCGATCTAATCCGCTAACGCGCTTAAATAAAGGCTTGCTGTTGATGAGGTGAGAATTTTGCAGCCCAATCTCTTGATACATCACGCTAGGGAGGCATGATTTTTTGACAAAATCCCCCTGTAGACAGAGTGACTGCAATAGTCTAATTTGTAACACTGACAGCGGTGTAAGGACTGTATCGTTCAAGCCTTCATTCCCGATGGGTAATTTCTCCCCCAGCTCCGATCAATAGCAGGGTAACAATCCAGAACAGAACAATGTAGAATCGCTGACATCATAAGTGGTTTTCTTCGATTATCCTTAAGTGTAATCCTGACAAACCCGCAAGAGATGGGAAGCTAAGCGAGACATGCTTTTCCAGTTGGCTCAGTTAAAAGGTCGGGTCTAGTTCTAGTCACTGAATATTTCGAGATTTCTTTGATCTTTCATTTGCTCTTTCACTAGTCAATCCCCAGCCTCAGCCTATGTATTCAGTATCATCCAACCCAGAGGCATCTCGTCCCTTCCTGACCTGGCAGCGAATTATCGATTGGTCTCAGGAGCATTACCGAGTTCGCACCTTTGCAAAAGACGAAAAGATCCCAGCGAGACCGGGGCTTTTGTATTTGGTTCAAAAAGGAGCCGTTCGCCTGGTCGGAAGTGCCCAGGTCAATGCAACGTCTGCTTCTTCTCGACTGCCTCGGATTAGCCCAGAAGAAGCGTTTTTGGGGTTTGTCGGGGCTGGACAACCCTTCGAGATCGTGGCACAGTCCCCCTTTACATTGCAAAGCTATGCCCACGTTGACCAGACTTCTGTTTTGTGGATGTATTGGCACGATCTGGATAACTGGCCCCACTTTCGCCGTGAAGTGTTAGATGCCTTCCGCTACCAGCACCAGCGTAAACTGCTGTGGCTCAGCACCCTAGGACAGCGTCGCACGATTGACCGTCTGTTGGGTTTTTTGACTTTACTGATTGAAGAGTATGGAGAGCCAACGGACGGTGGCTATTGCTTACCGTTTCCCTTAACCCATGCCCAGATTGGAAGTGCGATCGGTTCAACCAGGGTCACGGTTACTCGGCTAATGGGCAAGCTGCGCCAGCGTGGCATGATTCGTACCCAGGGCGATAACCTGCTCTGTATCCCCGCTGACTCCAGCCTGAATCGCTCTTCCCAGTAAGCAATCAATACGATTTCGCCCCCACCCCCCCAATCAATCCCTCAATTCTGGAAGACTTGGATGGTTTAGGAGATTTCTCAAAAAGATGTTACCTTTCGACTTCGCTCAGAGCGAAAGCTGGTTGAGCGAAGTTGTTGGCATACCCTGCCATAGGGCATAGGTCGCGAGTAATTTGTTTGCTAGAAAGCGTCTTAGCTTCCCCAGTTTTTGGGGGGTGATTTGGCAGATCCCCTTACTCTTCCACCTTCATAGCTTTCATAATCGCCTGCTGGCTAACATTCTGATACAGGGTCTTAAAATATTCCATGACCGTCTCAGCCGATGTCTGAGAATTCGCTGCGGTATCTGTTTCACCCAGTTTCAAGGGAATTGGACCCAAAACATCCAGTACCGTTTCACTACTGGGAGGTGGAGCAATTACAACTAGAGATGGCTCCAATTGATGGGTGTAGCTCCAAAATTGATCAATCTTAATGGGAGGTTGAGTTTTAAGCTTCGTCGCTTCAAAATCCTCTGCTTCTGGGCTGATAGCCCCCTCACTACCCCGGTCTCCACGAGTCTGACGTAGTGCTTCAATAAGTTGATCTTTTGTTCGACCTCGTAGTTGAAAAAGAACAAAGGGATCTTCACTAAAGCGATCGCCCAGCAAATAGTACACTGCTCCAATATGCTTACAGGGATTTGCTGGGTCAGGGCAGGAGCACTTACTGTGTATATCAAACTTGGTAAACGGAAACAGACTTAACCCATTGGATGTAAACACTTCCTCAATGGTTTGAGGCATTTCCCCTGCCAGCAATTTGGCAGAAAATACCGCTCGTTGAGCCATCGACTCGATAATGTAGTCCCACTGTTCATCACTAAATGGATCAAGCGAAAGGGTTACTTTGTAAGGCTCTGGTGCAGTCCCCTGAACCCTGGCAAACACCTTAGGTCCCTTAAACTCAATATTCAAAACATTGCCTTCCCGCGCATAAACCCGCGCCCGTGCCAAACGGCGCACCCAACCAAAGGATTCCAATACATCAATCCAGCGTTGTGCCCACCATTCACGGCTGGGTGGAGCGTAGGAGGGGTCAGTCATGAGTGAGGGGATAAGGGATGAAGAGAAATGAAACAGTGAAGAGATGGGCTTTTTTGATTCTATCGTAGTCCCTAGAGGCAACGCTTTCCTCCCTGACACCTGACACCTAAAACCTATCACCTGCTATATTTGAGCGCAGTCTATTCATTCGAGGCACCCATGGAGGATCGGCTCGATGTGATCGATTGGCAGATTGCCTGGGATGGCATCCTGGACAATAGTTTGCCCATGTCCTGGAATCTATTCCTGGCTCTGTTACCTCTGTCACTCAGTTGTGAGTTGTTTCATCAGCCCCGATCGCCCATTGTGCGTTGGGGGATTCACTTTTTGACGGTAATCACGTTGTTGCCCCATCTGGGTCGGTTGGATGATTTGACGCTGCGGCTGGTTAACCAGGGAGGGATGCCACCTTTGTTTGGGGCACCGCTCTGGTTGGGGGCGATCGCCCTGCTAGGGGTAATCATTGCCCGTATAGTGGGGTTGGGCAACCAGTCCATACGAAGATTGGTTTGGTGGATTGGCTGTCTGGTTTTTATTTTGTTTCTACCGAATGCCGCCTATGTGTTAACTGACATCGTTCACTTTGTCATCGATGCCCGCAAGGGATATCCAATGGGTACGGTGGTGGTCATTCTGCTGCCCCAATACCTTCTGTTCATTACAACGGGGTTTCAGGCTTATGTGGCTTCTTTGATGAATGTTGGGTTCTTTTTGAACAAGCGTGGCTTGACAGGATGGGTTTGCTGGATAGAGTTAAGTTTTCATGGGCTAACAGCGATCGGTGTCTACCTGGGTCGCTTTTCCCGCTTCAATAGTTGGGATGTATTAACCGCCCCCATCCCGCTAATCCGAACCCTCTTTGAATCCCTTCTGTCTTTCCATAATCTGCTGTTGATTGGGGTTTTGTTTGGTCTATATGCGGGCTGCTACTGGCTGGGCAAGCGCATCACCATTGGACTGCTGGCACAAAAGCACACGTTCCAGCCAATAATCTCCAGCCAGTAACTTCTAGCCAGCAATTTCCAGCCAAATCATCTCCAGCTAAAAAGCAATTCTTAAACAAATGAAATATAGCCCAATGGCACTGACTTAAAACAGAAAGCTCTACTTAAGGACTCGCAAATTAATAAAGTCCCAACGTCATTCCCGCGCAGGCGGGAATCCATCGTGGAGCAGCTTGTCTAGCGAGTACTTTATTTTGGGGCACATCCCTTACCTTGTTCTCCAGGCTCCGCCTGGGAACACTGACTGAGAGGCTCTGCCTCTATTAGCGCTAGAGGCAGAGCCTTCAGGGTTGCCATTCCAAGGCAGAGCCTTGGAACGAGAGGATAATCTCCAGCCAATAATTTCCGGTCAGTAACGGGATGTGCAACTAATTTGCCCACCCTACGGGAAGCAAGCTACATCCCTACCCTATAAATTAATGGATTCCCTTTCCTATAATCATCTTCTTTGTATAGAATGGTTCTTTGGACGAAAATGCACAAAAAGGGCAATCTGGAGACTGAAATGGCGCGTAAATGTCAACTCACCGGCAAACAGGCAAACAATGCCTATGCCGTTTCCCACTCTCACCGTCGGACTAAGAAGCTACAGGAAGTGAACCTGCAATGGAAGCGCGTTTGGTGGGCTGAAGGCAACCGCTGGGTCAGGTTACGCCTTTCCACGAAAGCCATTAAAACATTAGAAAAGAAGAGCCTTTCAGCGTTTGCCCAAGAAGCAGGCATTGACCTCAGCAAGTTTTAGCCAAGCAAACCCTAAACAATTCCCACCTTTCAGATCCCCGGCTTCTGTAGAGAAGCCGGGGATCTCTCATATCTTTCATGCCGCACCCTTTTCAAACCTCCTCTTGAAAACTCCTTACGATTTACTGGCACACATGGGCTGGTTAACCGGATCTTTTTCCGCAAAAATGGGGATAAAAATCTTCCACTAAAAGTGGAAAAATTTCTTTTGTGAAAAGGTTTTGGGTGGGGAAATTTCCTACGCTGTCATCGATCGCTTTCAGGGTTCAAATGGGTAAGATTGCTACGTCTTGCTTCATCAGAATTCAACAATTAATGGTGCATCTTTAAAGTTTTCTTGGCAAAATTGCAGTATTCCAGTTCCCTGATACGCATAATTACGGCTTCATTACATCATTTTTAAGTTCATTTTTTGACCTTTCCGTTATTTCGCGGAGATCAGTCCATTCCCTGAAACCGCTTAAATTCGTAACTTCCCTGTTGATGACAGCTTGATTAAATTGTTAACACAGTAAGAAGCCTTATCAGGAGTTTGTGAATTCTTGGCGAATTCATTCATAATTCACCTATTCAACCGGCGAATTTTGTTTCAGGAATTCTATTTCAGGAATTTTCCGCTTCTGACGAGCATAGTTCGTACCAGGGCATGGTCTTTACCAAATTCCTGTCTGTACCACACCATTTTTGTTCCTCTAAATCCTCTCACCCTATTTGCAGAAATACTCGCAGGAAGCAGCTATGTCAGATCGCAAATTAGCAAAAGCTGTCCAGTCCCTTCTTAGACAGATCTGGCGACTGCACAGGAGCATCACCAAAGGATTCGTCGCCTGGCTACTGCGGACAGCCTTGATTGCCAATCGCAGAACCCGTCAGCCGGTGGCTGGTTTTGTCCTGCCAACCACGGTGTTACTCATTCTGGTGGTGGCGTTGACCACGGGGGCACTCACCTATCGCGCCTTCAATACCAGCACCCGCACCATTGCTGAGACGCAAAACCGAGTGATCTATAATGCGGCGACTCCTGCGATCGACCGGGCGAGGTCCAAGATTGAGTTTCTGTTTGACTCCACCAAGGATACCCGCTATCCCGGTGGGGTGCCATCGGATGGTGTGCTGACCTCTATGTTGCTGAATGCGTCTCCCACAGCAGTAACCATTAAGGGAGACCGGGCACTCGGTTCGCTCACGCGAGCTGGGGGTGGCAATAACGGTATGGGTAATAGTGGCGACCCCTACACCCTGCCGGACGAAACCCGGATTGACATTAATGGCGATAATCTGTTGGACAATGCCTGGCGCTTCCAGACAGATACGGATGGCGATGGCAACCCAGATGCGACCGTTGCCTATTCCGTGATCCTGGCTATTCCACCCGATTTACCGAATCAACCGGGTCGGACGCGCCTGATTGGGCTTCAAGATGCTCAGAAAGCTAATGGTTTAGACATTGACGGTCGTCGTGTTTCTTTCACCCGCAGTGGTCCATTAAGTAATACTCCAGCAACGGGGGGCTGCGCAACTTCAGGTGGTGCAGGTTCGCGGGTTGAGGGTGGCTGGTATGAAGATGACGGCAACTCTTCCCTGTTACGGAAAAACTTCCAGGTCGATGCCTTTGTCGTCTCCAACAATACCGGAACCACGGGTGCGTCTAACTTTACGACTCTGGAGCTTCAGCAGGATCGTAAGTTGGATCGGGGTAACAAGTGGGGTGCCTGGTTCCGGAATGATATGGAAATCTTTCCCGGTCCCCAGTTCAACTGGAACGGGGCAATGCACACGGAAGGCAACCTGCTGATTGGGAATACGTCCTTCAGCGCCTACCTGATCAGTTCGCCTGCCTCCTGCCTGTTCTATGAGTCGGCATCGGAGATTTCCGTCACCAGCATTACCGAGCAGCGGGATGGTGGCGGCACGGTGATTACCCCCGCCTTTAATGGGATTGTTGCCAGCGGCAGAATCAACGATACCTCCTACAGTGGTAGCTCGTTGATTTATCTACACGCGCCCAACCCTACGGCGGCGGCTAATAAGGTGACTCTGAGTCCGACCAATGACTGGTCGAATGGCAGTGCCAATATCTTCCAGATTTCCAGTGACCCGGTTGCCATTCAGGTCAGGGATCGGCGGCAGTCGCGGGCAGCAAACCCTACCAACCAGCCCTATCTGGATGCTGCCAATACGGGAAACAACAATAGGTTCCCCCGTCGGTTTAAGGCGGAATCATCGCCTGCACCCTATGTGGATGACACCTACCGGGCAGACAACCGCTACGGTCCCAAATCTGTCTATGATGCCCAGGCGGTGGTTCCCCGTGGCAGAAGAATTGGTCAACTGATTGCGGCGGGGGATAATGTATCGACTGATCCAAATGAAACGGTACTGGCAGACCCCAAGCTGATTGCCGCCGAGGCAGAAACGGGGGCAGATTCGTCCAGCGTAGGTCTGGATGGGTACTGGGAACGTCGCGCCCGCAATGAAGGGGTTCGTATCCTGGTGGGTGAACGGTTGGAGTTGGGGAATAGCAATGGTTGGGTCACACCTAAGGATCAACCAGCCGCCCAACAAGACCCCGCCGCTGTGCCTCCTGTGCCTGGTGCGAATCCTGATTATTCACAATTGCGGAATGCCAGTTACACGGTGGTCACTAATGCGAGTCAGGCGGATCCTGATACGAGTGACAACGAGGGCGATCCCCTCTATCCGCCCCATGGCACGGCAACCTTGACCCATGAAGCTCAACAACGGCGTGCGCTGCGAGATAATCTTGCGGCAGTTCAAAGTACGGCAGTCTATCATGCGGCGGTCAGCCGGGACTATCCGGTTGCCTGCCTTGCCAGTACTACCCACCCTGGAACCCCATTTACTCTGCGACAATCGATCAATTTTGTCCCTACGTTATTCGTCAATAGCACGCCTACAGGCATACCAAATGGGGATGGTGGTAGTGGTGCGGGGGTAGTTAGTCAGGCTGATACAGTCTTAATGACCGACTTTTTCAATGGTCGAGGGACGAATGGTTGGGAGTTTGAGCCTCCCAGACAGACCCAAACCCAATTTGAAACAGATATCAGTAATCCAACATCCACCCTGCGGATTGCCCTGCAAAATTTGGCAAACTTTGCTGGAGATCATGTCAGTGAAACCCAGACAGGGGCATTTCCGCCGACTCAAGAAGCGGGGCGGGTGCATCCCTATCCTGAGTTGACGATGTGGGGTAACTTCTCAAACCTGCGCCGTGCCCTTGCCCAACTGAATAGTGGAACAACTTACGCTAATCTTAGCCCCGCCGACAAAACCTATCTCCAAACCGCTGCTTGCACCTTAGGAATGCTGGCGTACAACATCGATCGCGTCCAGCGATTTGATCCACGCAACTATTTCAACGATCGCTCTCGACCGAATGCTGCCCAGGTGATGCAGAACCTGGCGACCGATCTGTTACTCCTGATGGATGGGGAAGTTAACGAGCCAAGTAACCCAGAAGTATTGCCGAAACAACAGCTCGCAACCTATGAATACGGGCGTTCTACGGGTTCAAACAACGCCTTCTACAATGCGAGAGATTATGACCGTGTCCCAGCAGAAGCTTATTTGGGCAAGTTAAGGGAGTATTACCTGACTCAGGGGGCATCATCTTTTAACGATGCCAAGCTGCGCACGGCAGAGTTGATTTTTGAATACTTCCAGATCCAGCGCGATCGCACCTATGGATTCCGCCCTTCCCCTGCGGCAAATACCTGGAACTTTAACCCCTACGTCACGACCCAATCCCTTGGCGGCTTTACTCACCTGTGGTCCTCTGCCTGCGACCCAAACATTTTCGCCTTGAATAGTGATGCCCAGGCTAGAGCCTCTGGTCTTGCGGCGGCAAACATCAGCCCCTCTATTCGACCTGACCTGGCAACTTTTCGGATGACCCTTTCTCGGCTGTGCGGTACGGTCATTCCCGTTGGAGGGGTGCATGATTACCCTGGGGATTATGGCTTACCCCAACGAAACCGGAATAACCGGGGTCTGACTCCCGATCCGGCGATTCCACCGGCTTATCTGGAATACATTCCCAGAGAAGGGACGACTTTGTATGGTTATCGAGCGTCTGAAACAGGCAGCCCAACCACCTTTGGGAATCCAGCAAACAGTATTCTGAGAACTGCCCCTTACAACAATGGCGTTTATTTACAGGCAACGGTTGCGCCGAAGTGGCCCTCCCTGTTCTACCTGTTCCCAGAATGCGAACATGACCAACTGGGATTGAGAGCAACCTGTAATGGTATCTCAACCACCAACGGAATCATTGATCTTCAGGGCGATCGTATCGGCGCCGACAACATTGACGGGGATTGGAGTGACGATCTGGATATCCGTCAGCCGACGGGAGATCTGACCAACCTGGATCCCAGTGCCCGTTTGGGTGAAGTCTTACCAGCGGCTTTCCAACCCTGGGCAGAACCCTATATTACCGATGCTTACATTAGAAACACGGTCAACCCATCTCCAGCTACGGTTTACCAGGTTGTAGACTCAAACCTGCCCTCCATGTTTTCGGCATCTACTTACCCCAGTTACACAACTCCGAGTTTGATAGCCGCAACGGATACTGGTTCTAGTCCACCCCGGTCATTGGTTTACCGCTATCGTGTTTTCAACAGGGCTTTGGACGATCGCCCGGTTTCCAGTGTTGCGCTCCGTCCCCGCAAGCTACCGGCGGGCTTCAATAATCCCTTCCCGCTGATCGATAATCCCACCTGGGAACTGCCAGTTCTGTTAGCGAATACCGCTGGACAAGTGCCTGGAGAAAACAATCAATACAGACCGCCCAACCGGATTTTGGTACCCGGTGCCGATCCGTTACGGGGTGTCGTCGCTGCGATTCCCTTTCTAGATCGAGTCATGTTCAGTGGACGGGAATGGATGCCCCTGCGGGTGATGGACATGGACATTGGCTTACTGCGTCGTACCCGTCCAGCCAGCCAAGGGGGTACCGGCTCCAGCCCAGAGGCATACCCCTCGGACAGCACGGCCAAGAGCGATGTCTGGCTTCCCGTCAGTGGTGTTGTCTATGGGTTTCGAGAAGACGCTGTTCGGGAAGATGGCATCAGCCGTCCTGCTGGGGCAGGAACTGTTACCAATGCCACCAACCCTTCTGCCCCGGTAGATCCGGCATTCCAGCAGGTCTATACCGACAGTACCGAACCCCGGATCTCGATCAAGCCGGTGGATGGGGTGGCTGACCCCGATCGCCGACCCCACGGTTTCCGTCTCCGGGATGCCTCCCAGCTTGCTCGTCACGCCGCCATGAGCATTCCCGATCAGGACAACATTCGGGGTCTTTCCTTCTTCACCGATGACCCGGTGTTCATTATGGGTGACTACAACCTGCACCAGAACGGCACCGATGACCAGGCAACGGGTCAGCAGCGTTTAGAAGAATTCACCGCTACCCTGCCCGACAATGGTAACTACACAGAGGCACAGTTCTATAACCGGACTGGACGGGATACCCGCTTTGCCAACGCCGCCCAGGACCGCTGGCGACCCTCGGAGATCCTGGCAGATGCGATCAGCGTCGTTTCGGATACCCTCTGCGATGGCAGCCTGATTGACACGTTCATGACTACTGGAGCCGGTAATAATGCCACGATTGCTGAAAATACTTACTCCGGGCGCGATCGGGTAGACTCTAACACCGCAGTCACCATCCCCAACGGTTTTCGTCCCTACAACCGTATCTATGCCAGCAGCGGTACCGGAGGTGTGAGTGTCTACGATAACCGCACTGCCGGAATGTTTGGACCGGGCTGTACAGGTGCTAACGGACGCACCACATTCCTGAACCAGAATCGCCCCAGTACAAGTACCCTTCTCACCACCACAGGTTATGCCTGGATGCGAGAAAATCCGGCAGATATATTTTCTCCGGTTAAAATCTCTCGGAATGGTTCTGGATTAACGTTACCTTCATTACAGAATCCAGGAAGTATCTCGCCCACAACCCTGTATAATCCACCCAGCTTTGCTACGAACGATCCAGCTACTGAGCCAAGTAAACCTCGCCCCCAAATTCCGTATACATCGAACCCGGTCAGCGGTGCGTTCTACGACATTGGCGATGGTAGATCGGTTCAGAATGCTCAGGACACGCGGGTCAATACGATTATTGTCAGTGGTCTGGTGCCTTCCCGCCAGAACCAATCCTACGGGGGCTTACACAACTTCCCCCGCTTTGTGGAAAGGTGGACGCGCCTCTGGTTCTCCGGCTCCTTCCTCCAGCTCAACTTCAGCAACTACGCCACTGCCCCCTTTGACCAGCAGGTCTGGGAACCCACTCAAGCCCCAACCGCCAATAATGAGACTATCCCGTACTACAGTCCGCCCCAACGTCTCTGGGGTTATGATGTTGCCTTGCAGTTGTCTCCCGCCGGTCCTGCTGCCGCTCGTTTTGTCACCCCCAGCCGGGACCGCAACGAGTTCTACAACGAACCCCCCGCCAACGATCCCTACATCCGTAACCTCTGCCGCGCCCTCCCTGACACCGTCATCCCCGATAACCGCTGTCCCGCCTAAGAGGGCAGGGGAGTAGGGGAGTAAGGGGGTTAGGGCAGAAGCCAGAAGCCAGAAGCTAAACATAAAAAGCCTCCATGCCCCCGATGCTCCCTTCCTCTCCCCCATTAACAACCAACCACCAACCACACACCCTCTCCCCTCTGCTCTCCCTCCCATGCGACACCACACTCCTCCCCTCTCCTCATCCCTGGCACTGCCTCTGCTGCTTGCCATGCGGATCCCTTACACCCCCCTTAAAAAAGGAGGCTTCCAAATCCCCCTTGCTTTCAAAACCACCCCACCACCCCACCACCCCACCACCCCACCACCCCACCACCCCAGCCCCTCCCCCGACCAGGGACTCACCCTGATCGAATGCCTCGTCGCCATTATCATCATCACCATCACCATCCTGGCAATCACCCCGCCCATCCTGCTGGCAACCGCCACCCGTGTCCAGTCAAGACGCGCAGAGCAGGCACACCAGATTGCCCAGGCAGAAATTGACCGCATTCGTTTCCTGGTCGAGCGAGGGGGCTATAACCTCAATGACCTGCCGGGTTCTACGGGGAACAACAACCAGTTAATTAATGCCGCCGCCGCCACTAGCCCCCCTGCCGCTCTCCTCCAATCTCCTGGAAATTGCCCGGCATTCACCCGCTATCCGACCACTACGCCATTACCCGTTAACAGTCTGGTTCTGGTTGATATTGATGGCAATTGCACCCCCGAATACATGATGCAGGTGTTCCGCAACAACGGACCTACCTTACCCGGCACCCCTACCCCACCCCCAATAACCTTTAACGTGGGTGTGCGCGTCTATGCCCATAACCCCAATGAAGCCTTTCCCACCCTCCTGACTACCCGCTCATCCCTGGTTGCCGGTACCACCGCCCGCGATCGGAGGGCAAACAACGCCCGTCAACCCCTGGCTGCCCTCTACTCGACTATGGCTCGTAACGACCAAAACCGATCGCTGGGGCAAATTTGTAATCAGATTCCTGGAGCGACGTGTAATTTCTAGGGAATCAGGTGTCAGGTGTCAGGTGTAGGAATTTAATAACAGCTAACAGCAACTCCTTTCCCCCGTCCAATTAACCCGCTAATTTTGCTAACTGGGTGAGAATCATGGTAAAAAGCCGCTCGATCCAACCTCTAAAGAAATGGCTACACAGCCGCAAAAGCCGCCGGTCTGAGGGCTTTACCCTGCTGGAACTGCTGGTATCCCTGGTGATTGGGGGGATCATTACTGCCTCCTTACTATCGCTGGTGGTAGACCTGACCGGCGTTAATCAGAGGGATGCTGCCCGCAGCGAAACTCAGCGCGACATGCAGCTTGCCATGAACTACATCACCCAGGATCTACGAGAAGCGGTGTTTGTCTATGATGGCGAGTGTCTGGCTGGGGCAGGAACTATCACCAATGCGCAAGCGTTCTCTACGTCCTGTCCTGGTGTGGTTAACCATATTCCGGCATCCATGTCTAGCGCCACCTCCACCCCGGTTCTGGCGTTTTGGCGGGTGGATCGTTTGCCTCAAACCCTACTCGATCAGTGTAGAACTGCTGCAAACGCTGGAAATGCCAATGCTGCAAACGGTCCACTAGCCACTTTAGCTAACCAGGGTGTTCCCTGTGTCTCCGGTAAAAGCTACACCCTGGTTGTCTATGCGTTTGTGAATAATACCGCTGGAGGTAACTGGCAGGGTAAGGGGAGAATCGTTCGCTATCAGGTGGCTCAGTTTAATGCTGCTGGAGCCGCTAATCCCGCTTGGGTTGACCCCCTCCAGGATCCAGGTGCCGGTTTTCAGCAATGGCCCTTCCGGCTAGTCAGCGGGGTTCCCACCGCGCCAGCGGGCGGCTATACCCGCCCTACAGATGCTCCCGATACCCTGGTAGATTTTGTAGAAAATGCTCCAGCGACTCCTACCTGTCAAGCTCGCAGCAGCATTACTCCCAGCACTACTCCTGTTCCCAGCTTCTACGCCTGTGTCCGAGGCAATACCCGTGCGGCGCAGACTGCAAATCCTGCTCAACCTGAAGAACTGGGAATAAACCAGGAAGTTTTAGTTGTTCTGCAAGGCAACGCCGCTGGAAAAGCAGGAATTCCGGTCACTGCCACTGGTGATAGTGCCGTTTCCAGCCGCCTTGCCCCGTTGCAAACCCGCGTCTTGACTCGCGGAATTGTGAACAAGAGTCCGAGATAGCATCGGGTGCAGGGGAGGAGTTGGGAGTTGAGAGTTAAGAATTAATGAATATTTCTGATTTAAACCTTTCAACTGAAAACTCCTAACCCCAAATCCTTTGACCCCTGAGAATCAGCACTATACAGACCCCAGATCGGAGGATGATAATGAAGCCTTACTTACGTTCTAAACCAAAGCGCTCAGTTGCGGGTTTTACCCTGATTGAAGTGCTGGTCATCATTATCATCATTGGCGTTTTGTTTGCGATCGCTGCCCCTGGCTGGGAGGCATTCCTGAGTCGCCAGCGGATTACATCCGGTCGTGAGCAGGTACTCCAAGTATTGCGACAGGCACAGAGCGAAGCCAGGACTAGCCGTACTGCCCGCGTTGTTGTGTTTGATGTCAACCCTCCTAATGGAGTTCCCCGAGTCACATCTGCCCCATTCAGAAGCGCCTCAACCTTCCCAGTCCCGCTCAACAGCGTCTCTAACTGGAAGGCGCTAGGATCTGGCGATACGCCAAGTAATGCCCTCCGGATGAGGACAAACATTAATAACCAGATTGTCTTTGATGGCAATGGCGCAGTTGCACAGTCCTCTAACCTGCTCAATATTCCCGTAAATCAGTTTGCTGCCCTTCCCAATTCTTCAGAGCAGGGATTTGCCGTCACGGTTTCCAGTGGCAGGGTTCCCGCGACTCAAACTGACACCAGACGTTGCGTTATTGTAAATACTCTGTTGGGTGCAACCAGATTGGCAGAAGGCGCGAATTGTCCTTAGCTCGACTTTAGGGATGTGCCCCAAAATAAAGTACCCGCTAGACAAGCTGCTCCACAATGGATTCCCGCCTGCGCGGGAATGACGTTGGGACTTTATTAGTTTGCGAGTCCCTTAGCTAATATCTCGTTCCAAGGCTTTGCCTGGGAATGTCAAACCTGGAGGCTCTGCCTCTATCAGCGCTAGAGGCAAGAGCCTCTCAATTCAGTGTTCCCAGGCTGAGCCTGGGGACAAGGTAATCGGTCTAAGCTAAATAATATTTGAACCCATTTGCTGAGTAATCAGTCTAATCTGGATGTAGCTGTGGTCGCCTACTGCCAATACTCCCATCCCAGTTGACTTGATGAAAGCGTTTAAACAAATTCCGCTGGTGGGTTCGCTTAAAGTTCCCCGCTTTGTGCTGGTGTCTGCGCTGGTAGGTTTACTGGCAGTGGGAGGCTTGGTTGCCTACCGCTCGATCGCACCCAGAAAAACACGCAGAAACACCGGGGCAATGACTGTGCCCGTGAAAGTGCAGGATCTTGATGTCCGGATTCAAGCCAGTGGAACGGTAACACCAATTCAATCCGTCAATCTCAGCCCCAAAAACTCTGGACGGCTGGCGGAACTGTTGGTTGACCAGGGCGATCGGGTTCAGAAGGGGCAGGTCATTGCCCGCATGGAAGACCAGGAATTGCAAGCCCGACTGGCGCAGGCAGAAGCCACCCTGTCCCAGGCGCAAGCCCGCTATTTGAAAGCCCGTAATGGTAGCCGTCCAGAGGAAATTGCCCAAGCTCAGGGAAGGTTAGACTCTGCCCTGGCAGCAGCACAATTAGCCAGGGACCGGATTACCCGCAATCGGGCACTGTATCAGCAGGGAGCCATTTCTAAAGATGCCTATGATGGGGTGGCGACGGACGAACGCAAGGCACTGGCGGATTTGAAGATTGCCCAGGAAAGCCTGGAGCAAATTCGTAGCGGCAACCGGGTTGAAGATATTGCCGATGCGGCAGCGGCTGTCGCCCAGGCAACCGCACAGGTGCAGCAGGTTCAGATTGACCTTAACGATACGGTGATTCGTGCCCCCTTCAATGGCATCATCACCCAGAAATACGCCAGTGTTGGAGCATTTGTCACCCCTACGACCTCGGCTTCAGCCACCTCTTCAGCCACTTCGACCTCGGTGGTGGCGATCGCCAGCAACCTGGAAGTGGTGGCAAAGGTTCCAGAAAACAGTATCAGCAAAATTCGTCCAGGGCAGTCGGTCGAAGTTGAAACCGAGGCATACCGGGGGCAGCCATTTAACGGCAGCGTGCGACTGGTGGCACCCGAGGCAGTGGTGGACCAAAATGTGACCTCGTTTCAAGTACGAGTTGCCCTGAAGACGGGACAGAACGAACTGAAATCGGGAATGAATGTGAGCCTGGTCTTTGTCGGCGATCGCATCAAAGATGCAAAGGTCGTGCCTGCGGTGGCAATTGTGTCGGAAAAAGGGCAGACCGGGGTTTTGGTTGCCGAGGGCGATCGTAGACCCCAGTTTCGTCCAGTCACTGTGGGTGTTTCGATGGGCGACCAGACTCAAGTAATTGAGGGAGTGGAACCGGGTGACAAAGTTTTTGTCTACGTACCGAATCAAAATCAGGGAAGAAATGCGGGTGGTCAACAGCGGAGTCCGTCATTACGATTTCGCTAAAGGGGGCAGAGGGATGGATATTTCTGAAAGCATTGGTATTGCACTGAAGACCCTCTCAGCGAATCGGCTTCGTAGCCTGCTGACGGTGCTGGGCATCATCATTGGGAATGCTTCCGTGATTGCCATGATTGGGGTGGGACAGGGGGCACAACGATACACGACTGAGCAGTTACAGGCGTTGGGCACTAATCTGTTGTTCATCTTTCCTTCAACAGGGGATGCCCGTCGTGGTTCCCAGGGGGGTGGCAATACGCTGATGCTGGCTGATGCAGAGGCGATCGCTCAGCAAATTCCTTCAGTCAAGGATGTGGCACCTCAAATATCAGGTCAGCAGCTGATTACTTCTCTGGGTAATGCGACCCGAACCAGTGTGATTGGCACAACGGCTGCTTACTCGGTGGTGCGCAATACTCCCGTTCGGGATGGGCGCTTTCTAACCCCGGCAGATGTAGACACCAATGGATTGGTGGTGGCATTAGGGGCGCAACTGGCACAAAATTTGTTTGGCGATCGCTCTCCCCTAGGAGAACGCATCCAGATCAACAACATTGGTTTTGAGGTTGTGGGTGTGATGGCAGAGAAGGGAGCATCCAGCGGTGGTAACCAGGATGAGGCTGCCTACGTTCCCATTAGCACTATGGCAACCCTGATCGCAGGGCGTACTTCACCACGAGGCATTTCGGTCAACAGTATCTCAGTCAGTGCTTTGGATGAAGCCAATGTTGACATTGCCCTTTACCAGATTACAAATTTATTGCGGGTACGCCATCAAATCTCCGGTGCAGATGATTTCACAGTTCGCAACCAGCAGGAAACCCTGGATGCTGCCAATAACGTGACCGGTGCCCTCACAATTCTGCTTGCCTCAACGGCTGGAATTTCCTTACTGGTGGGTGGCATCGGAATCATGAATATTATGCTGGCATCCGTAACCGAACGGACTTCAGAAATTGGTTTAAGGAAAGCGATTGGAGCCTCCCAGGCAGATGTATTGCAACAGTTTTTGATTGAAGCCGTCATTCTGGCATTGACCGGCGGTGTCATTGGTACCGTGCTGGGGGTGGGTGCAGTCATCGTGGTCGGGATTTACACCCCCCTACAAGCGACGGTTTCAGTCGAAGCGATCGCCCTGGCAGTCAGTGTTTCCGGCAGTATCGGTTTGTTTTTTGGCGTTTTTCCTGCCCGCCGAGCCGCAAAACTAGACCCAATCGAGGCACTCAGAAGCCTGTAGAGGGGTGCAACTGGGTAAGGGGTTGTTAGTTGTTAGTTGTTAATTATGTAGCCATACCCACCTGATTTAGGACGATTTTTAACTCTCAATTTTTAACTCTCAACTCTTGACTTCCTCCTTCCCAAATCCGTTAACCTTCTTTTTCATTTCCACTCAGGCAAAGTAAACACAGCCATAATGGCTACATAAGCCCTTTTGGAATATACAAGATAGAAATAGAAGGTCAAACCGATGGTTGTACGTCCACCCCTGATTGCCTGTGCCACTGCCCGCGTCACTATCATTGGGGCAGGCAATGTCGGTAGCACCCTGGCGCAGCGCATTTCTGAAAAGAACATGGCAGATGTGGTTTTGCTGGATGTCATAGAAGGTCGCCCTCAAGGACTGGCACTTGATTTGATGGAAGCGCGAGGGGTTGAGCGGCACGATCGCAAAATCATTGGCACCAACGATTTTGCGGATACGGCTAATTCTAATGTGATTGTGATTACTGCTGGCTTGCCACGCAAACCCGGCATGAGTCGGGAAGACTTGATGAAAACGAACGGCAAAATCGTCTGGGATGTGGCAAAGCAGGCGATCGTCCATTCCCCCGGTGCGGTTCTAATTGTGGTCACCAATCCCCTGGATGTGATGACCTACGTTGCCTGGAAAGCGACCGGACTGCCGCCCCGGCAGGTCATGGGTATGGCAGGCGTATTGGATTCTGCCCGGTTCCAAACGTTCCTATCGATGGAGTTGGGCGTTTCGGTCAGTGATATCAACGCTACCGTCATGGGTGGACACGGCGATTTAATGGTGCCCTTACCTCGCTTTACCACGGTTGGTGGAGTCCCCATTACAGAACTGCTTGACGCAGACACCATAGATCGCCTGGTAGACCGTACCCGCAATGGGGGAGCAGAAATTGTTGAAATGATGAAGACGGGCAGCGCTTACTTTGCTCCGGCATCTTCCACATCCGTCATGGTGGAGGCAATTCTACTGAACCAGGCACGGTTGCTACCCGTTGCCGCTTACCTCCAGGGCGAATATGGGTTAAAGGACATTTTCATTGGTGTTCCTTGTCGTTTGGGCTGTCAGGGAATCGAAAACATCCTGGAACTCGATCTAACCGATGAGGAGAAGGCAGCACTCCATGTGTCTGCGAACTCTGTACGCAAAAACATCGATTGCCTGATTGACTTGTTAGGTTAATTCAGGCGTGAGATGAGCGAGTGAGGAGGGAGGGAGATAGATGTCACCCCTCTACCCCTCTACTCACCTCCCAGCCGATCGGGGTAAAACTTATACCATGAAGTACTCTGCCTGAGGCAAGGGCAGGACTGGCATATATAATAAAGGCGACTAGCGACTAATCCAAAATTATACTCGCTACCGTGTTAAATGTCTATCCAAGGCGAGAGTAAATATCGTCCCTTGTTGCAGTATTTGCAGCGGAGCGATCGCCCTCAAATCACTCTGACCTTTGCGGAGATCGAAAGGCTAATCGGAGAACCGTTGCCAGACTCCGCCCACAGCAGGCGGGGGTGGTGGAGTAACCGCAAAAAAGGGGGGTTACAGGCATCAGCGTGGATGGATGCTGACTACACAGTTCTGGCAGTCAATCTGACCGCGAAACAGGTGACTTTTAGCAAACCGCCTCCTGTGTACAAAGTACAGCGGATTGATGGAATTGTGCAGTGGAATGGGGAACTGATTCGAGCTTTGCGGCAGCACATGGGCATGACTCAAACTGAGTTAGCTCAAGAGTTAGGAGTGCGTCAGCAAACCGTTAGTGAATGGGAAAAGGGAGTTTATAACCCAACTCGTGCCACATCCAACTATCTCACCCTGGTTGCCGAGAAAGCGGCATTTCAATATGAGGAGGAATAGGCTGACACGATTGGCAATAGAAATTAGGGCATAGACCAGGGAATGGGTAACCAGCCGGGTCAGCAGCATCTGTGGATCTCTGGTCTGGTACCATCCACCTTCTTGACAATTTACACTGTTACGCTTAAATTGTCAGTATGCTACTAAGGCTCCCAATGGCATGTGGTGTTGATTGTTTCAACGATTGCTAACTTATTTTTAAGGAATCACCATGTCCAAAAACTTTCTAATCTATGCCAGTGAAACCCCCGCTTCTGCTCCAGACACAGGGGCTGTTAAGCCATTGCCAGAGCGAGAATCCCTGCGGATTCTAGTGATTGGCTCTCGCCAAGGCGTTACTGGTACTATCCAGACGCTTTATCGTCTCCGTTTTGCTGAAGTCAGAGAGTGGAGTCCCCTGATGCCCGGTCCGACTCCCGGTGAAGTGATGAGTATCCTAACTCGATACATCTTGACCCACTAATTGCCTAAATTGCCCAAACATCACTTATTCGTCCGCATGGCGCGCCATCCGTATTTTCTCCCCTATCTTCATAAAGAATTTAACCATCTTCAAGTTATCCGGAAAACATATGCTTTTTTCATCAGAAACTCAAAAAAAGTTATAGGGTAATCAAATATACCCTTCTAGATCCTATGTCTATTGATTACACCAGCTACAGCGACGGTGTTAATTCATACAACCAAACGTCTGCTAACACAGGGTTATTGTCCAGCTCCTTAACTTCCCTGGCTGGAGAACAATCGAACCTGCTGGATAGCCCAATGGCGGCTGCTTCAAGGTTCCCTCCAACCTCTAGTCTGCGGGCAGACTTCAATGGAGATGGGCACGAAGATGTGTTGTGGCGCAATTCTGCGTCAGGTCAGGTTGCTCTCTGGCTGATGAACGGCATTACTATATCGTCAGTCGTTACTCTTGCTGACGAAACCGATCTGAACTGGCGGATCCAAGGAGTAGGGGACTTTACAGGAAATAGCAACCCAGACATTCTCTGGCGAAACTATGTAACGGGCGAAAACGCAATCTGGGTCATGGATGGGACTCGCCTGGTCTCCGGAGAATTTCTGGCACCGCTTGGTGATACTCAATGGCAGGCTCAAGGGGTTGCAGATTTTACAAATGATGGCAGGGCAGATATTCTATGGCGTAACTATGTAACCGGGCAGAATACCATTTGGTTTATGAGTGGCACAGGAGTGGTGTCAGGATTGTTTTTGCCGACTGTGCCTGGGATTAATTTCAGGGTTGAAGCTACTGGAGACCTGAACCAGGACGGAACTGCTGACATTCTGTGGCGTAACTACCTCTCCGGAGAAAACCTGGTCTGGTTGATGAATGGGTCCCAGGTGAGCAGTACCCACTATCTCATCCCCGTGCCTGACTTGAGTTGGGAAATTCGGGCAGTTAGTGATTTCAACCGGGATGGCAGTGTCGATATTGTCTGGCGCAACTCTGTTTCAGGACAGGTGGGGACCTGGTTGATGAATGGTCTTGAGCTGGACCGTATTGCCGTGTTGGTAGATCAATCCAGTGCGGACTGGCAAATTGCGTTTCAAGAAACCCGGTTACCTGACAGTCCGATTACCATCAGTAACCTTCGATTTAGTGGTCAGGAAGGAGATGCGGGGCAGTTTCAGCTTCGCCTTACCCAAGCACCCTCAGCCCCCGTCAGGCTGACCTTTTCAACGGGTGCATTTGTGGTGGTTGATGCGGATGGGGATATCCGTAACGGAACTCAGAATTCAATTACATTCACCCTTAACGACTGGTTTGTGCCGCGCACAGTCTCCTTTATTGCAGAGGTAGATGGTTTCAGCCAGGATCGACTGATGGGGAATACGGTTGCCTACACGCTTGCCGGAGGTTTGACTGGGAGTGCTGTGTACGATCTGGGAGCCGCTTTTAATACCTATGCTCCCGATCTAACCCGGTTCAATATTGATTTAGATTTCCGTAATGATTATCTCGGCTTCTGGACCCCAGAGCGGCAGGCTATCGCCCAACAAGCCGCCGATGATTGGGCGGCAGCGATCGCCAATGAATGGGTTGACTTTCAACTCAACAGCACACTCCGCAGGCTGGAAACGTCTTCGGGCAGACCCTATAGCTTTACCAGTAAACGCTACGTCGATGATTTACTCATTTTTGTGAATCTTTATCAGGCGGGAAGCGCAGAGCCTGCCCTGGGTGGACCTGACTATGAATTTGGTGGTTGGATCAGCTCACCCGCTTTCTATGGAGTCATGCCACGGATTGGACAGATTGCCATTAACCCTACCGTGTATGGAAATCAGCCTGACATTGTGCTTTATCAGGTTGTTTCTCACGAAATTGGACATGCCCTGGGGCTGTTGGGGCTGAACTGGGCAGGCTACCTCAAACAAGATCGAGCTAATCCTGCCACTGCCACCTTCCAGGGAGAATATTCAAGACTTGTATATGGCGATTATATTCCTCTGCAATCCCAGGATGGTGGTGACTTCTCCCACCCGGCTGCGATCGTGCCCTCAATCATGTCCTACGGCTATATCTACAGCCTGCCAGCCCCTACCCAGCTTGACTACGCCATGCTGGCAGATAGTGGCTATCGCGTCTATGGGATCAATGCGTAGAAAGCTACCATCAGGCTTTGTCCAGAGAATTTGATAGAAATTTTCGTTCCGAAATCATTTTCTGTGGTATCACGGTTAAAACAGCTTGTATCTCAGGCGATCATTCCTAAATAGTGATCCTAACTTGGGTTGGGAGGGAGGATTCCCATTAATCTTTTCTACCAATATCTCCTGTCGTCGCAAATTATTTGGTCGAGTGATATAGCGAGCCTTATCTAGGTTGCTAGAAAGGGTTCCACAAGAATCCTTTCTCATCAAGTCACTGACTCTCATAACTGATTTGGGACTGCTATAGATAGTTCAGGATGTTGAGTTTGTTTTTGTAAAATTTTTCAGCAAAGACTGGCATTGAACCATTCAACTCAGAATTTAAATTCGGTCAATCATTCAATTGTGTGCCAGTCAACAAACAGACCATTGCGAGGCTTTAGGAAAATTATGGGTAAGCTACTTATTAAACTAGTGAATGGCTCAGACTAGTTGATTAAAAGTGCATTGGAAATGGGTTTGGACGAAAGACTAACGTTAAACTTGAAACAAGGTTCAGCCGTTTTTAGATCGACTATTAACTCAATCTCTTTTCTTACGTGCGATCGCTACCTGCCTTAACTAGAACTGATAGGTGAACGCTCTCTTCTGATTTCAAAGCCAATTAAGTAATAATAGTCATATTAGACATATTTCGTTTTAGGCATTAGTTAGTGATAGCGACCCAAACTTCTGGAACCTATTGGTTTCCTCCTCCAACTTTAAAACCTAGCCAACCATAGCGCACTCTAGAACTAGAAGGACATCAAAATGCAACGCTCTCCGAACGTTTCTACCGCAATCTCAAAACTGTTCCCCGCAGGAATCGCTGCGCTGTCAGCTCTATTCATTGTTCCTGCATTTCTATCCGCTGGTGCCGCTTCTGCTAGACCTATTGCCTTTGATGGTAGCTATGTGGGTGCTGGGGTCGCGGCTGGTGTTACCAATGGAGGACAGCAGGGGGACGCCGCCACCTTTGGTGGCAATATCCAGGGGCGCGTTGCCATTCCAAATGCGCCTGTATCGGTTCGGGGTGCGGTCTTGTTTACCAACAGAAACAGCGCCGTTATGCCCATGCTGACCTATGATGTGCCCGTTGCTAATAACACGAATGTATATATCGGGGGTGGTTACTCCTTTGTCCAAAGGGATGGTGAACCGACTCCGCTGGGCAACAAAGATGCCCCTGTCGTTATGGCCGGTGCTGAGTCTGGGCTGGGCGACCATGTGGTTGTTTATGGCGATGCCAAGTTAGGTATTCGGGCGTACAAAAACAGTCCAGCAAGCGCCGTCAGCCTCCAGGCGGGGGTTGGCTACCGTTTCTAACCTTAATAAGTAAAATTTTCAGTTCAAGTATGTCTCCAGGGGTGCAGTCATGTACCCCTTTTTTGGCATCTCTGCAAAGAACCCTCCCATACCCTTGCCAGTCTTACAGGTGTTGACTGGTGGAAAATCACGTTCGATTAAGCCCCTGATTTTGATAAAATTTAGTTAAGACATGTTACCTTTCTCAATATTCTTTGAGATGAACTACACATTCTTTATTAAAGATTTAGATTTCGTGCTTATAATTTGTAGAGAAACTTTAGTGTTTGGTGGTTTTTGCGAACCACCTCTGTAAAACTTAGCCATTTGAATGATGCCTCGGATACTCGTCATAGACGATGACCCTTCAATTTCAGAGCTGGTAGCCGTAAACCTGGAAATGGCTGGCTATGATGTCAATCAGGCAAGCGACGGTGTTAAAGGTCAGGCAATGGCTTTGCAGATCCAGCCAGATCTGATTATGTTGGATCTCATGTTACCTAAGGTCGATGGTTTCACCATCTGCCAGCGCTTGCGTCGAGATGAGCGCACGGCTGATATTCCGGTGCTGATGTTGACTGCCTTGGGTCAGACTCAAAATAAGGTTGATGGCTTCAATGCAGGAGCCGACGATTATCTGACCAAGCCTTTTGAAATTGAGGAAATGCTGGCAAGAGTGCGGGCACTGCTTCGTCGGACTGATCGTATTCCTCAAGCTGCCAAGCATAGTGAAATTTTGAATTATGGTCCTTTGACCCTTGTACCAGAGCGGTTTGAAGCTATTTGGTTTGACCAGACGGTTAAGCTCACCCATCTGGAGTTTGAGCTACTTCACTGTTTGCTTCAGCGTCACGGGCAAACGGTTTCTCCCAGCGAAATTTTGAAGGAAGTTTGGGGTTATGACCCCGATGATGATATTGAGACCATCCGAGTTCATGTTCGTCATTTACGAACTAAGCTAGAGCCGGATCCTCGTCATCCCCGTTATATTAAGACGGTGTACGGTGCTGGTTATTGTCTGGAACTCCCCGCTTCTGCTTCCAATCCAGAAAGCGAAGAGTCTCTGGCAGGTTAAAAGTCGCTCCGAAACTTTCCTGATGGTAGGACTGGGGTTTGGTAGTTAAGGCTTTTCGGCTCGGCTTTAAGCACAGTACTACTGGCGGGATCTGGTTTGAGTGTAACGGTGTCCATCCCTCCCTATCGATTCAGTTGGTTTGACTGGTTTTGCCTGTGGTACCCCCCTGGCTGGTTAATCCTATTTAACCGGCATTGGCAGCACTACAAAGCTGATCCAGAGGGTTGGAGATGGTTTGAGTATGGACTGTTTTTAGTGCCCGGCGGATTTTATCTGGCGCTGGCAATTCGCTGGCTGCGACTTGGGGGCAGAGCGCCTGTTTGGCAGGACATTGAACCTGATCCAGATTACCAGAATGCCTTTCAGCGAGAGGTCCTGGCTCCTATCATGGAGCGTTACTTTCGAGGAAGCCTGTGGGAAATTAAAAATCTGCCCCAGGAAGGACCGTTAATTATTGCCATGAACCACGCAGGAATGTGTTTCCCGTGGGACTTTGTTGGTTTGGGATTGCTCCTATCCCAACAGCGGGAGTGGTTTGTTCAACCTCTGGCTCATGCTATTTTTTTCGATCATCCCTGGTTAGCGTGGTGGTTGCCGCCAGGATGGGCACAGGTACTGGGGGGCGTGCGGGCAGAGCGCCAAAGCTTTGAGACCGCGATCGCAGATAGAGCGATTTTGCTCTATGCGCCCGAAGGCTGGCGCGGATTGGCAAAAGGCTGGCAGCAGCGCTATCAGCTTTCGACCTTCGATCCCAGCTTTATTCGGCTCAGTTTGCGCTATCGGGTACCTATTGTGCCCGTGATTTGTATGGGGAATGAATCCCTTCATCCTTTTACCTTCAACGTGCGGCGGTTGGCACAGTGGTTAAACCTGCCGATGTTTCCCATTTCCCCACTGATTCTGGCATTTTGTTTGTTTCCATCGTTGGGTGTTTGGGCAGTGCGAACCCGATTGCAGTATTTTGTCCAGTCCGTCTGGTGCCCCTGGGAAGAAGCGGGGGAGACGGGAAAATCGGGCGATGGGGAGACATTTCATTTCCATGATCCTTCTCCTGAACCAGGGGAGGCAGGTGTAGGGACACTTTCCAGGCGGGCGCTGAACTATCAGATGGCAGAAGGGCTGCGATCGCGCCTGCAAGCAACGATTGAGCACCTGCGGAAAACAATGAAGCGGAGGGGGCAGGCTACTAGCCTGATGGGCATCAAGACTCTGGAAAGGGAGCATGTAAAGGGGGAATAGTGCAGCGACTCTAGGGTATGGTGAAGGATGCTGGCGTGACTGCAAGGGCTTTACACCATGACTGAAACTCACCTGCCTCCTTTGATTCAACAGATGACACAACCTGGGTTTTATCCTCACCCGGTAACCGAACCAATTCAACTGGTTCAGACGCACGTCTCCTATGTTTTGCTCACTGGGGAATATGCTTATAAGGTCAAAAAACCTGTTAACTTTGGCTTTTTAAACTTTTCTACTCTTGAAAAGCGAAAGCATTTTTGTGAGGAAGAATTGCGGTTAAACCAGCGCGGTGCAGCGGAACTCTACCTGGATGTGGTAGCGATCGCCCTCTTGAGCGATCGCTACCAGCTTGGTGGCACCGAGGAAGCCGTAGAGTACGCCGTCAGAATGCGCCAGTTTCCTGCCGGAACCCTCTTCAGTGATCTGTTTGAGCAGGGAAAAATTACCTCCGAACTACTGGAAAGACTGGCTCAGGTGCTGGCTCAGTTCCACGCCAAAGGTGCAACCAACGACTATATTCGTAGCTTTGGGCAGGTGGCTCAGATCCGGCAAGCCATTGATGAGAACTACGAGCAAACCGAGAAATATATTGGTGGTCCCCAAACCCAGCAGCAGTTTGATGAAACGCGCGCCTATACCGATCGCCTGTTTACCGAACAGGAACCATTGTTCAACCAACGGATTGAAAACAACTGGATTCGGGAATGCCACGGCGATGTGCATCTGAGAAATATTGCCCTTTGGAATGACGAGATTCTGCTGTTTGACTGCATTGAGTTCAATGAGCCATTTCGGTTTGTCGATGTCATGTTTGACATTGCTTACATCATCATGGACCTGGATGCTCGCGATCGGCATGACCTCAGCCACCGCTTTCTCAACGCTTACATTGAGCAAACGGGCGACTGGGAAGGCTTGCAGGTGTTACCCCTCTACCTCAGCCGTCAGTCCTACGTGCGGGCAAAAGTCACCTCCTTTTTGCTGGATGACCCATCCATACCCGCCGCCGTGAAACAGGAATCCAGCGAAACTGCCTCCCGCTACTACCGTCTGGCATGGGAATATACCCAACCCAGCCAGGGCAGGCTGACCCTGATGGCGGGACTTTCCGGTTCTGGTAAAAGCACTGTTGCCCGCGAACTGGCGGAGAAATCCGGTGCTATCCACATTCGCTCAGATGCTGTCCGTAAGCATCTGGCAGGCATTGCCCTGGAATCACGCGGCAGTTCCGAACTCTACACTCCAGAGATGAGTCAGAAAACCTACGATCGCCTCCTGCAACTGGGCATCACCCTCGCTTCCCAGGGCTACTGCGTGATTCTGGATGCAAAGTATGATCGGCAGGAACTGCGTCAGGCAGTCATGACCCAGAGCCAAACCCACCAGATTCCGCTCCAAATAATTCACTGCGATGCACCCCTGGAAGTCCTGCAAGCGCGTCTGCACCAGCGTCAGGGTGACATCTCTGATGCTACGGCTGACCTGTTGCCCAAACAGCAGATGGAACCCTTTACAGAGCAGGAAAAATCTTACCTCACCACATTAGACACCACCCAGGATTTGAGGACAGAATTGGGGAAGGTGGCAGCAATCAGGTAATCGGTGGTGGGCGTTGCTGATTTTGGGTATGAATGGAGAGTTGTATGAATTGAAACTTCGTTCTAATTCATACTGCTATTCAGCACCACCTCGGTGGTGAGAGAGCAGGAGTTTTGCTCAGATTATGGGATTCAAACCAGACTGGAAAGCAGGCATCCCCACTGGCGCAAGGTACTGGATCTATTTCATGATCGGGTTCTTTATGCTGGGCTATAGCTGGGTTGCCAGTATTGCATTTGGGGCGCTAGTGGCGGGTGCGGTAACGGTTATCGCTGCCTGGTGGAATGCGAAGGAAGATGAGTCGCCGGACAAATCGGCAATTCAGGAAGAGGTAGAAGATGCGGAAACGCCTGAACTGCCTACCCGACGGGTTCATTTCCGCAAAACGCGAGGGCTTGGCAGGTTACGTCCAATCCGGGCACCCAGGCGGTTGAGTTGGTTGTTTCGCCGGAAGTGAGGAGGGGCGGAGGGATGGGGGAGTTTTGAGTTGAGAGTTTTGAGTTGAGAGTTGCTGAATGGGGGATGGCTGACATCGGTTGCGAATCCAAGAAGCGGTAGGCATACGCATGATTCTGAGTTAGATCTGGGCAGAAGGCGTCTGCATGACTAAGCCATCTTTGACATGGATGGTGCGTTCAGTTTGTGCGGCTACGTCGGATTCGTGGGTGACGATGATAATGGTGATGCCTTGCTGGTTCAGGTCTGTCAGCAAGCTCATGACTTCCTGGGATGTTTCGGTATCCAGTGCACCGGTTGGTTCATCTGCCAGAACGAGAGCAGGGCGGTTGACCAGGGCACGGGCGATCGCCACTCGCTGCTGCTGTCCCCCGGAAAGCTGATTGGGGCGGTTGTGTAACCGGTCTGCCAGTCCCACTCTGGTCAAGGCTTCGATCGCCCGTTTGCGCCGTTTTGGTTTGGGAATGTTGGCGTAAACCATTGGCAGCATGACGTTCTCCAGTGCGCTTGAGCGCGACAGCAAGTTGAACTGCTGAAATACGAAGCCAATCCGCTGGTTACGAATGTAAGCAAGCTCATCAACCGTTAGTGTATTCAGGTTGCGTCCTTCCAGGAAGTAATGCCCGGAGGTGGGGCGATCTAGACAACCCAGAATATTCATTAGCGTGGACTTGCCTGAACCAGAAGCCCCCATGATGGCGACATATTCGCCTTCTTCAATGGTGAGGTCAATCCCCTTCAAAACTGGAACCTCCATTTCTCCCAGGTGATAGTTCTTCTTAATGTTTTCCATCCAGATCATGGTTGCCATTGGTTGAGTCTCCTTAATCACTTCTCAGTGCGGCAATGGGATCGAGTCGGGCAGCATTCCGAGCGGGGATGACACCCGCAATGAGTCCGACGATAAGGGACAATCCGAAGCCTGCAATCATAGACCAGAGGGAGATGACAAAGGGGAAGCTGAAGGCGGTAGAAGCACCGAAGGAGATCGCAACTCCCAAGCCGATTCCGATGGCACCTCCCATAATCGCAATCATGACGGCTTCGGCAAGAAACTGGTTCAAAACAGCGGCATTGGTTGCCCCAATCGCCTTCCGAATCCCAATTTCACGGGTTCGCTCAACCACTGACACCAGCATGATGTTGGCAATTCCAATCCCGCCAACCACCAGGGAAATCCCGGCGATCGCTACTACCATAACTGTGAACATTTCCACCGTACTGGTCAACGTGTTGATAATATCCACCTGGTTTACCAACCGGAAATCATCCGGCTCTGGCGGAAAAATATTATGGCGCACCCGCAACAAATTTGTAATTTGAAAAATAGCGGCATCTAGCTGGTCCTGGCTCTTTACCTTGACATAAATGCCACGCACCGAAATTCCTGCCAGGGCATTGTTTCCCACCAACCGCGCTGACATGTTCGTTAACGGGATATAAATTTGCTCATCCGGGTTTGAGGATCCCTGCCCTCCTTTCGCTTCCATCACGCCGATCACGTCATAGCTCTGCCCCTGGATACGGATTTTGGTACCAACCCCCCTACTGCCAGCCCCTAGCAACTCATCCCGTGCTGTTGGACCCAGGATCGCGACGGGTCTGGCACTATCAAACTCCTCCTGGGTGAAAAACCGCCCTTCCTGAGGATTTATGTTTCTCACAAGGGGATAGTTCTCATCCGTTCCGATAATGTTGCTGGAAGTATTTGCCTGGTTGTAAGTCACCTGTGTTGTCTGTTGCAGGTAGGCAGATACGCGATCGACTGCCAGAACCTGGGCTTGAATTGCCTCCGCATCATCCAAGGTCAGGGTAGAGGCAGAACCACCCCCCTGCCGGACATTGCCGCTGCGGGCAGCCCCCGCCATGACCTGCACAATGTCAGTTCCCAAGCCCTGTAATTGCTGTTCGGTTGCTTTCTGTGCCCCCTGCCCAATCGAGGTAATGGCAATCACGGCGGTGATGCCAATAATAATGCCCAACATGGTCAGCAAGGTGCGGAGTTTGTTACTCCACAATGCCTCGATCGCCATTGACAAAATTTCGAGCCAGGAAACTGAACTAACCCGCAGCGGAGGCGCAGAAGGCAGTGGACGTTTTTTGGAGATTGAACGGGGACGCAATGGAGTCGGGATTTTCATACTACGGACGACCTCCTCTCATACCGCCGCCACCACCCATACCACCCCGGTTCCTGCCACCGCTGCCCCCCAGACCTGGTATCAGAGAACGGTTGCCGCCACCCTGCTGAGACGGTTGCCGGGGAGCGCTGACCAAAATCTGCTCATCCTCTTCTAAGCCAGACTTGACCTCGGTCTGGTTACCGACGGTGGCTCCCGTTTCAATGCGTCTGAATCGGGGTCTGCCGTTTTCGCCCATCACCATGACCCCGCTGCCGTTTTGCTGCCGCACGATCGCCACCGTTGGGACGGCAACCACATCATTCAACTTGCCCGCATTAAATTCCACATCCACGTTCATTCCAGGGCGTAAGCGCTTTTCTGGATCTGCCATATCCACCCTGACTTCAAAGCTGGTGACATTGGAGGTCACGGTTGCCTGAGCCGCAATCTGGGCTACTTTGCCCTGAAAGGTTTTATCAGAATAGCATCCGCTTTGAGCGCGACCGTCTGCCCCACCTGAATCCTGCTAATATCGGTTTCGGCAACGTTTGCCACTGCTTGATAGGCAGAAGCCAGCGACAGAATTGACGAAGAGGTCGCAGAGGAAACATCACTGCCGGAGGTGGTTGGGGTGACAAAATCCCCCGGATCGGCAAACTTGCGAGTGACAATGCCGCTGAACGGAGCGCGGATAATCATATCTTCAATTTGCGTTTGCGCCGTTTTGAGGCTGCCCTGTGCCTGAGTCACCTGCGCCCGCGCCTGGTCAATATCTTCCTGACGGCTACCAGCCTGAACCAGCCTGAGTGCTTGTTGCGCCTCATCAACGGCTGCCTGGGCATTATCGCGGGTAGTCCGGTACTGATCCACTGCCTGAGCAGAAATTGCCCCAGCGGCATACAGTTGTTCGTAACGGCTTAGATCTGCCTGTGCCTGGCTCAAGGTCGCCCGTGCACTTCGCCAGCGTGACTCTGCCTGGGCAATCTCCTGGGGACGGTTGCCCGCCCTGACCCGCTCATAATTTGCCTGAGCCGCCGCCAGACTACCCTGCGCCTGGACCAATTGCCCTTGCAGATTTGAGTCGTCCATATATGCCACAATCTGCCCCGTCTGAACGTAGTCGCCTTCTTCGACCAGCAAGCTCCGCAGCCGGCCAGAATTTTTGGGACTGACATTGGTGGACTGCTTGGGTTGAATCGTGCCGTTGGCTGAGATGGTGATGGGCAACGTAACTCGCTCGGCGGAAACCGTCTGCATCTGGCGGCGGGCTTCCTGACGCGAGTTCACCAGCGTTTGACGATAGACAAGGTATCCACCGCCTGCCATTGAACCCAGCAGCACTAATCCGATCAGCCATTTGGTTGACCGATGCTTGAGCAAGCCCTTGGGTAAGAGCATCCAGTCAGTGGACTGGGGAGAATCTAGGGTCATGGGAGCCTTCCTTAGACGACAATCGCCTCTGACATACTTTGAGATTCCTTAGATGGCGTGGAGGGGTTGCCATCCCGACGGCGACGAATGCCTAATGCTTCCACCAGTTGCTCTTCCGTCACCCCTAGCTTTTGAGCTGCACCTGGAATATCCATGCGGGGACGACGGGGGCGATCGTCAGGGGAACGCCCCTCAGGCGGAGGACTGGGCGGGTTAGCCGGTACATCCAGCGCTTGTTTGAGCTGGCTCTCCGTCACCCCTAGCTTTTGGGCTGCTGCCGCAAAGTCAATCCGGCGACGTTCTCTTTTGGGTTTCCCCTGCTGCTCAGTGGTTTGAGCAAAATCTTGCGCATTCCCATCGGACTGAGTATTGCCCGCATCGGCAGCATTACACGCCCCTATCATCAACGGAACGGCTGCCAGCACCAACATTCGACGAATCACCATGACAAACCTCTTCAGGTTAAGAATGAGAAGCCAATTAATCTGATGTCTATGCTCTTGATTGAGCCAGATCAGAATGACAGCTTTCCCTTTCCCTGAATTACAGTTTTGTAATTTTGGTAGTGATACGTCGAACGCTTGTAAGTAGGTAGTCCTAATTAAATATAAAACCTTTGTAGGTTGGGTTGAGGCACAAAACCCAACACCCGCATGGGTTACGCTATCGATAACCCATCCTACATTTGATTCTACCTGCCTACTTAGCTCTGCCTATGAGCCATTCCCTGTTACGACTACATTGCCTCGCCCAGGATGCGATCGTAAACCTTCAGCAAATAATCTGGCTTATAGGAGGTAATTCCATTCCCGGTGTAGATAAGCAGCACAGAGATTACCGCAACCGGAACGGAGAGGGGTAAATAAATCAAATGCTGGGGTTCGTTCTTCACCATCCGCTGAAGCCGCTCGAAGAACACCTGAATTTTCCCTTGCAGTCCACGCATCGGGTTAGGGTACTCCTTACCGGAGGCATCGGAGGCGTTCTCTTCACTGACGCGATCGGACGCTTTAGCCAAAAGACGATTTTGCCAGTAATAATCGTGACCAATCAACAGAAACCGCCAGAAGAAATGGGACAAGCCATTGGGGGGAGCATGGGTGGCACGCGCTTGGGGTTGTCGCCAGATGGTAAACCCGTCTTTCAGCAAATCGCAGGCATGAATGACACAGTTACCCCGATAGAGCGGTAGACCCGTCGGGATGGGATGGTCTAACAGGAATTGTCGCCGGAAGGCAACATTGTTGAGGAAATATTGGGAGGTCGGAGCGAGGGAGGTTTCGCCTGAGAACTGGGGAAAAATATAGGTGAGCGCCATCGCGGTGCTGTAGGGACCTACCCCGCGGGTTGTGGTTTCACCCGCAACGACCTGGGCTTGACCATCCTGGGCAAAGGTGGTGAGGATCGTTTTCAACCAGGACGGTTCATAGATGCAGTCAGAGTCTGCGTAGACAACAACCGTGCCGGTGGCAAGTTGGGCACCCAGCATCTTTGCTTCGTAGTATCCAGTCCCTGCGGGAGCGGGTTTTACTGTAATCCAGGGGTAGCGATCGCACAACTGCTGCCGCAATTCATCTGGAACATCGCCGCTATCAATTAGCAGAACTTCTCTGGCAAGGCTGGGGGAAATATCCTGATTGACGAGGGAAGCAAGGGACTTCGACAATCCCTCTAGATCGGCATTAACCAGGTTCTCAGTTTCAAGAATGATAGAAAAACTAGGAAGCATTTTGGCAGGAAATCTGTCCATCAATGCAAAGATATTAGGGCAATCATTATCTTAGTGTAAAGGTTCCGGCGAATCTGCCCCCAATCTCGTGAAATTGAAAACTGCTCTATGAATTTGATCCTTTTTCTTTTGCGATCGTCCTGGAAAATGGTGGCGATCGCTGTCTTCACAGGGTTCCTTAGTGGTGGTAGCAGCGCCGGATTGATTGCCCTGATCAGTCACGCGATTAGCCAGGAAACAGTCAATCTGGCTGGGATTGGTTGGGCATTTGTAGGGCTGGCACTGGTTTCTCTGATTACCAGTGTCTTTTCCCAGGTCATGCTGATCCGACTGGCGCAGGAAGCGATTTTTCAACTGCGCCTCAACCTCAGCCGTCAAATTCTTGCCTCAGAACTGGCACATCTGGAAAAGCTGGGTGTGCCCCGCTTACTGGCAACCCTGACCGATGATGTGCAGGCGGTGACAGATGCAGTGCGGTTGG
>NZ_JBXBCF010000057.1:0-150269 GCF_056784235.1 Kovacikia sp. CALU 1929
TGCGCCAGCGATCGAACCCGGTGGCGTTGAAGTATTCCCGCACAATTGTTTTATCGTCAGTTACTGTCATTAATCTGGCGTTTTTTGAATTGCTGTTAACAACTACTAACTACCACGTTCCGGGGCAGGCGTAGGAGCATTGAGGGGATCCTTCCTTAGTACGAGAGGACCGGGAAGGACGCACCGCTGGTGTACCTGTTATCGTGCCAACGGTAAACGCAGGGTAGCCATGTGCGGAGCGGATAACCGCTGAAAGCATCTAAGTGGGAAGCCCACCCCAAGATGAGTGCTCCCATGGCAATAAGCCAGTAAGGTCACGGGCAGAACACCCGTTGATAGGCTCTAGATGGAAGTGCAGTAATGCATGCAGTCGAGGAGTACTAATAGACCGAGGGCTTGACCTCATTCATCGGTGAAACAATGACAAGTTCTATGCAGCCTTCAAGGTTTTGTTATTCAGTCTTCAACGACTGAATCCAAGCTTTCCTGGTGTCTATGGCGATGTGGACCCACGCTCATCCATCCCGAACTGAGTGGTGAAACGCATCCGCGGCGAAGATAGTCGGACGGTAGCGTCCCGCAAAAATAGCTCGATGCCAGGTTAACCTTCCAGACCCCCGCTCCACTGAGGAGCGGGGGTCTCTGTTTGAATAGTAATCTGTTTGAATAGTAATATTTGCCTCTATATTATCGACCTGACATTTTCAGGTTGCTTGCTAGAAATGTATTGCGCAACCGGAAGCATGCAGTTAAACCTGCGTAGTAGGATCGAGATGTTGTGAAGGGATTTTTATGGGCGATCGCAACAGCCAGGTTCGATTTGAACAGACTAATCTTTACCGAATTTTGGATGCTAATTTAGATCGCGCCCGTGAGGGATTGAGGGTTATTGAAGAATGGTGTCGGTTTGGGCTGGATAATGTCCAATTAAGTAAAGAATGTAAGAATTTACGGCAGGAACTTGGACGCTGGCACTCTCTTGAAATTCGTGCCGCCAGGGATACTCCTGGTGATGTGGGTACGGAAGTGAGCCATGCTCAGGAGTTACAGCGATCGACTATTCAGCATGTTTTAGAAGCCAATCTTTGCCGAATTGAGGAAGCCCTGCGCGTTCTAGAAGAATATGGCAAAGTCTATAGCCCAGATATGGGAGTTGTATTTAAGCAAATGCGTTACCGGGTCTATACCCTGGCAAGTGCTCTAATGCCCTACCAGCGCCAACAGTTGCTTAAAAGCTCTCTGCTCTATCTGGTCACTTCTCCTACGGAGAACCTAATTGCCACTGTTGAAGCGGCTTTGAGGGGAGGGCTGACTCTGGTTCAGTACCGGGACAAGGATGCAGATGACCTGGTACGTTTGGAGTATGCCTCTAAGCTTTGTCAGTTATGTCACCATTACGGTGCCTTGTTTATTGTCAACGATCGCGTTGATTTAGCCCTTGCTGTTGGGGCTGATGGTGTCCATCTGGGGCAACAGGACATTCCCATTGCTTTAGCACGGCAGTTACTTGGTTCCCAATTTTTAATTGGACGCTCTACCCATTGCCCCGACGATTTACATCAAGCTATTCAGGAAGGGGCGGATTACGTTGGGGTAGGTCCTATCTACGAAACCCCAACGAAAGAGGGTAGACCTGCGGCTGGTCTGGAGTATGCCCGCTATGCGGCTGCCCATGCGACTGTACCCTGGTTTGCGATCGGTGGTATTGATACCAATAATTTACAAGAAGTGTTGAGTGCCAAAGCTGAACGGGTTGCTGTAGTGCGTGCCATTATGCAGGCGGAAGATCCTACATTAATGACACAATATTTTTTGTCTCAGTTGGATTAGTTTGTACTCGGTGAAAGCCTGATAACGAGAGGAGAGTCGGGTACCGTTAATGTCAACTGAGTAGGAGATTGATATTGCCCGGTGGGAGTGACGGAATTGTTTGATAGATAGGTGTTTGCCAGTTGAATGGGAGTGTTGAGGGATAAGTTTATGGTTTGGCTGATAGTTTGATCAGTGCTGGGAACCTCCAACCAGAGCACCATATAGAAATCTCCATTGCTCTTTTGAAGCAGGGTCTGGCGCACGTTTTGGGTGTCACCACTGAGGGAATAGGTTAACGTGCCTGGTGTAAAGGGTGTACTGGAATCGTTGAGTAAGCCAATCAGATTTTGCAAAGCTGTGTAGGCGGGCTTTGGCGAACCGTCATAGCGGAGGATGCCATAATTCATCTCGCTGTTGTTAGGATCCAATCGCTGATCGATGAATTCGTAGGAGAAGGTTCGATAAACACCGCTGTTAAAGTTTTCCAGGAACATTCTGGGAATATATTTGCCCTGGACAGTTTCAGAGACGGGACGATCGGAGTTGGCGTTACCTGTGGAGTATCCAATCTCGGTGACCATCATGGGGAGGCTGGCAGAAGGTCTGGAGCGGTTCTCCAAATCCCGTTGCAGATTGCCGTTGCCAGGATGTAGTGGGTTGCTATAGGGGTGAGCATTGCCGTAGTGTATCCACTGGCTTAAATCACCCACCCGGCTGCTGGAATCTGGATAGACAAAGGAAGGTCCAATGATTCGAATCTGTTGGGTGGCCGGATCGCTGTTGAGTGCAATATAAGTGTCTCGCGTAAAGTCACGTAGATACTCAACCCAATTGTCACTGGTAACGGGTATGCCATTGCGGGAGTAGCCATTGTGGCGAAACACATCAAACTCATTCAAAAGTTCGATCGCTTCTACGCCCGCAGGCACCAGGTTTTTGGTCAGAGTATAAACGTCATGATGGGGAGGTTTGAGGTCATAGGAAGCGTTGGGTCCGGTGCCAATGATCGGATCAATTACAATGGTTGAGCGAATTCCCAATGCTCCTAACTCATTGGTGCGTTGAATCCAGGTGGGGTCACTGCCGCCATCCCGAATGTGACGAATTCCCAGTTCAAGTAACCGCTGTTTGATTAAGGGATAGTTGCCATAGGATGTGTCGTAGTAACGCAAATGGGTATTGATCCCAATGGAATCGACAAAAGAGTAAGCAGATTGAGCCTGCTGAGTCACGATCGCTGCCGCATTTAGCCCTTCTGTACTGGTAAAAAGATAATTCTCTGGAATAATTTCCTTGCTCTGGCTGGGGCTTGACCATAGCAGTTGAGAGGTGGCTCCACCATTAAACTCGTAGTACTCCATGCGGATGTCATAACGCTGTCCTGCATTGAGGGTAATCGCACCAAGGTCTTCTGTGGGAGCGTGGTTAGTCCAGTTATCAATCAACAGTTGCCCATTAACCCACAGCCTCACCCCATCATCTGAATAGGTATAGAAGGTGTAGGTTTCAGAATGTTGGGGTTGAACCTGCCCAGTCCAGCGGACAGAGAATAGATCGGGCGGTAAGGACGGAGCAGGTGACCCATCATTCCAGTTGAAGTTGACAGTTGGATCGATGCGGACCGCTCTCAGATTGGTCAAATCTAGCCCTTCATAGTATTGAGCTAGTAATCCATTGCCAGTAGTGGGGGGAAGAGAAAGATTGGCTGCCAAAGGGGCAGATGGTGTAGAAATACCAGAAGCTGTCGCGGTTTGATGATCAATATTTTCAGTGCCTATGAACCCTGTTTCGTTGACGGATGAAGCTCTTGCCTGGAGCAGCGATGGTTGTTCAATCAATGACTTTTCGGGGCGTTCAGCGATCGCTGTATCAACAATATTGAAATTGTTGAAATTGTTAGTCTGTAAAGTTGAACCCAGCTTGTTTTCAGCAGTTAGTGTGTCGAATGCGTTGAACACCTTGTCTCTTCCTACCAATAATTTACGACAAACAGGCGTGAGATAACATAGCGGTTTTGTCCGCTTTCTTCGCTATCAGTGGACTGCGGCGTAAGTTTGTCACCCCTTGTCCAAGAGGGCGGAGTGCGGAGTACGAAGTAAGTCAGCGTACCCGGATTTCCGCCTGTGAGTCCTAGTAATCTTTCAATTTTTAATTGCCCGTTGGCGGTTGTATGAGGATTATTTTTTGAAGGTTTTCAACCACCAAACAATCTTTCTTTGACAGAATACTAGCTTTCGTTTTGCTTTTCAAGATTGTCCTTGAAAGTTAAAATTCAAATGCCTATTAGGCTCTTGAGGAACACCGTTCAAAGTCTCAAACAAAGGCTTTCAGAAATTTAACTTTTCTGAAAATCAATGTCAGCGCAATTGAACCCAATAATCCTACCAGAAATCGAATTAAAGGTCCCGTTCCTGGGACAATTTCTGAAGTGGACTCCAGGAAAAGAGCATGGTCGGTGAAAAATACGTGAAGCCCATAAATTCCCAGCGAACAGCCAGAGAGAAATTGAATAAATGGAGGGGATTTTTGAGACGATAGTAAGGCGAGATACAACAGCAACCAGGAGCCAAATACTAAAGACAGCCGTGAGTAATGAGGGAATTTTTCAAATAAGTTCCACTCTAGTATGGTAAAGGTAAAAAATAGTACCAGTAAGCCCCATAGCTTTAGTTGAATTGACGGAGTTATACGATTTAATTGCCCTTGTTTGATTTCCTGTACTGCGATCGCTGTGGTAAACACGTAAGGAAGAAAGACAAGTGGGTTATGAATTTGCGTCAGTAGTTCTCTTTGATAAATGGTTGCATCAATGACCGGAAATGAGAGTACTAAAGCACACGAGCCGAATAGAAAAAAGTAGCTAACTCTTTTGGCTATTTCCCTTCTAGATTTGCCGAAAAATGGGACTAGTAGCGCTGCCACAGTCGTTAAAAATAACAGGGAAAAGAAAAAGTAGAAAGCTGAATATCCCCCTCCAATTATAAATCCTATCAAGTTGCTCGGAGAGGAAAGGGCTTGTTCGATTTTTGACGATTTTCCCGTCAGAATAAAATCGAAAACTAGCTTTGAAATGGACCAGAAAAGATAGAGAGAAACCAGCTTAGGTAGACGTTTTTGGGTGAAGTAGGACTTACCGTATTTTTCGCTCTTGACAAGAAACAAAAATAAGGAGATTTGGAGAAAGACTGGTACTGCCAGGTAGCCTACATTGGCACCCAAAATATCGGCTAAAGAATTTAGCTGTAATTTCCCAGTTAACACAACCAAAAGATTAGCATGGAGTACAACTACCATGACGGCAAAGATAGCGCGTAAAAAATCGAACCCCGCAAATTTTTCCAGTTGAGCCTGGTGAGGGCGATCGCCCATAACAGTTGGACGCGCAGCCCGAAGTAAAGGGGTTGTCATAAGCACCTCTTGTCTACTGAGAGAAACTAACTACTTGTAAGTTGGGGTGTTAGATGTTAGGCGTTAGGTGTGAGGAATGGTAGGCAGGTTGATGTCCAGGTTTCACTAGTTCTAAATACACGGCTAGTGTTTCATCGTGCACTCGTTTGACACCAAGCCATTCCAGGTTTTGCTGTGCTCGATGTTTCCAGATATTCAACTGATCTGGATTTTCAAGTAAGCTGGCGATCGCGTTTGCCAACACATTGACATTGGCAGGTGGAACTAAAACGCCTGCTTTGCCCCCATCTAGCGCTTCGGGAATCCCATCCACCTGACTGGCAACAATGGCACAGCCTGCTTCCCGTGCTTCGGAAAGCACCAGCCCAAAGGGTTCTCGATGGGAAGCAAGGACGAAAATATCGGTTGATTGCAGATAGCGCTGGGGTTCCGGTTGAAAACCTTCAAAGTGAATGCGATCGCCCACAGAACTTTTCTGAGCCTGGGTTTCAAACATAGCTCGATCAGGACCATCACCAACCAGGTAAAGATGGGCATTGGAATGGTCTAAAGCTAGTTGTTCAAAAGCAGCAATCAACTCAGAAATCCCCTTACGCTGGTACATGCCAGCAACGGTTGCGATCGCTGGACGGTGCAGTGGTACTGCACTTTCAACCTTTTTCTGGCGTGGGCTTCCCAGGGTCCCATTTTGCACAACCCGCAGCTTTTGAGCCGGAATTCCTCGCTGTTGCATAGACTCCTTCACCGAATGACTGACGGCAATCACGCGATCGGCTAGACCCATCAAGATGGCGCTGCGTTGAAACTCATTGTGAACCGTAGAAACCAGTGCATAATTCGATTTCAGCTTCAATAGTTTTGCCAGTACTACCCCAGTCATCATGTGAGCATGAACAATATGGGGTTGGAATGTCTGAATAATTGTCTGGTAATTTCTTGCTGCTTTGATTAGGGTAATCGGGTTTCTATGCTGATCGAGATAAAAATGTTTCACCCCATATTGAATCAATAATGCTTCATATTCTCCACCCGCTGATGCGATCGCCACATCATGACCCGATTCAGCCTGCAAACACGCCAGGTCAATTGCTACATTGATAATTCCATTTCCAAGTTCACGAATGTCGTTCAGAATATGGAGGATTTGCATGGGGAATTGGGTGTGAGGTGTCAGGTATCAGGTGTCAGGTGGTGATTGGGAATGGGTGATTGGTTAGGAAATGAATTCAACTTTTCCTAGAACAATGGAATTGTTTTGGTAGGGGGGGGAGGCGCTACCCTCTAAGCAAAGCTCGAACACTGACCGTAAAAGTTCAAAGGCAATATTAACACTGGAAAACTCACCGTAGAATTTCACAGGCAAATCAGCCAACTTGTAACGCTTCCTGACTCAACAGTTGAGTCAACATATCCACATATTGATCCACAATGCAATCAATCGAAAACGATTGGGCACGTTGGCGCAAAATATCAGGATTGATTGGATGATCGATCGCGGTTGCGATCTCTGATGCCATTGCTTCGGCATCTCCAACCGGAACTAACCGACCATACTTACCATTTAATAAAATTTCTGCTGGTCCACTTTCACAGTCCGTCGAGACAACGGATGTTCCCGTTGCGATCGCTTCTGCCACCACGTTGCCAAATCCTTCAAAAATCGATGAGAGGGCAAAAATGCTGGCTTTTGCCATGTAAGCATAGGGATTTTCCACAAACCCCGGCAACGCCACATCCTGCTCCAAACCAAGAGCGCGAATTTGCGCCTCTAACTGAGGGCGATCTTCCCCCTCACCCAAAATCATCAATCGTGCTGATCGGTGCTGTCGTAGTTTTGCAAAAGCCGCAATCAGTGTCGGAAAGTCCTTCTGGCTTACCAACCGTCCTACCCCCAAAATCACTGGCGGTTCACCAGGAGCAAACCAGGGATGATCAATCGGTTCCTCCATTTTCTGCACCAGATCCGGTGTAACGACTGGATTGTAGATAACCTGAATCTGCTCCACTGGCACGCCAGTGATCTGAGCCACATCTGCGGCTGTTCCTTGGGATGCCGCCACGATCGCATCCGCTAAGGGGTAAAACCACCGCACCAGACGAGGTCTGATCTTGCCGATTGTATGAGGCTGGTGATTTTGAAATTGGCGTGAGAGATAGGTTTGTACACACATAACAATTTGCGTAGGCACCCCAGCCAACCGCTGTGCCCAGATGGCTGAACTGAGAAGATCCAGGGCGGAAAACAGAACAGCGGGCTGTTCCTGCTGTAAATAACGTCGCAGGGCAAAGGTTTTAGACACGACCACTGGAAAGCGCGATTGTAAATCAATCACTCGTACAGAATCAGGCACCTGTGCCAGGTAATCGCCCTCTGCTTTTGCCAGCACCAGATCCGTTGGAAACCCCCGTGCGGCAAGTCCCTGCGCCAGATGGAGCATTGCCCGTTCTGCGCCTCCGCCTGCCAGGGCAGGAAGAAAAATGCTGATTTTTGGTTTTGTGGATGCTGGGTTCATTGAAATAGCTCCTGAATGGGGGATGGGCAGATGGGTGGATGGGTAGATGGGCAAGGGGGAATGGGGAGCATGGGTGCAGAGAGGGAATCAACATGAGGTTTGAGTCATGGCAGATTTGGATGAGGTAGAAACTAAAACTGAGTTTAGTAGTTGGACAATTTGTTGATTAATCCCATCTCGATGAAAGCGTTGACATGCTTGAGTTTGTGATTGTTGGGCAAATTTTTGTGCCCATTCCAGTTGATGCTGGTAGAGATTGATGACAGCAGCCAATTTTTTGGGATCTCCTGGGGGCACTAGCCAGTTCGTCACACCCGGTTCAATCAGTTCTGTGACACCACCGGCTTGAGCTGCAATCACAGGACGCTGACACAGCATTGCTTCTACGATGACCCGCCCAAAAGGTTCTGGGGCTATTGAGGTATGGGCGATCGCATCACAACTGTGCATCAGCGGCACCACATCCGAGCGAAATCCGAGAAATTTGACCCGCTCTTGCAAGCCCAATTCTTTGACTTGGGTTTGCAGTTGTTGGGCGTAAGCCTGCTCACCATATAGCGCATCACCGACAAAGATCACACCGACATCTTCTGAGCAATATTGCAAAGCTTCCAACAGAACATGCTGACCCTTCCAGGGCGAGAGACGGCTGAAATGCCCAACTAAAAACTTACCCGGTAATCCAATTTCCTGCCGAATTTGTTCAATTTGGGTGCGATCGCACTCATAGGCTTTTGGATCAAATCCGTTATAGACGACGCTGACAAGCTCAGAACGACCAC
Organism: Kovacikia sp. CALU 1929; assembly: GCF_056784235.1. Taxonomy (NCBI): domain Bacteria; kingdom Bacillati; phylum Cyanobacteriota; class Cyanophyceae; order Leptolyngbyales; family Leptolyngbyaceae; genus Kovacikia; species Kovacikia sp. CALU 1929. The sequence continues at coordinate 8,516 of NZ_JBXBCF010000057.1, forward strand.
CCGCTGCAATAAACGCATTTCGAGCTGCTTTAGATGTGGCAATTACTTGAGAGGCAAAGCGATTGGCAAGGGTAATAGCAAGTAAAAGATTGCTGCGACTGAAATGTTCGCCTGACAGAATGTCGTGCAGATGATAAACCAGGGGACGATGACTGAACCAACTGGAAATTGCCCCCACAACCAATGCTTTTTGTGTGTTGGCATAAATCAGATCAAAGTTACGACTCAGTTGCGTAACGTTGGCAATCAGCGGCAGTAGTTGCCGGAGGCTGCTCATTCCTTGCAGCCAGCCGCTATCTTTACTGACCTGTAGCGATTTTGCCGCCAGGATTTGCACCGGAATCTGCTCCAGCTCCAGCATGTGCCTGAAGGGGCCATCGGTGAATAAACAGACTAGACTGCGATCGCGAAATGGCTTCGCAATTTCGAGCAAACAAAGTTCTGCACCGCCCGGTTGTCCACTCTGATCCAGAAATAGGATTTTCATGGTTTAATCACCCTCTCAAGCTGCGAACTGATTGACTGAGCAGAAATTGCCTGCATCCGCTGGTAGTCGTAATAGCGTTGAGCGGCTAATGCTAACCCCGCAAACGACCACATAACCATACCCGAAAGCGCCGCCGTTGCACTGCCCAAACCAATTTGGGCGAACACCCCTAAACTAATGGCACGAGCCGCGCTCATAAATGAGTCAGAGCGTCCAACGGTACTTTGGAACAGGCTGAAAAACATCAAAATGATGCCTCCCAGGTAGGGAAGGGTGCCAAACCATCCCAGGGAAAAGAACATACTGAGGATGCCGCTGTCATTTGCGCCAAGCCGGTCACTCCGCACCACATGACCCAACCCTTCACCGGGAATTTGGGACAGTGCCTCTCCTAAGATTTCGGTGTAACCAGACAGGCGATCGTTGTAGCTAACATCGTCTTTGGTGTTGGTAAAGCTTTGCAAACGGGCATTGATTGTAGTTGCAAACGGCTCCATGTTAACCAATGGAATCACACAGATTGCCATCACCATAATCGTGACTACTAACCGCATCTGGAGCTTAGGCTTGAGCGAAGGAATGAAGGTGATCACGCCGACTATCCAGCCCAACCAGGCAGCCCGCACCATTGATAACAAGAATGCCAGGTACCCCGCTGCTACTGCCGGAAACCGAACCACACTCTGGGTGCTGAACAATAGTAGTAGTCCCGCCATCATGACTGTCGCAAAGGGTCCGGGGGAATTCATCGTGCTGAACACTCTCATTGCCATTGGTTCCGGTGTACCAAACGCCAAAAGTCCGGTATTCACCAGCCAGAACCGATCCCACTCCGGTGCAACGAGATACTGAAAGATGCCATAGCCTCCGGTTACTAAAACACCCCAGACAAAGACCCGCTGGATGTTCTGGCGATAGCGGGGGTAGTCGCGCCAATGAGCGAACAGGTGAAAAGCCAGCAGAATCGGAGCTAACCAGTTCAGTAATGCCACGATCGCTGCGGTCGGTTCCTGATTAACCATGCCAACCAAAAACCCATAAACCACCCCTGTAATGGAAAGAACCAGAGGCAAGCCCCCCGTTTGCAGGGAGCGGGGCAACTTTTTGATTAAGGTCAGCATGGACACCATCATCACCAAAAACGGAGCCAGCAAAACCGGACTGGGATCAACCCAGCCACTCTGAAAGTCAATCAGGCGACGGACAAAGGGAGACAGAAACGCGACCCACCAGGTAAATCCCAGGTAGAGGATGGGATACCGGATAAACAGAAACAGTCCAACCAGTAGCGCCCCCGCCGGGTACGCCAGCCGCAAAAGCCCACCGGCGTGAGCCAGAATGCCCGCTACGGTAAACAAAGCGAAACCCAGAATCGCAGTCCATGCCAGAGTTGGATGTAGACCGATCTGGCTTCTGGGGTGGGGCGTGGCGGTTTGGGTGAGCATGGGGTTGGTTGTTAGTTGTTGGTTGTTGGTTGTTAGTTGTTGGTTGTTGGTTGTTAGTTGTTGGTTGTTGGTTGTTAGTTGTTGGTTGTTAGAGAAGGAAAAGTGGTCATTGGTCATTGGTCATTGGTCATTGGTCATTGGTCCGAACTCTCAACTTTTAATTTTTAATTTTTAACTTTCAACTAACTCATCCTGCTCCTCTGCTTTAGCTGCTTTCCAGTCGATTTCGTATAATTTGATTTCTTTCAAAAAAATGTAGTAGCTCCAAAGGACGGAGAGGGAAAAGCCTGCTAAACCCTGGCGAAACATACGGTACCAGAGGTATTGCTGGATAAATTTGGCAGGGGGTTTGAAGAGCAGGCGAAACAGGCTGAATCGTTGACCAGTTTGATGGGCCTGTTGAGCATCGAGATCGGTGTAGCGGTTGAACCGAATGACGAGATCGCTGATGTCTCGAAAGCCGTGGTGCCAGATGACTCCTGGTAGTTTGATGACTGGAGCATCTTTGATGTCGGGTCCTTCGTGAACGAGGACGTTTTTGATGCGAAATAGGTGTTTGTTATACAGACGGGTGTGATATTCCGGTTGGGAGTCTAGCCATTGGTCCCAGAAGTCACCGATGCGAAGGGCTGAAAAGGCGTGGGCTGGTAGGGTGGGCGATCGCTTCCAGTCCAGCAGAGCAGATGCCAGTTTTTGATCCACGATTTCATCCGCATCGATAAAAAATATCCAATCATTAAGTGCCTGGTCAGCCCCAAAATTTCGCTGACTGGCGTATCCAGCCCAGGGATTGAAATAGACTTGACAGCCCAGGTTTTGAGCAATCTGGGGTGTTTCATCCTGGCTCCCGCCATCGACAACGACAACTTCATCCGCAAATGATTGGCAGGAGCGAATCGCATTAGCAATACATTCTTGCTCGTTTTGAGCAATGATGACCACTGAGATCTGGCGAACTACGGGTTTTGCTGGGGCTGAATCACTCGCCTGCGGCGGGCTGAAGACAGTCATAGGAGGCACCTCTTAACTGGCGGGCTTGGTCGTATAGGGAAAGATTGTGTTGGGCGATGCGGGACCAACTGTAGGCTTGGGCAGTTTCGTAAGCGTTGCGACGTAAACGCTCCAGGTAGGACCGATGGGTGAGTAACTTTTCCAATGCCTGCTCGATCGCCTCACTATCCCGACCGGGAACCAAGATGCCGTCGTGTCCATCTCGGATAATTTCTAGTGGTCCTGGTGTGGCGGTGGTGATTGGCGCTAAGCCACACGCCATTGCTTCAATGATGGCGACCCCAAACCCTTCTGAAATTGTGGGTAATAGTTTGATGTGATGCCCTTTTAATAAAGATGGCAATGTTTTGTGATCGTAACGGGGAACGACTTTGATGCGATCGCGCACGGCTGGATCAAAGTCGGCGTAGACCATCTCTTCTGGACATTCGGTTCCTAAAAAACTGACTTCGACATTTGGAAAGCGTTGGAGAATAGCGTTCAGAGCGGGACTGCCATAGTGAACCCCCTTACGGATGATGTAGGTGCTAACCTGGGCAATCCGAATCGGTTCGTTCTCTGCTAATTTATTGTCTAACAGAGATTCAAACGGCTGGTTGAGAAAGGTTTCTGGAATGCCGTTGGCAACAATGTGGGCGCGTTCGGGGCTGACTCCTAATTTGTGGATGGTATATTCGCGATCGCGTTGGTTGAGTAGCAGCGCCAGGTCGGCATAGCGCATGGAGGCTGCCGCTTCCCACAGCCGAATGCTGCCGCGATAGAGGGGGTATTTCCAGCTAAAGCGGAGATTTCCCCGTTGCACTTCTTCTACGTATTCCTCATGCTCAATGTGCTCCAACCCATGACAGCGGGCAATCATCAGCGGGCGGTTTTGCCGTTTGCGGTGTAAGGTTGCCCACAGCCAGCCATCCCCGGTTGAGGCATCTACAATATCGACCCCGGTTTGTCGTTCCAGGGTGGCAACCCGGTGGGCAACGAATTCAGGGAAAAGAGCAACTTTGGCTAGGGGATGCAATGGCTGGGGCAGGCTATCGTAGGAGTAATACGCCACTTCATGCCCCAGACGTTCATATTCCTGTCCAAGCCGCCAGGTCACGCCTGCTGCGCCTGCGTTGGTGTTGAAGTTGTAGTGGCAGGTGAAGAGGATTTTCATGAGGGTGAGGTAGGAGATGTTAGGTGTTAGGTGTTGGAGGTTTAGTTGGTAATTGGTGGAGGGGTTTAGGGGTAGGAATGGGGATATAGTTCACGGGAATAAGAAGTTGTCGGGTGGGGGTGTTGTTTAGCGAGGAATAGGGATTCCAGGGTTTGAAAATTTGTGTGGGCGTTGAATTTGTGTTCTGCGACTTTTCGTGCTCTGGTTCCCATGTCTCGTCCCAGATTGGGATTTTCAATCAGGGTGCGGATGTGGTGGGTGAGGGTGGCGAGATCGCCTGGTTCGATCAAAAAACCAGTGTCGCCGTGGGTCACAATTTCGGGGATGGCGCTTAACCGGGTAGCGATGATGGGCAGACCGGCTGCCATTGCTTCAATAAACACCCAGCCAAAGGGTTCGGCATAGGTTGGCATGATGAACACGTTTGCCTGACGATAGAGCTTCAACCACTCTGGGGTATAAGCGGTGATGTTTCGATAAATGTGAACATTCGGATGGGAGCAGTTAACTTCAGCCTGGGTCACCAGATGTAGTTCTGCCTGATCGGCAAAGCTTTCTAAGAAAACGGTGAGTAAGTCCTGTCCGCCTTTGCGATCGAAGTCACCACCCACAAATAGAATGCGGTAGGGAGCTTGAGGCGCGGGCATTTCAGAGGGAGTGATTTTGGTTAAATCAACGCCTGGATAAACGACTTTGACTTTTTCAGAATTGATGCCGTAGTCATTGATAACGGATTGTCGAGCTGCTTGGGAGAACGCGACTACCGTGGCAGCCGTTTCATAAACTTGTTTTTCTAAATACCAATTGGGGCTGTAAGTCCATCGCCAATGGGGATGGGTTTTAATGGTGGATGCTTGGGCGGCAGTCATGTCCAGGCTGACGATGGTGGGCAGCTTTTTCATCAAATCCAGCGATGCTAAGGCTAAAGCCTGGGTATGGAGATGTAGGGCTGAGTACCTGGTTTGCTTTAATTTGCGGAGTACCAGTTGTCTTGCCATATAACCAAAGCCGTACTGGATCCGAAACCAGTGAAGATCCAGGTTTTGATCTTGTATCCAGCGGTTTGGTACACAAAGACTGAGCAGGCGATTAATGATGCGGGTTGGGAGTGTGCGCTCTTCGTTGTACCAGTAAAGATCGGTTGGGCAGGTAGAGCAATTGCTAAAGTAATCCCTCATCAGGTCACCGTAGGTTCGGTGTCCCAGGTAGCTTTCAACAATTGAGAGGATGTGAGGGGAGGAAGGCATGGGTGAGGGGGAAGGTAGGTGTTAGTCAGTAGTCAGTAGTCAGTGATGCTTGGTTACTGGTCAGTGGTATTTACAGGCGACAAATGACAAACAATGACTAGTGACCAGTGACCAATGACTAATGAAATTTAAGTTGTGGAATGTCTATCGGTGTCATCCAATCTAGACCGTAGTTTTTAATGATTTGACGGGCAAAGGGGGTTCTGCCGGGATAGGGATAGAGTTGGTTACGGCTGAGGCGATTGAGTAGTTTTTTGATCGGGTAGAGTGGATAGTTTTTGAGCAGAGAGGACAGGTGTTTCAATGCCTGGGTGGGTGTTTTTGAGGCTCCGATCGCTCGGTATAAGGAGCAGGCGTGTTCGTTGTGTAAGTCTGCAAGAAGTTCTCTATCGTCTGGTGGATGCTTAAAGGCGCGGTCTTTGCCGCTGTGTTTGAGCAGTTCCAGGTTTTTTTGGGCGATCGCCAGCAAGTTCTCGGTAATGTGGGGTAGCATAGCATCTTCGGTCGCCTGCCCGGTGTAGACACGCCAGGTTGCTAGTAATTTGGGGATAAACAGAATATCTGTATAAAGTCCCAAACGCATTGTCCAGTCGTAATCCCCAATCGCTCCATAGCTAGAGGGAAACCCTTCTAGCTTCTGAATCACACGATGGTGAAATACTAAGGAAGTCATTGTTTGATACAGGGCGCGATAGACAAAATGCATCATGAATTCACATAGCCCAGATCGGAGATGAGTCGTTTGGTTAACTTCAGAATATAGACCGAATGCTTTATCGACGAGCGCCTGATGGGAAATGACTGTAGTACCCATTTCGTTAATTAAATCAAATTGAAAATGGCAAGCATCTATATTTGGATAAGCATCCAGTGCTGACATCGTAGTTGAGGCGAGTTCGGCAGAGCAGGTGTCATCACTGGTCAAAAAGTAGAAATAGTCTGTTTTGACATGCCTCAAACATTCATTCCAATCGGCATACATTCCCTGGCGCAATCCCCTCAGTAACAGAAAGCGGCGATCGGAAGCAAATTGCTGCATGTATTCCCAACTGCCATCGGTGGAATAGCCATCAACAAACACACATTGCCAGTCCGGATAGTCCTGGGACAGGATGCTGTTAATACAGGCTGGCAAATAGTCCACCTTGTTCAAGTTAGGAACACAAAATGTAAACCGCGATCGCTCCATATCTATTACCGATTACCAATGACTAATGACCAATGACTAATGACTAATGACCAATGACCCACTCACAGAAGGTTTATTTAAGTTGTGTACGTTAACGGTTGCGGCTGATGTGCCCAATTCCAGAAACTCTTTCACCGCCTCCCAACGGGCATCAAAGGTATGACAGGCATTGAACAGAGCTAAAGCATTGTGCCGCAACCGCTCAATTTCACCCGTTGTTGTGTAAAGCGTGACCAGTGCTTTTGCCATCAAATCCGGTCGGTAACGGGGCACAATGATGCCATTGAAGCCACTCTGGATGATTTCCCTGGGACCTAAAATGTCAAATGTGATGGGGATACATCCAGTTGCCATCGCTTCCAGGGGGGGCAGCGGACCTCCTTCGCCCCAAAGTTCATCTTTCCCCAGGTTCATCGTCAGAAAGACGGAGCAGGAACGCATTCCCTCCAGGATCTTTTCCTCAATCCCTTTAAGCTGGATAAATTTCAGTTCTAGCCCCTGGGAAATGGCAATGTCTCGGATGATGGCGAGGTAGCTTTCGGTGTGGGGTCCTTCATCCATATACCCGACCTGGTCATGGTGACGATGAGTTTCGTCGGGTGTCCACAGGCTGTCATCAACTAGATTGGGCAGGAGCGTAGAGGGTTGATTGAAGTACGCCATGTGCCACGCCTGAATGGTGCGCGAAATTCCGGCGGTGTTTTGAATTTTATGGCGGTAAAGATTGGCTAATAGGGGGAAATGTGCATTCTCAGTAAAACAGATGTCCATGTTCCAGTAGTAAACCCGATCGCACTCCTGAAGAAAGGGTTTTGCCTCTGCCCAGGAAGTGATACAGCGAATGTTTTGGCGTGTTTTCAATAGTGCCCGAAATTCATCCAGAGAAATGTGAGGTTGATGATCCAGTAACCACGGTTCGTAGGTACCGTCATAGGTGACGATGTAAGCTTCGTAGCCGTGCTGTCGTAGTAGTTTAACCAGACAGTTGAACTCTTTAATGCCCCCGTTAAACTTCCAGCCACCCCCCTCTTCCTGACTCATGCAGGCAGAGACGAAAATGGTGGGTTTAGGAGCGTCAAGCCTGGTAATTTCCTGCCTCAACTGGGCTTGGAATTGGGCGATCGCCGCTGCGCCTGAATCTTCCTCTGTGATGACACCGGAGTCGTAGGCAACTTTCTTGAACAGGGAATGCAACCCAATCAGGCGAGCACCAAACCGGGCAACATCAATCACAGCATCTCGCAAATCTCCTTTCACCAAGGGAATGACTCGCTTCAGTGTCAGTCCCAGTCGGTGCAAGCTACTCGGTATTCGCCAGTATTTGATCATCGTTTGTTGCCTCCCTGAAATCGTTGGGCTAATTCCTGAAATCTTTCAATTAATTCAGTTGCTGAACCTGTTCGTTTGGGATAATTTCCAGTTTTTGTAAGGTCGTTTTGATTTTCCGCTTTACTCTGCTCAAGAAACTAAGCTGCTCCGGTTGAAAAAATTGCTCCAAAAGTTCCCGGTTGCGGTTCAGGGTTTCTAAAGCCAATTCTTGTTCAGCGTCAGTGACCATTCCCGGCACATCCACAATTTGCCCCGTCTGATCGCCTGCAATGATTTGAGCGATCGCGTCCCGGTGCCATTCCTGAATCAATCCAATATTCCGTTTTTCCAGTTCCTGAAGCCTGGAATCCGGCTTTGTGCGGGTTGTCCCCCAATCCACATCCGACTGATAGCGGATACCAAAAACTCCATTGCGGTATCCCGCCTGAGCGCTGCGAATCGAATATTCAAAGTCATCGCACATATAGGGTGCTAGTTTTTCTTCCAGCAGCCCCAAGGTACGAACCAGTTCAAACGGAATGCAGACCGGGCTTTTAATGGCGATCGCTCGGTAAGCAAGTTGCCCTGGCAGCAAAACATGGGCATCGGGAATGCCGTGTCCGTAGGCATTTTCAACATAATCAGCAAAGGGCTGAACCGAGTTAGAGGTTAAGGTATCAGGTGCCAGATTTGCGCCATGCCGGAAAGAGACAAAGCCTAATTTCGCTCCTGCCCAGTCGTAGAGCCTGCCAATTCTTTCCTGGAGTAGAAAGTCATGCAGCAGAACATCATCTTGCAGGATGATGTTGTAACCCCTGCCCTGCTGATTAGCCGCTTTCAGACCCGCATTAATCGAGCGAATTTCATGGACATCCGGTGTGTGAACTTTAGTGATCGGAACATGGGCAAAGGTTTTGATCAATTCATCCACAATGGCTTCAGTACCATCGGTACAGCCATCTAAAACCGGATAAACATGGCTGTTATCACGGCAACAAATCAGCACACAGGTCAAGACTTCTTTGATTAAGTCTTCCTTATTGTGAATCGTGATGATGTAGTTGAACTGTGGTGATTCAGACACGTTAAACCTCATCTAGTTGTAATCGTTTCCTCGATCAATTTTCCAATCCTTTTGGGGGAAGGGTTTTCATCCTGCGTACAATTTTTGACCATATCGGTAAACCCTCCCCTAACATCCAACACTTAACACCTACACCTAACCCACCTGCCCCACCTGATGCTGAATCTGGTGATAGTTCCATAGCTTGCCGCGACTGTCGAGCAACTGCTGATAGGTTCCCTGCTCAACGATGCGTCCCTGCTCCAGCACAATCACCTTATCGGCGCGAACAATGGTGGAAAGTCGGTGGGCGATCGCAACCACCGTCCGCCCTTTTGATAACTTTTCCAACGACTCTTGAATCAGCCGTTCAGAAATGGAATCTAAGGCGCTGGTTGCCTCATCCAGGATCAGGATTTCGGGGTTTTTCAGCAGGGCACGGGCGATCGCAATTCGCTGGCGTTGACCACCGGAGAGCCGCACACCGCGATCGCCTAATGGAGTATCAAACCCCTGGGGCATTTCCAGAATAAAGTCTAGAGCGTTGGCTAGGCGGGCGGCTTCGATAATGTCTTTTTCAGTGGCAGCTTCTGTGCCGTAGGCAATGTTGTCACGAATGGAAGCATTAAAAATAAATGTGTCCTGGCTTACAACTGCCATGTTTCGACGCAGAGAGTTGATTTGAAACTCCGTTAAATCAACCCCGTCAATCAAGATTTTGCCTTCGGTGGGGTCATAGAAGCGGGGAATTAAATCGACCAGAGTTGTTTTACCTGCTCCCGAAGAACCCACCAGGGCAGTCATTTCACCCCGGTTAATTGTGAGGGTAATGTTGCGGAGCACTGGTAGGTTAGCATCATAGCCAAAATTGACAGCTTCAAAGGCGATCGCCCGTTGCAAGCCTGTAAATGGGCGATCGCCATCCTGCAAGTAGGGCTTATTATCGGTTCTCAACAGTTCCCGGATATTATCAAAGGCACCCCAGGCAGTATTTAGCATTGCCCGGTTGCCGTTGATTTCGTGTACGGCAGGCACCAACCGAAACAAGATAAACAGAAACGTCAGCAGGGATGCGATTTGCAGCGTACCGTTTGCCACAAACAGCGTCAGGGCAATTACGATCATGGTAATCAGGATGGTGGTTGCTAACCCTTCTGCTACCGGACGCACAATCGCCCATCCACGAACCGCTTTCATCGTTGTAGTCAACACATCCGAACTGGCACGATAAAACCGTTTGCGCTCAAAATCCTGAGTCGCAAATGCCTGAATGGTACGGATGCCACTGATAAATTCCATCGCCCGTCCGGTAAATTTTCCACTGGCAATCGACACATCAAAACTGGCTTCCCGTACCCGTGCATTCAGGGTAGAAAGCCCGACTGCCAGCAGGCTGAACAGGGCAACGGATATCAGGGTCAGTTGCCAGGAAAGTTGGAACATCAGCACCAGGTAAACCGCCAGGGTTAACCCCTTGGTGATCATGAATGCCAGCAGTCCAAATGCTGCTTGTAGTCTGGCAATTTCGTTGGTTAGCGTGTTGATTAATTCCCCAGAATTGGTTTTGGCAAAAAAGCCTAGACCAACCGACTGCAATTGTTCAAAAATACGCCGACGCAAGCGATCGACCAGCTTTTGCTGGGTCAATTCCGTGTAAACCTGGGTCAGGTAGTTAAAAATTGCCCGCGTCCAGGTTGCCGTCAAAATCAGGGCAGACACCCGATAGAGACGATTCATCGCCGGTTCATGAATCCCCAAAATCCAGGTGTCAAACCAGCCCACTCCCGTCTGAAACGGAGGCGCATCTGGACTCACCAGACTTTGGAGAAACGCCAGCAGAAAGCCAAACCCAAACCCTTCAAACGCCGCTGCTGCCAGGGCAAAGGCGATCGCCAGCGTGGCAGTCAACGTAAAGTACTTAAACTCCCGCAGAATCAGATAATTACTCTGCCAGAAGCTCGTAACTTCAAGGGTTTTACGGATAAATGGTGGAAGTCTCAGGGGCATTCGTGAGGTATGAGGTGTGAGAGGGTAGGAAGTTGAGAATTGAGAGTTGAGAATTTTGAGTTGGCGATATCATGCTTCACTCTTTACTCTCAACGACTTTCACCTAGTTCAGTAATGTAGTGTGCAACTTGGTAGCCATGATCCCCGGTGTCTCGTGGAGATCAATTGAATTGATTGAGTGGTCTTCTCAGACACCGGGGATCTGGGGATTGTCGTGCATCCTGTTAGTAGGCTCCAAATCCCGAAATCACTTTGGGAATGGTGAGCAGAAGGATTTTTAGATCCTGTCGGAAGGACCAGGCACCGAGGTAGCCCAGATCGATGCGGTTGACAGCGTCTAGATCTCGCAGAGTGGCACGCCGGGTGATTTGCCAAATGCCGGTAATTCCTGGCAGAGCGTTTAACCGATGGCGAACGCTGGGACTGAGCCGCAGGGCATCATACAGTGCCCAGGGACGAGGTCCAACCAGGCTCATTTCGCCGCGCACGACGTTGATTAGCTGGGGCAGTTCATCCAGGCTGTAGCGCCGCATCCAGGCTCCCAGCGGAGTGATGCGAGGGTCATCTTCGAGCTTGTGCAGCCCCGCTTGATTCCCCATCACTTGATGGTGTAACTGCTCTGCGCCAGTGACCATCGTGCGGAATTTGTAAATTCGGAATAGTTTACCCCGCTCACCCACTCGCCACTGGTGAAACAAAATGGGACCCGGTGAAGTTATAACAATCAGACAGGAGAGAAGCAGCATCAGGGGACTGAGGAGGGTGAGCAGCAAAGCCGCGATCGCCCATTCAGACAGTCGTTTAATCCACCATTTGACCCGGTTTCGCTTCTTCGGCAGTGCCGCCATACTGGGTAATTTCAGAAAGACTGATTTACCACCATTGGCACAGGCATCTGCCCAAAATTTCAGTTCGGTTTCAGAAAGGTCCAGGGGAAGTTTGACCAGTTGCACTGGCGATCGCTGTAGGCATTCACTTAGCCACGCTTGTTCTGTCAAAGGTGGCAAATAGGGCGCTTTTAGATCTCGGTTCAATTTCACCAGAAGTTGCTTTTGTCGCCACTTCAAGTTGTATCGGGATGACCGATTCAGGGATGGTTTCGAGTCTAGCGTTTGCTTTTCCAGCGTTTGCTGATTAAGCGTTTGATGTTCAGTAGAAAGCATACTCATGCACCTTACGGGGGGAATCGGTGTAAATTCGAGCAATTTTTAAAGTTGGGCAATCCTGCTCAACTTAAGGAACCGTTGACTGTAGCTTTCTTTCGTAGGAGAAGTAGGGACTGATTGCCGGGTTTGCCCCATTGGCAACCATCCCTAAAACGTTCAGCTTGTTTAAGATGGCAGTTGCCTGCGTCAACTCACTGCGGGTCACCTGACCCATGCGGCTAACAAATACAACGCCATCACAGAACGAGGCTTCTAACAGGGCATCCACAATTCCTAGAATGGGTGGAGCATCTAGCACCACTAGATCGTAGGAATGCTCAAAGGCAGCAATTAACTCTGCCATTCGTTGGGAACTCAACAATTTGGCGGGATCAAGGGGGGTGGGTCCAGCGGTGAGCACTGAAATGGGCAGATCCCGATAGCGACAGGACAATGGGATATCCCCCTTGCCCGAAATGGGAGAATCGTTTGCCAGTAGGGTTGACAGCCCTTGTTGATTGGGTAAGCCCAATTGCTGGTGTAATGTGGGGCGACGCAGATCGGCATCAATCAATAACACCCGCTTATGCAGACGGGCAGCGCTAATTGCCAGACCGAGCGCCAGCGTTGACTTGCCTTCCCCTGCCAGGGATGATGTCACCACCAGCGATCGCAACCCATCAGCGGTTGGGATGAACTGAATATTGCGATAAATCAGATCGATCGCTTCACGGAATGGCTGCCAGTAAACCATCTGCATCATAGAGGGCGTGAGTGATTTTCCCTTCAGCAGGGTCACTACAGACGATGAATCTGGCTTTGGCAGACTGGGAATCATGCCCAAAAGAGGAAAGTTAGTGTGCTTTTTCAAATCGTCGGGATCGTGAATGGAATCATCCATGCCATCCCGGACAAAGGCTGCCACACTGCCCAGCATCAGTCCGGCGATCGCGCCTAGCATCAGGTTGCGTGACAGGCTGGGTCCCATCTGTTGACCTAACTTAGGTTCCTCCACCACTTGCCAGTCGAAGCTGCCTCTGGCAATTTCCAAAGCAATTTCCTGCCTTGCTTTCAGCAGTTGTTGCAAGGTGTCTCGGCGCAATTGCACCTGCGGTTGCAGGCGATTGTATTCTGCCAGCAAACCGGGAAATCGGCGTAGCTCAGTCGTTAGAGATTGTTCAGATTGGGCAAGACTCTGGGAACGGGCACTTAAGGAAACCAGATTGACCTGAGCTTCGACCATCTCATTCACGAGTCTGATATCCGTCTCGCCCAATTGTCCCTGGGTCAGCAAATCGCTGGAAACCCCTGCTCCAGCCGCGCCATTGCCTAGAATGCGACTAACTTCTGAAGACAGTAAAGAGAGTTGGCGTTGCCGCTGATCCAGAACTTCTTGCACAAAGGGGGAGCGATCCCTGAATCTCACCCGCTGTTGTACCAGGGATAATTCCGTTTTCTGGATCTCATTCAACAGGGATTGAAACCGGGAAGATTGACTCAACCGAGTTGCCACCAACGCCTGTTGGGGAGACTGGTTCACCCGTTGCCGCAATTCTAAGAAACGAGCCTGTGCCTGCTGGATTTCAGCCCGATTCAATTGTTGCTCTCGCTGGAGGCTGGTCAAGGAATCGACGAGCGCCTTCGACTGGGCATCCGGGTCAACCACGTTCTGGCTGCGGCGAAACTGTTCTAGCGATCGCTCTGCCTGCTCGACTTGGTCTTCCAGAACGGGTAATTGGTCATTAACAAACGAAAGCCCGCGCGTTAACCGCAACTTTTGTTGCTCCCGGTTATAGTCCTGATAAACCTGCTGAATTGCTTGCAAAATCCTTTGGGTTTTTGCTGGATCATCACTGGTATAGACCGCCTGAAAAATCTTGGTTTTCACCTTCGCTTCTTCTAGCTGCACTAAAACCAGGGAGTTTTGCACTTCTTCAGCGGTCAATCGAGGATACTCTGGCTTTAACAAAATCACTGCTCGTTGCAGCAGTTGGGAACTCCGCATTTGAGCCAACTGGGTTGAGTTGTCAATCTCAACATTGGAGTCTGCAAACTGGTTTTCGGCACTGGTATCGCGCTTGCCCTGATAGTTCGGCTCAACTAGCAATTGCATTGAGCTTTGATAGATGGGCTTTCTAGAAAACGTATACAGGGTTGCCGCTGACAACACTCCCAGAAAAATCATCAGCACCAGGATCCGCCGCCGCCAGATTACAGCCGCTAATTGTCCATATCCAGGATCGGATTCAACTGCTCCGACGTAGTTATCTACCGTCACAGAGATTACTCCTCCCACGAAAACAAACCCATCCATCACCGAACTGTACTGACTGGGGCAGATTGCCCGATTGGGCTTGGTGCAAATTAGCTACCATGTCTGGCATCTATCACCTACTACCTGCCCCTAAATGGCTACCAACCTTGCGCCGCTTACTATTTAGCTATAAACCTCCCCAAAAAATTGATCCACTTTTTTGAAAAAGGCTTCCTCAGAAAAATGGGTGAGCGCATGGTCTCGGATCTTCTGGTAGTTCCAGTTAATCTTATTTGCCTGTATCAAGGCTGCCTGCAATGACTCTGGGGTTTGCCGATCGAATAAAATACCCGTTTCTTCATCGATCTGGGTATCCAATACACCGCCTGCGCCATAGGCAATCACAGGTGTACCGCTGGCGTTTGCTTCCACTGGAACCAAGCCGTAATCTTCTAATGCTGCCACCACTACTGCGCGTGTTTTTGCCATCAGTTGGGTGCGTTCTTCATCACTGACGTGACCCAGAAATTGGATATTTCCCATTGCTTGAGACTCCAACCGCTGCCGCTCTGGACCGTCCCCCGTAATCAGCAAAGGCAAGCCCAACCAGTTAAATGCCTCAACTACAACATCAATGCGTTTGTAACTAATCAATCGGGTAGATGCTAAATAAAACTCATCTTTCTGCTCAGAGAACACAAATTGATTGCTATCAATTGGGTAATTGATGACGACGACCGGCTTTTTGTATATGGTCTGAATACGCTGAGCCACAACAGTAGAGTTCGCAATGTAAAGATCAGGCTCCTGAGCATATTTCAAGTCCATTTGCCTCATCCATTGGAACGCCTTATCGATTATGGGATAAAACCTTCGATAAGCAGTATACTCCCGCAGATAGGTTTGTGTGTCCCACAGAAAGCGAGTGATGTTGTGGCAAAAGCAAATATGACGAGCATCTGGACGTTTGCGCACAGATTTTGCAAAGCTACTGCTGCTACTCACAATCAGGTCATAGTCTTGCAAATCGAGGGTGCGAAATACAGGAAAATACAAGGGAGCTAACAGTCTAAAATGCTTGGCGGCTCCTGGGATTTTTTGCAAAACAGTGGTTTGAACCAGGCGATCGCTCAAATCAATCGTTCGCTCCGGATCATAAAGCGAGGTGAAAATGTCTGCTTCAGGATAGCGTTTGCAAAGGAGTTCAAATACTCGCTCTGCTCCACCTCGTTGAGTTAGATAATCGTGAACTAAGGCAACTCTCATAGCTAAAAAGTTGAACACTCCAACTTGATTGGACAGTACGACACTCAACCGTCAGTCTTCGATTAATGATTCAAGATCGAAGCAGCCTTAAACCAAGAAGGGTGTAGTTTTGCTCTCGTCTGTAGACAGTGAAGCCTGTAAGTAGGGAAGATGTCAGCAGGAAAGGAAAAACAGGGAAAACATGAATGCTTTTTTGCTTGCTCTCAGCTTTGCAACTGGCTTTTAATTATTGGCGGCAAGCTAAATCAAGACTCCTGGAAAAGGCTGTTCAATCACCAACACGAAACACTTTCTCAGGCAAAGCTACACAACAGACAACATTTAGAACTCAAAGAGGTTGACGAATATCTCATAGGAAAGGTTCCCGCTTTCCTGACAATTTTTTGAGGTTTTTTGAAATGAATTTCCCGAACCAAGAACTGCTTCAGCTAAACCTAACTGAGCCAAATATTGAACCAAACATGGTACTACAGAATAACCATGAAAAGTAACGCTAACACACATTCGATTGATTGCTTTGTCTGAAACTGAAAAGGCTCAACCTACTATTCAACATTTGTCCAAGCTGGGCCATAGCACCTCCTGACTGAGAAATAATGGGCAAAAAAAGCGGAAAAAAATAACGGGCACAATTTTACTAAAATCGATTGAATTCAAGACAAGTTGTTGGATAGCTTTTAGATTATTTTCTATACGAAATCCAAACAACTTAACGAAGATTAATGAATTTGTCAAGCTATATCATCTCCCTGTGGATGTAGATGATTAATTGTATTCAGGTGCCTAAATTATGCAAATGAACTTCATGATTTCCATCTCAGATGAAAAAATCTACCGGTTGGAATCAGGTAAATTACGTGTAAACAGCGCCTCAGAGTTATTTGATTTAAATGGCTGAGTCGTATCCCTGAATACCTCAGGTTACTGAGGGATATTTGTCTTTTCTCAACCAGATTTATTGACTAAGCCAGTAAGGATTTGATCGAATCTCCTTTGATACCATGGCTTTTTTCGTGATTGGTTTAGCCTCTGTACGTTTAGTCCGTGACAGGAATTCTCCGTAAGAATTGCCAAGATGTTAAAAATGTTTCAGTAAGCAATGGGAGTAGCTTCTATTTTTCTTTGTTATGCAGATGTGATTAGTAAAACGCGAGCTTTTACGGAGTTCTTTTCTGCTCGGTACAATTGTTTTGCAATCGATCTGGACGGAAATCTGGTTTTAACCTTGCTCTCTATCTAGAGGAGGATTAAATTAAGGTCAGTTTGTGCGCTATCCTAGCCTGGTTGCATCTCATTCGTTTAGTTGGATTTCACTTGGTTGAATGCCGCTTAAGATCCTGGATTTAATAACCCCGCAAACTGTACGGGCGGGTTTAGAAGTCCAATTTGCCTGGTGCGATGGATTTGACGGCAAAACCCGCCCCTACCCAATTCCGAACTTATTTAACTCTCATTCCTTAGTTGAATGGCGCTTGGTTGAATGGTTGAAATAGAGTTCGCTCAGAATCTTGCAACAGAAAGTTTGAATAGAAAGTGTGTTGTCTGCGGAACGGTATCGAATGTTTTGTTTGTGATTAAATTTGCATTGGTTACGATCGCCATGCCTGAAGCAAAGTTTCGGACTCCCCACATATTTTTATGGTTAGCAAGCCGATTGACCTGCGCTGGATTGCTAGGGCTAACTTCTGTATCTCCCCTGGTATTGGCTGCTCCCGAACCTGTCACACGCTCCCAGCAGAATTTCTCTCAGCAGAATTTGGCTCAACAGAATTTGCCTACTGGTGAGAGTGAAGATGGCTACATTTTGGGACCTGGGGATCGCGTGAAGATCGACTTTTTCAGTGTTGCAGAGTACACCGGAGAGTACCAGGTATTGCCTAATGGCACGATTAACCTACCCCTGGTGGGTGCAGTTGCCGTCCAGGGCACTACCTTGAGGCAGGCATCGGCTGCCATCGCAGCCCGCTATCAGCCTTACCTGACCCGCCCGATTATTACGGTGAGTCTGCTGGCTGCCCGTCCGATTACGGTTGCGATCGCAGGAGAGGTGAATCGCCCCGGTTCCTATACCGTTCCTGCCGCCGCTACCGGAGAGAATACGAATGTTCCGATCCTGACGCGCATGATTAAGCTGGCAGGCGGTACCACCCAGGCGGCAGACATTCGCCAGATTGAAATTCGCCGTCAGCGATCGTCCAGCCCCGGTGGTCGTGAAACCTTTAGGGTCGATCTGGTACAACTGGTTCAAGCGGGCGACATTCAGCAAGATCTACGTTTGCGTGACGGTGACAGTATTTTGATTCCCTCAACCACTACGGTTAATTTGGATGAGGCTCAACGACTGGCGACTACCAACTTTGCCGCTGCCACAAACCGTCCTCTCCGAATTGCAGTCGTCGGAGAAGTGAATCGTCCTGGTCCCTACACATTGGTTGAAAAACCAGAAGCCCCACCGGAAGGAACCCCATCGATTGGAGCTAATGTGCAGGTGCCAACGGTGACTCAAGCCATTCAAACCGCAGGCGGCATTACCCAGTCTGCCGATATTCGCAACATCCAGGTGCGGCGAATAACCAGAACGGGTCCAGAACAGTCAATCAAAATTGATTTTTGGGAACTGCTTCAGGCGGGCGATTTGCGCCAGGATCTGCCACTTCAAGATGGTGATACGATTGTCATTCCAACCGCGACTGCCTTAAGTGCCAGTGAGGCGACCAGACTTGCCTCTGCCAGTTTTGCGCCCAACCGGATCACCATTAACGTAGTCGGTGAAGTGGTAAAACCGGGACCAGTGGAGGTGCCGCCCAACACTCCCCTGAATCAGGGCTTATTAGCCGCAGGGGGGTTTAACAATCGTGCCCGCAAACGATCCGTCACCTTTGTTCGGCTCAATCCTAATGGAACGGTGTCTCAGCGCACGATTGAGGTTGACTTTTCAGAAGGCATCAATGCAGCGAATAACCCGGCATTACGTAATAATGACACGATTATTGTTGGAAAATCAGCGATCGCTGGCATTACGGATACTTTAGGTAGTTTTCTGTCCCCAGTAACCGGTGTGTTGGGCTTATTCAGGCTCCTGGGATTTTGAGGGCAAAACATTGAGCAATCCTTTTAATCCGTCAAAGCATGTGCTACTCCAGAAGCTAAATGCCATACTGAAGGCTAAGAAGAATCACCAGGAGTACCCGTTATGCATCGAGCGATCTCGTTCATTGGTACGGTTATATTTCTGTTGGGGCTAACTCCTGTAGCCCTTGCCCAATCGACTCAGTTTGGCTCCTCAGATGATCTTCAGGGGCTTCAGGAGCAGTCCATTGAAACGATTGATCCCAGAACCTACGCTGACTCGCCATCCACGATTGCTAATAGTCCCACAGCCGATGACCGAACCAGGCTGCAATTGGATAGAAACATCGAGTTAATTGTCCGACCGGAACGTGGTAATAGTTCAGTCGGTGTTTACCCAACGGATAACACATCAGCCGGGAATCAGTTTCAGCTACTCTACCAGTTAGAGCAGTAGCCTTGACTCAAGGGCGTTGCTGATTTTGGGTATGAATTGAGAGTTGGATAAATTGGAACGAAGTTTCAATTTATTCTGCTATTCAGCACCACCTTACTTAAGCGATAAGGACTACCCAGATCCCCGATTTTTTGCAAAAAGTCGGGGGTCTTTAATGTTAGGGGCGGTGAACTGTTTGTTCAAAAACACTGGCTTAAGACTGAAAGCCTTGATGTGACTGCTTCCCAGGCAAAGCCTTAGAACGAGATGGATGGATAGTAACCCTCTACCCTACTTCCTTCAAAAACTCAATGAAAATAAACTGCAATTTGGAATCTGGCGCGTAGAATTAACAAATACAAATACAACTCCTTTCCTGGTGAACTTCTATGGCAGCATTAGCAAGTCGTAAGCGTCCTAAAGCATCCGTTGTCAGACAAGAAAACGTTGGCAATGCTATCTCGTTCTTAGAAGACTTACCTGAGAAAACAAAGGAAGAACTGTCATTGCGAGAGGCAATTGAACAGATGCAAGAGCCGATTCGATCTGCACTGTCAAAGGGTTATAGCTACGATGACATTGCCAAGATGCTTCTGGAACAAGGGATTAAAATTAGTGCCCTAACCCTCAAAAACTACGCGCCTTCTGGGAGACGGCAGGCATCAAAAGCTAAAGCAAGGCAACCGCGCAAAACTGCTGGTGATGCAATTTCTGAAGGGGTTTCTGCGAAATCCCAAAATGCTAAAGTATCTGAACCTGAAGTAACGACGGAACCTCGTCCGGCTCGTTCTCGCAGAGGCAGAGCAAAATCGGTTGCAGCGGAAACAAAGACTGAAAGCAGAACCACCACTAGATCGCCCCGTGGACGTAAATCTACAACAGCAGGAGAAACCTCAGAGCCTGCAACGAAAAAGCGCAGGAAGTCAAAGTCGGAGTAGGTCAGGTGTGAGGTGTGAGGTGTGGGGCTGGCAAAAGTTAGGCTATAGGATGGTTGGCGCAGTGTAACCTATGCTGAGCAAGGGTTTGATGCCTTACTATTATGCCTATTAACCTGGCAATCAAAGATCTGACATTAGCTGGGCTGTAAAGCCTAACGGTATGGCTTTGCTAGAGAGACGTCGTAACGCACCGAAGCTCCTATCGATGGTGCGTTACGACGGCGATGCCTGACACACCCTACAAGAGAGCAGGGCGATCGCACTAGATCACAATTCACGTCGCATCACAAGTTCGCCGTTCTCTTCTTTTCCGGTGTAAACAAAACCCATCTTCTCGTAGAACGGTCCGGGACCACCTTTGGCTGGCACACAACTTGTTTCGACTGCATCCGCTCCAGGGCGCGTCTTAACGTGTGCGAAGAACAACTTCAGCGCCTTTCGCCCGTACCCACGTCCCTGGTATTGCTCACCGATCATAAAGCGCCACAGAAAGTACTCTTGCTGAGCTACGTCGTCTTCCAACATTAAAAAACCGACTGGCACATCACCAGCGTAGATTGCGCGGAACCAAGCAACCTCTGGATTGAAATGCGCTTCTGCGATAGACGCGGCGTTGGATGCCACGAACTGCTCTTGGTGTGGGGCTACTTTTAAGCGGAGGATATCACGCCAGTTTTCCTTAGTAATCTCGCGCAGCGTTACTTCGAGGCCGAACTTGGACATACAGAGTGTTCTCCCTGAACAACGCTTTTAAGAATAGTTTCTCACTCAACAACACAATCGATACCACAACTGCCGCCTAACGATTGAGATGAGCCGCCGCAGCTCGCTTCTGATGCCCATAGATAACCTCTCGGCGGTCGGCTCCATCGATTTATGGGAGGACGGGACTGAAGGAGAGACGATAGACTCAATTTCAGAACTGGGAAACAGGATGGGAGACGACTATCCAACGTGTGACACTTGATGTCTACTAACATATCGCTTCGCTCGCATCCTGTGCTTCTCTCCACAACGAATCCTCAGAGGTCGGTGAGCCAACACCTTCCATAATCTCTTCGCAGCGAGTAGAAGCTTTTCCAGTTGTCCAACAAACCCTACTTCGAGGATAACATCATGAGCCAAACTCAATACGCTGCTTACATCGGCATTGACTGGGCTGATCGCAAACACGATATTCACCTGGCTGATGTTGCCACCGGGCAACGAGAAGACTACACCATCGGTTCTGCACCAGATGCCATTGCTGCTTGGGTCGAAGGCTTACGCAAACGCTATGGTAATGCGCCTTTGGCAGTGTGTTTGGAACAGAAGCGTGGTCCCCTGATTTATGCTCTCTGCCAGTACGATAACTTGGCGCTTTACCCGATCAATCCCCGCACGGTTGCCAACTACCGCAAAGCCTTTCAGCCCTCTCGCGCCAAGTCTGACCCGATGGACGCCCGCATTCTGGTAGAACTGCTGCAAAAACACAGCGACAAGATCCCAGCTTGGCAACCCGAAAGTCCTGACATCAGAGCCTTGCGGCAATGGGTAGAGTCGCGCCGACTGCTGGTGCAAGAAAAGGTCAGACTGACCAACCGCATCACCGCTGCACTCAAAAACTACTATCCCCAAGTCCTCGATTGGTTTGAAGACAAGGACACCCAAGTGTTCTGTGCTTTTGTAGAACGTTATCCTGAGCTAAAAGCGGCTCAGGCAGAGACCGCTGAAGATTTGACCACTTTTTTCCGCAGCCACCAAGTGATCCGTCGTTCTGCCATTACCCGACGCCTCAAGCAGATCGCTACCCCTAGCCTTCCTTTGACAGAAGATCCTGGGATTGTTGAACCCATGCAGTGGTTAGTGGCAACCCTCATCATCCAGCTCAAAGCCTTACTGCTCAGTTTAGTAGACCTCAATGCCAAGATCGAGGCGGTGTTTGCCGCTCAGCCAGATGCTGAGTTTTTTGCGGCATTGCCAGGGGCAGGAGACCATCTGGCTCCTCGACTGCTCGTGGCGTTTGGAGCAGAGCGATCGCGTTTCAATAGCGCTCAAGAACTACTGCGTTATGTCGGCATTGCTCCGGTTAAAGAGAGCAGTGGTAAGAAGAATTGGGTGCATTGGCGGTGGAGTTGCCCGATCTTTTTGCGACAGACGTTTGTCGAGTGGGCAAATCAAAGTCGGCATCATTCAGCCTGGGCACAAGCCTACTACCGAATGCAGCGCGATAAAGGCAACTCCCATCCAGCGGCAATGAGATCGCTTGCTTTTAAGTGGATTCGCATCTTGTTTCGCTGCTGGAAAAATCAAGAAGCATATGATGAAGTGAAGTATCTGTCGGCACTACAGCGCAAGCATTCTCCCCTAGTAAAACATTTAAGTATATGAATATTACACAAGTAAAAGTTTGATTTGAGATGAAACTAAGAACGGAAATGAATCAATAGTACAAATAATTACGAACAAGATGTTGATTCTAAAGAGTGTGACAAAAAACTTATTTTAGAATCAACTGGAAATCGTTTGTTCAATTTTCGGAGATAAGAAGAAACCGATTGAGGAGATTGCAGAAACCTACTTGACTCCGTCATCCTCAGAGGCTATGTTAGCCCGTAAATACTCAAATGCTTGCGTCACATGACAATAAAGATTTCTCAATTTCCTCCCTGGTAGCTCTTGTTACATAACATCCATTATTTAAGACATCAATGAGAAGTTGATGCGCACTATAATACTGATTCAAAAGTTGCTCTTGTCTTCTATTAAATTGCCAGTTATGACCAATATCACGGCTTTCAACCATTACCTTGCTTAGTTCGATAATCCAAGAGCCTCCCCATGACCTCCACCAAGCTATGAGAAATTTCTGTTTATTGACTAAAGGAAGTTTTTTTCTAAGAAGTTCTAATGATGAACCAATATTGGAAGGATAACTAGATGCAAGCTTTACGGCATAGTTAAAAACTTGGTCAAAAGTTTCAACTTTTGTAGAAAAATCTTCTGTGGAGTTTAAAGGTTTATTGGAATTCAGAAAACCAGAGAGTATATTAAAACCGGAGGTTTCTGGAGCAGTCTCAAAATCATCGTAGAGGTAGAGATCTGTATCTTCTAAATAACTATCAGGATCTTCAAATTCATTGTCGAGCATTTCTTCTTCTGATTCATCGTTATAATTTTCGCCATCTATGTCGTTGTTATTCTCTGGGCTACTATTCTCTACTAGTTCATCATTGTCATAATATTCATCTTCTAAACTGTCGTCGTAATTATTATTGAGGTCTTCGTTTTCTAGCTCATCATCGTAAAGTTCATCATCCTCATCCTCATCCTCATCTCTCTCATCCTCATAGTCTTCATCCTCATCCCCCTCATCCTCATAGTCTTCTTCTAACTCATCAATAAAATTACGAGCCACAAATTTAAGATCAGTAGCAATAGCATATGCAAGTGTAAGTGTGAAATCTAACTTAAGGGTGCGAAAGCGAGAGAGATCAAAAGAAGGATCTAAGACTCGCGCCCGAGATAGAGTAAGACCAAAGTCACGAGTCATATCATCTGAATCTACATTACGAGACTGCTTTTGTGCATGAGCACGAACACGAGCAAGATCAAAATAAAACGAACGAACAGCAGAAAGCTTATAGTGAGTTTTCTCAGAAAGCGCTTTGTGATTAACCCAACTAAGAAATTGTAGCAAGCGCTTCTCAGGAACTAAAAGCTTGTCAATTTCCTGCTTCATAAGCAGAAGCAATCTATCCGCTTGGCGTAACATACCTGCTGTAAGCAAGAAAACCTCACGCCAACGAGGTTCCATAATGTGTGATGCAAGCTTCTGCAATGATATTTGTGGATCAAAATTAAGGGTGATTTCTCTGGCAGTAAAGTACTCATGAAAAGTTAAATGAGAAAACGAATAAATTCCTCTTGCCCGTTCAACAAGTAATCCATGTTGTGCTTCAATGGATTTCAAAACCATTTCACTGTCTATCTGTATTGCTTCTGTGCTGTTCTGAACATCCGGTAAATTTTGAATATAGTCTGAAATGTGTAATTCTAACTGTCTTTGTCTAATAAAATAATCTCCATTTTCAAAAGTAGTTAAGGCAATTTGACTTAATAAATCTTCCTTATTTTTCAAGGATAGTTTCTTATAGATTTGCTCTCGTTCAATATCTCGTTTAGCATCCCATTTTTTCAAAAGTACATCCAACCCTTCTTTATAAAGTTCAGAACGATTCTTAGGAAAATCTGCTGTTTCTTCAAAAACTAAACAAAGTAGTGTTAACAGTAATGGATTGGTTCCAAGTTCTTGAATTGGTTCATTTTCCTTAAGCTTCTGAATAAATCTTTTGGACTTTTTTGGATCCTTTGAGCGAAACCACTTAGATGAAAAGGAGCTAATTTGTTTCTCGTCAAAATCAGCAACTTCTACTTCAGTAAAAGCCTCAAAGATATACTCTTTTGCAGCTATTCGGCAGGTTATCACGAAATTATTTTTATAAAATCGTTCAGAAAATTCGTGAATCTGTCTCAGAATTCGACTACCATGTTCTTCTTTGACCTCATCCAACCCATCCAGGAGAATAAGCGCTCTCCCATGATTTAAAAAACCAATAACTTTTGATCTTTCGACATCTAAATCTTCAAACTGACGACTTATATAGTCTATAAGTTCGGGCTGGTTACGTGCTTCTGCAAAACTTTTAAGAGTAACAAAAACTGGAATTCGGTAAGCATGGAATTTCCCTTCATTACACTGAATTGCCAAATATTTTAGAAAAGTTGTTTTTCCTGCTCCTGGCTTACCTAAAACCATCAATTTGCTATATTGTTCAACGGCATCAAGTCCTGGCAAACGGTTCTCTGTGATTCCGCCCAACCCAAGACGGTCAAAATTTCCCGGATTACATGCTTGCAGGAGATCAGCAACATCTAATCGCCTTCTTCCAGTAAGTTTCTCAAGAATATTTACGTCAGTATAGATATCACTAAGCCCAACAGGCTGAGTCATATCCAATACCCGCATCGTTCCACATCGTTCTTTTATACTTGTATATATTTTCTCTCGAATGTCTTGAACTAGATTATTAATTGTGTCTAGGTTGCTGCTAGCTCTCTCTTCTAAAGCCGGAATAAGATATTCAGGAAGCTCTGCTGCCTTTATCGCCTCGCATCCCAGATTATAGGAAGATTTAATCGTCTCCCCACAGCCAAGAGCCTCGTAAAAAGTTGTAATAAATTTGATAACAGTATCATCATTAACTTCCTGCTTTATGCTTACCAGAAAATTAATATGTTCAAGAATTGCATTTGCTTGAGCTTCGGAATAGCAAGACCTTAAAAGAACACACTCTACCTGTTCTGAAAGCAACTTAAAAAGTCCAGCTAGCACTTCTGACCCAATGATCTGTATTTGCCCACTTTCGTTTTCTAGCGCCAGTCCGCCGCCATCAGTACCGTATCCTGTAAAGTGTATGATTCTGGGTTTATAATCTCTTACAGTTTGATAAAGATCTTTGGGACGTATAACCCACTCTGATGCAAGCTTCAACTGCTCATGCATCTGCGATCTTCCCAACTTCTCTTCTAAAGTTTTAATTTCACTGTCTAGACGTAGTGCGGTGGTTTCTTTAGGATTAGCTGCCAGAATTAATATTTTCGTAACTCTAGTATTGATAGAGGTTCGATCTGAAATCTCTGAAGTATGTTCTGGAACGACCTCAGCAGTTCCCCAGAAAGCTCTGGTCCATTGCTCAGTCGTTAAAACTTGAACCCTCTCGATGAGAACACTGAGTTTAAGCCTATCTTCTAGCCCTATCCAATCGCTATCTGCGAGACTCCTTAGAAAAGAAACTAAAGATGTCTGTCCTTCAGAACGCAGCAGATCGAGGAAATCATTAAAAAAAACGGGATTGCTGCCTTCCCAGGTAATTTGGCGACCTAAACGATCAAACCCTACAGATGCTAATAGCGCCTTACGCTCCCGAACTGTTTGAGTATTTGACATGCCTGACAAGAATTTCAACAGTTCAGATTTCAGAGACATTATTAAGGCTACCTAGTCGCTAAAGTGAAGTCTACAAGAATCTAACTGGCCGCTGCATTCAATAATTCCCTCAACTCTGAGGGTAAATCAGCCAAAATCCTTTCTACCAGTATGCCTTCGTTTCTAAAATAGCGCCTCTGGGTTGTGGGTTCAGGGATATTACCTCCTGCATGGTGGAGGGCAACAACCTCCCATCCATCGTCTAACACTGGCGATCCTGAAGAGCCGTTCAACGTGGAGGTGACATATTGCACTACGCTATTTCCAATGTATTCAACAAAATTATTTTGGAAGGAAATTTCTTTGGGTCGTCCTGCAGGATGCTGGATGATATTCACGCGCTCTCTGGGCTTAATTCTTCTTGATAATAAAGGCAGCCATCCCCATTTTTGCCCAGGTTCCCCATCTAGTTGCACTAAGGTATAGTCTAGTTCCCGATTAGTGTGGAACAGTCCACTAGGCTTTACACAATATTCATCACTTTGCTGAGCGTGTCCCTGAAAATCATCTTCATAGTTAAAGCGAAATATGGAATTTATTAATAAACCTGAACTTGGTAAAACGTGATTATTCGTAAGCAACAAATCTTCAGCTACCAAAAAGCCTGTGCCTGACCAACGCTCATGACCAGATTGGACTCCAATATAAGCAACCGATCTCGCCACCTCCAGCCCTTTTTGTAGAAAAGCAATAGGGCGTAGCGTATTCTCCCCAATAATCTTTTCTAGAACATCTGCCGGTGTTTCTCTACCTTGCCACTGACCAACGTTAGGGAGTGGAGCAATCGGGGTTATCATGTCGTACTTAGTCAGCAATTTATCCAGAAATTCTTGCTGCTGAACTCCTACAAAACCTTTGAGAGTGTTGAGAAATAGCCCCAATGCCTCGTGGTCATAGGTTAAACGCCCATAGTTGGATAGATAGTTGACCATTTCACTGATGGCTACAAAGGAAGCACCCGAAAGATCAATCATGGGTGTCAACTGCTTCAGCCCAGCCAATTCTAGGATTTGTAAACGCGATCGTTCCGTTGATAACTCTGGTAAATCCTTGAGTAGGGCGATTAGCTGTTTTCGATCCTCAGTGTCCCAATTGATCATTCTTTACTACTCCAGAGAAACCCTACCGGTTATTCAAAGCAACTGCCCCAATCAGCAACTCTGAGGGCTAACAATTTATTAAACCGACACTGTCGGTTTAATAACCCTATTTAGGGTTGTTATCCGGAAAGTTTCAGTTTAACTCCTGAGTTTCAGGGAATTAAGCGGAAATTTTCCAGATAATATCCTTTATTCAGGTAATTAAACCGAAACTTTCCGTATCATTTCAGAATTCATCACAGAGAAAATTTATGTGGTATTTGATACCTACCTCACTTAAGGGTCCTATCTCCATGTCTACTCAGCCCAAACGATCGTCCCCCGCCGTAGGTTGAGTTGAGTGCGCGTAGCTTGCTTCCCGCAGGGTAACCCAACACCCATAAGCTTTACAACAACCAGTGATTGTATGAATAAGAGTGCAACTATACAGTTGAATCGCACCCTTTTGCGTGTTAGTGATGTTGGGGTTCCTGTCGTCAACCCAGTCAACCTACTAGGCGGGCGATCGCTACAGGCGGGCGATCTCGCTGACGGTGCGTTGGCTTGACAGCAACACACCCTACGCAATTGCTATGTAACTCCAAAATATGTATGAACAAATACTGCCAGGTTAATAACACAGACTAAGTCTGATTCTGCCTGCTAACTTGCTGGGGCGATCGCCTGGTTGAAAAAAATCCTCAGCCAGCTACTATTTGGTGTCTAAAAAGGCAGATCCCTGCTCCAGGAAAGCTGTCGCGGCTTCCTGGGTCAATGGCTTGGAAAACAAATAGCCCTGAGCCAGGTCACACTTTAGTAGCTTCAATTGAGACATTTGTCGTTTGGTTTCAATCCCTTCAGCTACCACATCAATTCCCAAATTCCAAGCCAGGGAAATGACAGTACGAATAATCTCCACCTTCTCCAGATCACTATCAGCCTTATGCACAAAGGAGGGGTCAATCTTTAACGTGTCAATTGGAAACAGATGCAGATGGCTAAGGGAGGAATACCCGGTACCGAAATCATCCATGACAAGCTGAACCCCTAAGGTTTTGATCTGTTGCATCAAACTGGTGGCTAAACCCGTATCTTCCATAATGGCGCTTTCAGTAATTTCTAACTTTAAGCAGTGGGGTTCCAGTTCAGTTTCTTGCAAAATACTTTCAATTTGTTGCATTAAGTCTGGTTGGGAGAACTGCCTGCGCGAGATATTAACGCTAATCGTTAACGGTGGGTTGCGAGGTTCTTGCTGCTGCCACTGTTTCATCTGTCTGCACGACTCATGGAGCACCCATCGACCAATCGATAGGATTAACCCGGTTTCTTCAGCGACGGGGATAAATTCGGCGGGGGAAATCAGTCCCCGTTCGGGATGTTGCCAGCGGACTAGCGCCTCAAACCCTGTAAGTTTGCCCGTTCTTAACTCAATCACAGGTTGATAAAACACCAAAAATTCCTGACGTTCAAGCGCTTTGCGTAAGTCTGTTTCTAGCTGTAATAGGGATACGGCATGTTCATGCATTTCTTGGGTGAATATTTCATAGCGTCCCCTTCCCAGTGCTTTTGCCCGGTACATGGCTGTATCGGCATCCCGGATCAAATCCTCTGGTTGTTCATAGTTGATTGCACTCAGGATAATTCCAATGCTGGCATTGGCAAACACTTCCTGACCTTTTAAGTTGAGGGGTGTTTTTAGGATCTGTTGCATTCGTTCAACCACTCTGATTGCCTCATAACCACCTTGGACGTATTCCAGGAGAATGGCAAACTCATCTCCACCCAGGCGCGCACAGGTATCACTGGCACGCAGGCATCCTTTCAACCGATGGGCAATCGTAATCAGTAGCTGATCGCCGATCATGTGCCCCAAACTGTCATTAATGACCTTAAACCGATCCAGATCGAGAAACACCACGGCAAAATCATAGTTCTCATGGCGTTTTGCAAGGGCGATCGCGTGTTTCAGGCGCTCCATAAATAACGTCCGGTTTGCCAGACCCGTTAGCCCATCGTGCAGTGCATTGTAGAGTAATTGTTCCTCACCAACTTTGCGGGCAGTAATATCCGTTTGGGAACCCACCAGACGATGAATATTGCCCTCAACTGAACGAATCACCAGCCCCCGGCTCATCATCCAGCGATAGGTTCCATCTCGATGCAACAGGCGATACTGACTTTCAAAGCAGGCGGTTAACCCTTCACAGTGGCGTGTTACTTCCTGCCTGACCGGATCCCGATCTTCCGGGTGCAGCCGACTGAACCAATCCCCTAAATGGTTGCTAATTTCATCATCTTGATAGCCCAGCATGGCTTTCCAGCGGGGGGAGAAATAGACTTCATCGGTTTCCAGATTCCAGTCCCACATCCCATCATGGGATGCATTGGCAATTAAGGCATAGCGCTCTTCACTTTGACGTAGAATAAGCTCCACTTTTTCGAGCATAGCAATCTTGTTTTTTAGCGCCATCAGCTCATCGATTAATTTTTCCTGGTCGATCGCTGCCTGCTGCCGTTGCTGCGTTGCCGCAAGGATACCCGCGATCGCCTGCAAAAACAGCACTTCATCCGTCGTAAAACTGCGCTGCACCGTGGAGTGGACGCAGAGGATGCCAAAGGGTTGGGGATCTCCTGGAATTGGCACACTCAGGCTGCTCACCACTCCCTGGTCACGCAGGCGTTGCACGGGTGAAAACCGGGTTTCAGTCTCCCAAGCATCAATGACCACAGGCTCTAAATTTTGAAGCAGATACTCTGGCTGGGAACCGGGTTCAAGGGCGATCGCTGCCGTCTCCTGATCTTCCCACCCGGTTCTGGCACACTGGAGTAGCGCTTGACCTTCCCCCAGCACTTCCAAAACCTCGCTCCAATCTACATTCACTGCCTCGGTAATGCGGACGAGGACAGAATTCAAGAACGGAAAGAAAGCCGTTGCTTGGAAGGACGCTTGCTCTAATTCTGTCAGCGTAGGACTGAGCCGATTGTGGTTTTGAGAAGGTAAATCCATTGCAGAAACTGCCATTTTTTGCTGGGGGTTATTTAATCTAGAATGCCCAACCGGAGTAAATCGAGCAACAAACACCAGGAGTTGTTAAGAATTGAACAGTCCACCATCGACCTGAGACAGGGGTTTGACGGGGTTTTTACCCTACCGCGATCGCGAAGCTCCACAGCACTACCGCTAGAATTGTCGTAGTATCTTCCGTGTTCCACCGTTAAACTCTTTTCAGACCGGCATTGCTGAAAAGCAGGATGAATCGAAACCAAGTCTTACTCCTACCGAGACCCTTTTCATCCTTCAAATTCAGTCATGCCATTCAGACAGGGTTTTGCAGGTGGTATGTTGATGAGTCTGGACTGGGTCACCCAACCATGCACCCTCGATTTGAACAGGACAATCCTGCCCCAATCATAGGTAAACGTTACAAACTCATTAACCAACTTGGTATGGGTGGGTTTGGGCAATCCTTTCTGGCACAAGATTTGCACCTGCCTGGTTGCCCTCGCTGTGTCGTGAAACGGCTGCTGACTAAAACCCACGACCCCAAACATTTGAAAACGGCAAGACGGCTGTTTGACACGGAGGCACGGGTTCTTTACCAGTTGGGTAAACACGACCAGATTCCGACACTTTATGCCCACTTTGAGGAGAACCAGGAGTTTTATCTGGTTCAGGAATTTATTGAAGGAGAACCACTGACCTGGAAGGTGGTACGGGGAAAACCCTGGGCTGAGGAGTGGGTAATCGCTTTATTGCATGACATTCTAGAGATTCTGGCATTTGTCCATCAGCAAAATGTGATTCACCGGGACATCAAGCCTGCCAATTTAATTCGCCGTAATCGTGACGGTAAGCTGGTGTTGATTGACTTTGGCGCAGTCAAGCAGGTTAGTATCCCTATGGTGGATCCCGATTCAGAGATCGCAGAGTCAACCATTTCTGTGGGCACCCAGGGTTACATCTCGAATGAACAGTTAGCCGGTAGACCCCGCTTCTGTAGTGACGTGTATGCCGTTGGCATGGTTGGTATCCAGGCACTCACCGGGGTGCGTCCAAAACGGCTGGATGAAAATACAGCCACAGGAGAGCTGGACTGGCGCATTCATGTGCCGAATGTCAGCCCTGAATTTGCAGAAGTCCTCGATCGCATGGTTCTCTATGATTTTCGAGACCGCTACCCAACGGCAGTGGAAGCCTTAGAGAGTTTGCAACAATTACCTCCCCACTTGCTTGCAGCCCTTCAACCGGCAACGGTTGATAGCCCTTTGACACAGGAGTTTGGCTTAACGGACGCTGAGACCGACTCCACCCAGAAGGATTCGGATTTTACCTATGCCAGCAGTAGCCTGGTTCCCACGTACCATCAAGAGGAAACGTTGATGTACGGGGAAGACCTTTCCTCTACTACGAGTTCTGTCAGTCCCCCTCAGAACTGGCGACAAACATGGCTTGAGCGGATCTCCCATCTGCCAAAGAAATGGCAGGGGCAGGCTGTACAGCGATGGACACTTCTGGGTATGGCGGGCGCGATCGCGGGGGTCTCCCTCTCTCTCCTTCTAGTCCAACTCAACGCCCGTCGCAATCCTGCCAATAACCCAACGTCTAGCAGTAACCCAGCCTCTTCCCCAAGGGCATCCATCCAACCTGTGATCCCGCCTCAAGGTCCCCCCGCCCCTAAACCGACCCCCCTTTCCCCCACCCAGAAAGCGGCGAACCTGCGAACTGAGGCGGATCGGTTACTGAAACAACGCCAATACCAGCAGGCGTTAGACCGTTACGATCAGCTCGTCAAGCTCAAATCGAATGATGCCCAGGCACATTGGGGACGCTGTGAGAGTCTAAATGGGCTGCAACAACCCGATCAGGCGATCGTTGCCTGTAATGATGCCTTAGACCTCAACCCAGACTATGCTGAAGCCCTCTGGAGCCAAGGTAAAGCCCTCAGACAACAAGACCGCATTCTGGGGGCACTCCGTCTGTTTGAGGAAGCCACGCTTGTAAAACCTGACTTTGCGGATGCCTGGTTGGCACGCGGGAGTGCCCTTCAGGAAGTGGGGCGATCGGCAGAGGCAATTGATGCCCTGGATCAGGCGATCGTCCTCAACCGTAACTCGGCGGAAGCCTGGAGTATTCGTGGTTCTGCCCTGTGGAACCTGGGACGGTTTGACCAGGCAGTGGCTTCTCTCGATAAAGCACTGCAAATCCAACCCAATGCCTCTGGTGCCAGTGCCCTTCGCCAGCAGGCACGCGAAGAATTAGGCTATTAACGAATATTTTGCGAACAATCCAAAACAGCACCCCTTGAAAAAGATTAGGCATCTGTGTATAGTACTTGTGTACTAATGGGGACAGTCGAGACCTACCACCTATCACCGATTACCCATTAAGTAGGTGGGACTAATTAAATAGAAGCCCTGTGTAGGTTGGGTTGACGCAGGAAACCCAACACCCTTTTTAGCACCTAACACCTAACACCGTTCGGCTGAGCGCTCACGTCGAAGCCTGACATCTATTTACCAGCAATTCAAAATAAGCGAGGAACCCATGACCAGTGCTACCCGACAGACTCGATCTCGAAAAGAGTCCACCAGTTCTTCGACCACCCGCTTTTTAGCCTTAGATGCGGGCAACTATGACCTCAAGTTCTGGGATGGCGTAGGACACCCCAAAGCTATTCGCTCTGTGCGTTTTCAGCTTCCTCAAGGGCGCGATGCCGTGCGTTATTCGGAAGCATCTCCCCTGGTAGAACTCCCGGATGGATCCCGCTTTCACTTTGGCGGGCAGGCCTATAAGTATCGCCGCCAACAGCAAACCGTGATTGAAAATAAAGTCGAACTGTCGCGGCTACATCTCTATGCCTGTCTGGAACCCCTGGACGGATCGACTGAATTTGCACTCAATCTCTATGCTTCCACCCCCGACCCCGCCAAGAGTGAAGATTCCATTCGACAGCAGCTTTTGGGTATTCACGAGTTCAAGCGCAATGGGATCGACTACCGGGTTTTGGTTGAGCGGGTGGAGGTCGAACGGGAAGGGATGGGGGCATACATCTATGCTCAACGGATGGGTCTAATCCCCGACAGTGGCTACACGATCGTCGTAGATATTGGCGGCGGTACCTGGCTGACCCGGTTAGTCGATGCCGAAGGCGAAGTGATTGATGAAAATGTGATGGACCGGGGCGGCACCTATGAACTGGCAACCTCCATCAGTTTTGACCGACGATTGACGGATACCCTTGGCACTTCCGCCGATCCCAGCATCATTATGGATGGCTTTCGGACGGGACATACCTACGCTGATACCGGCTTGTCCTGGTCGCCCTGGCTAGAGGAACATCTAGAACCCTGGTTTAAGGGCATTTTTCAAACGGTCAGGGCACAGTACACCCCCTATATGGCACGGGTAACCCGATTCCTGGTTACGGGCGGCGGTTCCCACCTAATTTCAGAACGGCTCCAGGGGCGTAAACTGTTTGCTGTCATGGGAGATCCCCAATTTGCCAATGTGCGTGGTTTGTTTCCGGTTCTAAATGGAGCGCAGTTAAGTTTTTAGAGTGTTTTGAAAATGCAAAACTGCCTCAAACCCATCCCTACTGGGACAGGCAGATGTTACTTAACCCACATGTTAGTTTGGAGGCGCGGTTATGTATGACAACAAAGTCAGGCTGAGCCAGGATGTGTTGGAGAAAGCCACGTTGATTGCCTCGGAATGGGGCTTGAAGAATGCGCGGGCAGCCGTGGAAGCGGTGTTTCGCAAGTATGCCGATGAGTATCTCAACGGACCACGACGGGCAGTTGAGGAACCTGGAAGCTGGAGTATGGCAATGCCCACCGGGACATCTGAAACGGCTGCTTCTCCGAAATGTGATGCCCTGGATGAGTTAGATGAGTTGCTGGGGCTTTGATTGGGTGGATGGATGGGTGGGTGGATCGATCGAAGTGAGACCCGAAAACTTCATTTCAGGAAATTCTGTGACTGTACGAGATGGGGCGATCGCCCGTGGGCAATGCTCTCGCTGCTGGTGTCCTTTGCCCTAACCTCCATTGCTTGTCGAGAGCAGTGGAGAGAAAAATTGTCCTAAGTGTTCGTACTGGTTGTTATATGTTTAGGGGATTAGGGAATTCTACGGACAAATTTACCTAAATTTACCAACCAGACTAAGAGGAAACCATGTTGCAAGAATTATCCAATTCAAAGGGTAAGCCGGTTTCTGATGCCTGCCCATCGGTTCCCCAATCCATCCTGACCGCAAATCGGTATGAGCTGACTGATATCACCCTGAAGATTGAGGGAACGCTCCCGGATGATTTACATGGGCACGTCTTTATTGTGGAACCGTGTGGATCAATTGATTCTGGTGGTCTTCCCTACCCAGATGGAGACTCCATTTTAGGGGGCGACGGAATGATTTACCGTCTCGACTTTAATCAAAAAGGTGAGGTGGGGCTAAAGTCGCGGCTGATGAAACCACCCGATTACTATGCTGACAAGGCTACTCAGGCAGGCACCGATTACGACCAATATAGGTTTCGCAATCATGGCATTACCCGCTTCTCCCTTTCCCTGGGTTGTCGCAATCAGCTAAACACGGGTTTTCTGCCGATGAAGTTTAGGGGAGACTCTCGCGATCGCTTGTTGGTTACCTATGATGTGGGTCGTCCCTACGAACTGGATACGGAAACCCTTGAAGCCGTTACTCCAGTTGGAAAAAATACAGAATGGGTTGGAGAACTCGACTGGTTTAATATGCCTTTTCGGCTGCTGATGAGTACGGCGCATCCATTGTTTGATCCGTATACCAATCAAATGTTTACGGTTAACTTTGGTCGATCGATCAACAGCTTCATGAAGACCGTTCCATTCATTGACGACCTGGAAAATTTGCCAGGAGAAGTTGAAGCACAGTTGATTGAAGTTTTTGATTTTTTCAATGCTGAATTACTGAAAGATCTAATTACAACTTTTTCCAAGCTTTTCTGGGGCAATTTGCAGCTTTTAGCCAGTTTGCTTGAGAAGCTGATCGGAATTGATATGGAAGACTATGTGTACGTGCTTAGTTGGGATGGGTCAGGACAGATAGAACGATGGAAAGTCGTTCTCCCCGATCGCTCCCCCATTCAAATTCAGCAATGTATTCACCAGATTGGGATGTCCGAAGATTACATCGTGATTCTGGACACTTCTTTTATGGTTGGGTTGGAGCAAATGATCAATAATCCGTTGCCCCACGACAAAAAAGCCGAGGAGCTTTTTAGAAAGCTTGCAGAGCGCCCAGCCGTGCCAGACTCTTACTGTTACATTGTGCGTCGCCGTGACTTAAAAGCAGGACAACATCCGGCGTGTAATGAGCAGGAAGTTGAAGTGGTTGCACAAAAGGTTGTGATTCCCCTAGCTTCGGCTCATTTTCTGGTGGACTATGACAATCCCAATGGAAATATTACGCTTCATGTTTCGCATCTCTGCGGCATGGAGGTTTCTGAATGGATTCGCAAATATGATGTGTCGGTTTATCCCTCCCACAATCCAGTCCCATCTCGCTTAGGGGGAATGATCCAAAGCGAAACTGATATTGGTCGAGTTGGAAAGTATGTGGTAAATGGTGAAACAGGACTTTTGATTGATTCCTGTGTGGTTTCCCAAGATCCCTTTACCTGGGGGATTGAACTCTATGCCTATCGAGATCGACTAGCCAAAACAGGATTGCCGCCCAGGAAACTTGACAACATTTACTGGTGTTCGTTGGGGCTTTGGAAAGAATTGATGACAGAGTTCGTTTTCGACCTCTATAAGGACTATAAATATCAGCTAATACCCCATTCTGAAATTCTGAAACGTGCAGAACAGGGGGTTCCTTGTTATCTGTTCCGGCTTCACACCGCAACAATGGAAATTGTCGATTATTTTGCATTTCCGGCTGGGCATATCATACTTTCTCCTGAGTTCATACCCAGTAATACTGGTGAAAGTTCAATCGATGGGCATCTCGTATGTACCGTTTATACTCCCGATCGCAGTGAGTTCTGGATCTTTGATGCTAGAGATTTAGCTCAGGGACCTTTGTGCATATTACATCATCCCTCGCTCAGCTTTGGGTTTACACTGCACACTGCCTGGTTACCAGAAATTGGTCGGCGTGAAGCCAGCTATCTAGTGGCAGTTCGGGAAGATTTCGATTATTTGGTGAAGCGAAAGTCTTCAGAAGTTCAGGAATTTTTTGAAAAAGAGGTATATCCTCACTTTGAGGCTAAATCTAGCCTTTAATTGGATCTAAACCTCACCAATTTAGAAACCCGTAGTTTTTCCTGGAAAAATCTCCAGTTCTCAACTTGGATGAGGTTTAAAGTCTGATTAGTGGATCCCCGGATTCCTTGAGAATTCGGGGATTTTGAATATTTTGTATGACAATCTCTGGATTGCCGAAATTTTGCCCTACGCTACTTAACAGGCGACCTAATCCTGACAGCAACTATGATGATTACGATTCCGGGCTATGACATTGTTGAAAGAATTTATGCCGGTGACCGCACCTCGGTTTACCGGGGGTACAGCCAGCAGCGGCAACAGCCCGTCATCATTAAAGTTCTGACTGTGGAATATCCCACGCTAGAAGAGATTACCCGCCTGCGGCACGAATACATCATTCCTGGCACCCTGGAGTGCGACGGCATTGTCAAACCCTACAACCTGGAACCTTACCAGAACAGCTACGCCCTGATCCTGGAAGACTTTGATGGCGAATCCCTCAAAGACTGGTTAAATACTGAACCGCTATCCCTGGCAGTCTGTTTGCAGATCGCGATCGCCCTCAGCCAAACCCTGGCAGTGCTGCACCAAGCTGGCATTATCCACAAAGACATCAAGCCCAGCAACATCATTGTCAATCTGGAGACAGGAGAGGTGAAACTGAGCGACTTTGGGCTTGCCTCCCGCCTGTCCCTGGAAAACCAAGCGCTCCAGAACCCGAATTTGATAGAAGGCACCCTCGCCTACCTGTCCCCCGAACAAACCGGCAGAATGAACCGCTCCATCGACTACCGGAGCGATTTTTATTCCCTCGGTGTCACTCTTTACGAACTGCTGACCGGCACCTTACCCTTTACCGCTACCGATCCGATGGAGTTGGTCCATTGTCATATTGCCAAACAGCCTGTGTCGCCGTTTGAGGTTGGGAATCAAGAGCCAGGAGTCAAATCACCTGCCCCACCCGACACCCGACACCCCATTCCCCAAGTCGTTTCCAATATCGTCATGAAACTGCTGGCGAAGAATGCGGAAGACCGCTATCAAAGTGCAGCCGGACTTCAGTTTGACCTGGAAACCTGTTTACGCCAGTTAGAAACAACCGGAACGATTGAGCCATTTTCTTTGGGAACGCGCGATCGCGGCAACCAGCTTTTAATTCCTCAAAAACTCTACGGGCGCGAGCAGGAAGTTCAAACTCTGATGGATGCCTTTACGCGAGTCAGCGCGGGGGCAACCGAAATGATGCTCGTCACCGGCTATTCCGGGATTGGGAAAACCTCCATCGTTAATGAAGTTCATAAGCCGATTGTAGAAGCGCGGGGCTATTTTATTGCCGGGAAATTCGATCAGTTTAAGCGCAATATTCCCTACGCGGCTTTGATTCAAGCATTTCAAGAGTTGATTCGTCAGCTTCTTACAGAAAGTGAGCAACAGGTCGCACTATGGCAATCCCGATTATTGGAGGCACTCGGATCCAACGGTCAGGTCATCATTGATGTGATTCCAGAGGTGGAACTGATCATGGGTTCCCAGCCGGAAGTACTCAGTCTCGGAGCTTCTGAAACTCAAAACCGCTTTAATCGGATATTTCAGCAGTTTGTTGGTGTCTTTTGTCAACCTGAGTATCCCCTCGTCATCTTCCTGGATGACCTGCAATGGGTAGACTCCGCATCGCTCAAGTTGATCCAGCTTTTAACCACCGATGACAGCAGACATCACCTCCTCCTGATTGGCGCTTACCGTGATAACGAAGTCAGCCCCACCCATTCCCTGATTCAAACGCTGGAAAAAATTGAGGCAACGGGTGCCGCGATCAACACCATCACTGTAGAACCCCTACACAGTCAGCATGTCACTCAACTTGTAGCAGATACCTTAAAGGAACCTACCGATTCCACTCGGATAGGCTCATTGGCTGAACTGGTGTTTAACAAAACCCAGGGGAATCCTTTCTTTCTAACTCAATTGTTGAGAACTCTCTATGCCGAAAACCTGTTGGTGTATGAGGTCAACACCGATCGCTGGCAGTGGGATATTCAGCAGATTCAATCGGTGGGCATCATAGACTACACGATCGTTGAACTGATAGCCCGCAACATTCGCAAACTGCCTCCCGAAACGCAAACGGCTCTCAAGCTGGCAGCTTGCATTGGCAACCAGTTTAATCTCAATATTCTGGCGATCGTGGATGAACAGTCCGATTTTGTCACAGCTACTCAGCTATGGACAGCCTTGCAAGCCGGATTGATTCTGCCATTGTCGAATACCTATAAAGTTCCCCTTGTATTTAAAGAATCAGAATCGACTGTTCTCAACATCAGTGAGATCAATGTCGATTACCGTTTCTTGCATGACCGTGTTCAGCAAGCCGCTTACTCCCTCATACCCGAAGCTGAGAAGAAAGCAACCCACCTGAAAATTGGTCAGCTTCTGCTCGAAAACACCACACCTGAAGAACAAAAAGAAAATATTTTTGCACTCGTTAACCAACTTAACTTTGGAACGGATCTGCTCACAACTCAAGTTGAGAAAGATGAGTTGGCGAAACTCAATCTTATAGCTGGGCAAAAGGCAAAAGCCGCAACGGCTTATGAGGCGGCAGTGAGCTATTTACATATAGGCATTGGTTTATTAGCACCTGATAGTTGGCAACAGCAATATGATTGGTCACTGCTGTTTTATGCAGAAACGGCAGAAGTAGAATATCTGAACACAAACTTTGAGCAAGCTGAAAATCTTTGTAGACTTTCTCTGGCACAAGCTCAAACCGCTCTTGATAAAATTAAGTTTCACGAGCTAGAAATAAAACTAAATCTGGCTCAAAGTCAAATCAAAGCTTCGGTGGATAAAGGACTGTATGTTTTAGAGATGTTAGGTATCTCTTTATCTGAATCATTGCCAGAGGAACTTAAGCAACAATCGAGTGTACAGCCTCTAGTTGACCTACCAGAAATGACCGACCCTCAAAAGCTAGTGGCAATGGGGATTTTGAATCTAATATTTGCTCCCGCTGCTTTTGCAGAAAGCATATTTGCCTTGCCAATTCTATATACAATGATCGAGCTTTCCACTAAATATGGAAACTCGCCTCCCGCTATTTATGCGTATGCACTTTATGGAATTATTACCGCCTGGTTGGTTCTCGATATTGATCTTGCCTATGCCTTTGGTCAGTTGTCATGGAAGGTAATGGACAAACTGAACTCGAAGGAATTTAAATCTAAAGCATATGTGGCAGTTTTGATTAACATTACCTTTAAGAAGAAACACATTAGAGAAACGATCGAACCCCTCCATGAAGCTATTGATGCTGGTCTAGAAGTTGGAGATATAGAGTTTGCCTGCCACGCGGCTCAATTCTATTGTGATCATTTATTTTTTGTAGGAGAGCATCTAGAATCACTTGCTCAAACACAGATTAATTACGTTGATTTTATTCACAAACTTGAGCAACAGCACCCCCTTGGGTTAGCTCATATCTGCGCTCAAGCAGTTTCCAACTTGTTGGCTCAGTCAGAGGACCACTGTCAATTAGTTGGTGATCTGTTTAATGAGGAAGCAGCAGTCCCTCACTTTCAAGCACTGAATAATCGTATATCAATATTCAGTGTTTACTTCTTCAAAACCTTTTTGTATTACCTGTTTGAGGATTATAAAAATGCTGTAGAAGCCGCAGAAGTGGCAGTCGGTTATGCGGGACACGTTCAAGCTGAGATTATTTTTGTCTGGCATAATTGCTGCTATTCTCTGGCGCTGTTAGCGAGCTATCCTGATGCCAATTCTCAAACAGAACCGGACCAAATCAGTAAACGGCAACAATATCTAGAGCAAGTTGAAAAGAATCAGCAGTTGATGAAGCTGTGGGTGCACCATGCACCAATGAATTTCCAGCACAAATATGACCTGGTAGAAGCGGAGAAAGCACGGGTACTGGGAGATCATCTGACGGCGATGGAATTGTATGACCGCGCCATTGCTGGAGCCGCGGAACAGGGATTCATCCAGGAAGAAGCCCTTGCCTGGGAACTAGCCGCCAAATTCTACCTCGCCTGGGGACGGGAAGAAATTGCTCGTACCTATCTGGCAAAGGCACACAACGGCTACATTCGCTGGGGTGCGGTGGCTAAGGTCAACAGCCTAGAAGCCAAATACACCCGGTTGCTGCCTGCTACCTCCACCAAAATTGCCACCCAGGCAAAGAGTCGGGATAAAACGGTTTCAGTCACCACCAGCAGTGGGAATGTACTTGACTCCACCACGGTCATCAAAGCCTCCCAAACCCTTGCCAGCGAAATCATTCTGGAGCGGTTGCTGAACCAGTTAATGAAAATTGTGATCGAAAATGCCGGTGCCCAGACCGGGTTTCTGCTCCTGGAAAAAGACGGGCAATTGCTGATTGAAGCCAGCGGTGCGGTGGATCAGGAAAAGGCTGTTGTGCGTCAGTCCATTCCAGTGGAAACCAGCCAGCAGCTTCCCCTGTCATTGATTCACTACGTCGCCCGCACCCAGCAAGAGGTGATTTTAGACAATGCCACCCAGGATGGACTCTTTACCACGGATGCCTATATTGTGCGCCAGCAACCGCGTTCCGTGCTGTGTATTCCCATTCTGCACCAGGGCCAACTGACCGGCTTACTTTATCTGGAAAACAACCTTGCCACCGGCACCTTTACCCCGGAACGGCTGGAAGTGTTAAAACTGTTGTCCGCTCAAGCGGCTATTTCGATTGAAAATGCCCAGCTTTATGAAGGTATGACCGACCTCAACGCCCACCTGGCACAGGAGATCATCGAACGGCAGCGGGCACAGGAGGCATTGCGAGACAGTGAACGCAAACTGGCACAATTTCTGGAAGCACTGCCCGTAGGCGTGTTTGTCATCGATGCGGCGGGACAATCTTACTACTCCAATCAAACCGGGCAACAGATTTTGGGGCAGGAAGCCAGTGCCGGTATCACTGTCGATCAATTGCCCCAAACCTATCAGGCATACCGGGCTGGGACGGGAGAACTGTACCCGCCTGAACAGCAGCCCATCATATACGCCTTGAAGGGCGAACGGATGACCGTTGAGGATTTGGAGATCCACCGCCCCGATCGCATCATTCCCTTAGAGATCACCGCCACGCCCATCTTTGATGAGCAGGGAGTCCTTGTCTACGCGATCGCCGCCTTCCAGGACATCACCCAACGTAAACAGGCAGAAGCCGAGCGGATTCAGTTTAACCAGGCGCTTGCCCTGAAAAATGAAGCCTTGCAACAGGCAACGGACAGGTTGGCTGACATCAACCGCACCCTGGAACAAAAAGTTAAAGAACGCACCCAGGAACTCTCCCAAACCCTGGAAATCCTGAAAGCGACCCAGGCAGAACTGGTGATTGAAAATGCCCTGCTCAGAAGCACTGAACAGCCCTCGACCTTCGACTACCAGGTGGGGGGTAGTTTACCAATGGATGCGCCGACCTATGTGGTGCGGCAGGCAGACCGGCATCTCTACAGAGCCATCAAAGCAGGCGAATTTTGCTCCATCCTCAACGCCCGCCAGATGGGGAAATCCAGTCTACGGGTGCAAATCATGCAACGGTTGCGGGCAGAAGGCTTTGCCTGTGCGGCGATCGACCTGTCGGAGATTGGCAATCGTCAGATCACCCTGGAACAGTGGTATGCCAGCTTTACCTATACCCTTGCTAGTGGTTTGAACCTGACCGGCACCGTCAATTTTCGTACCTGGTGGCGAGAGCATGAGTTTCTGTCGCCCCTGCATCGCCTGAGCGAGTTTGTCGATCAGGTCTTGCTGACCCACATTGCCCCACCGATCGCCATTTTCATTGACGAAATTGATAGTGTGCTCAACTTAAGTTTTGAAATTGATGACTTCTTTATTCTGTTGCGCAGTTTCTATAACAAACGGGCAGAC
Source organism: Kovacikia sp. CALU 1929 (assembly GCF_056784235.1). Lineage (NCBI taxonomy): Bacteria > Bacillati > Cyanobacteriota > Cyanophyceae > Leptolyngbyales > Leptolyngbyaceae > Kovacikia > Kovacikia sp. CALU 1929. The sequence continues at coordinate 50,804 of NZ_JBXBCF010000057.1, forward strand.
CACCCGGAATATCAGCGGCTTGCCTTTGTTTTTCTGGGCGTGGCGACCCCGGCTCAACTGATCCGCGATAAAGCGCGGACTCCGTTTAATGTGGGTCAGGCAATTCAACTCCATGGCTTTCAACTCCATGAAGCGCAACCGTTGTTGCAGGGGTTAGCCGAACAGGTGGGCAATCCCCAGGTGGTGCTCAAACAAATTCTGGCATGGACGGGCGGTCAACCCTTCCTGACCCAAAAAGTATGCAAACTGATTCGCAGTTCGTCCGCCCCGATTTCCACCAATCAGGAAGCCGAATGGATTGAAAACCTGGTGCGTTCCCATATTATTGAAGATTGGGAATCACAGGATGAACCGGAACATTTGCGAACCATTCGCGATCGCCTCTTGCATGACCAACAAAGAGCCGTGCCCTTGCTGGAACTGTATGACCAAATCTTGCAATTGGGAGCCATCCCGTTTAGAGATCATCCTGAACACAAGGAGCTGCTGCTGTCGGGCTTAGTGGTCAAGCAGTCTTCCCCCAACCAGCCCGTCCTTGTCGTCAGCAATCGGATTTATCAAACCATTTTCGATGAGTCCTGGGTCAGGCAACAGTTAGATCGGTTGGGTTGATCCACACATCTCGGAGGTTTCAAAAACCTCTGAGGTCTTGGGCGGTTTGAAATTTGAATTTTTCAATTCTCAACTCATCACTATCACTGATGTCACTACGAAAAACCATTAGTTTTTATCTGGAAGATGTAGAAACTCCAGTTGGTAAAGTCGTCAACCTGGGAATTATTGGGCTGGTGTTGCTTTCATCCGCTATTTTCGTAGCACAAACCTATGCCATCCCAGAGCCGTTTGCAACAGACCTGAATTGGCTTGACACCATTATTCTGATTGCTTTCGCAATTGAATACTGCCTTCGCTTCTGGGTTGCTGAAAACAAGATTCGCTATTTCTTCAGCCCGTATTCCATCATTGATCTGTTTGCGGTTTTCCCCTTCCTGCTGGGCGTTTTTGACATCCGATTCATTCGAGTTTTTCGGTGGTTCCGAATTTTACGCCTGATCCGGTTCATTGAGGGAAAAACCATTGTTGGCTACATTACCCGTGAAGACAGCGCTATTTTTGCCCGCATCCTGCTGACCCTATTTATCATTACTTTTGTTTATGCCGGTTTAATCTATCAGGTTGAGCATCCTAAAAGTCCGCAAATTTTTGGCACCTTTCTAGATGCAGTATATTTTTCTGTCGCCACAATGACGACCGTAGGCTTTGGAGACGTGACACCCCTTTCCCAAACGGGTCGCCTATTAACCATTTTGATGATCCTGACCGGAGTGATTGTCATTCCCTGGCAGTTGGGAGATTTAGTCAAGCGACTGGTCAAAACAGGGAATCAGGTGGCAACACCCTGTCCCACCTGCCACCTGTCAATGCATGACATGGATGCTCAGTTCTGTAAAAACTGCGGTACTAGACTGTCCAATCCTGCCTGTCCGGTGGATGGGTTGAAGGACAAACTGTAAAGCAATGGCGTTAATCTAAACCTGGAACGTATACCAAAGATCCCCGGAATCTCAAAGATTCCAGGGATCTAAAACCTGATTAGTGAACGGCTATTCAACCACAAGGAACAGCGACTACTCGCTGGCTTTTGATGGAACAACCTGCACATCGACTGTAGCCGTCACTTCTGGGTGCAGCTTGATGTCTACCTTGTAAGTTCCCAGCTTGTGAATATCGGGAACGGTAATATTGCGGCGATCGACTTCCTGATTGGTTGCCTCTTGAATTGCGGTTGCCACATCCTGATTGGTGACAGTACCAAAAATAGAATCTTTTTCGCCCGCTTGCTTGGCGATCGTAAACCGTCCAACGGTTTCCAGCGCCTTTTTAAGGGACTCGGACTGTTGTTTTTCCGCCAACAACCGCTGCCGCTCTAACTCTCTACGCCGCTCTACCTGTCTCAAAATGCCGGGGTTGGTTGGCACCGCTAACCCCTGGGGAATTAAATAGTTACGAGCATAGCCGGGAGCTACATCCACCAGATCTCCTGTCCGCCCCAACTTGCTGACATCCTTATTAAGAACTAACTGAACACGCTTCACCATACTCTTTCCCGTATTACTCAATTTCCCTTATTACGCAATCCTGACCCACAGAAATACAATCCTACCGCAACGGGTAGATGGATTTCCACCTTTTTAGTCAAGAAATTGCCATCGAGCCATTTCCCCTGGGATGGTGAACCCGGATAAAAGGCTTTCCCCATGCGTAAGCCCCCTTTACTCACCCACTCTCCACCCCTCTACTCCTCCACCCCCGTTGTGGTTGACTCATCTAAAAAACGCTGCAAATTTAGAATCCCTGGCATGAGTGTCGTGAACCTTGGTTGAATCGGATGTAGGATGCGGGTAGTAAATAAGGTATTTTTTCTAGGAAATTTTACAGAGAGTTGTTAGAAATAGTCCAAGTTTGGCAAGACTAGATTAGAACTTTTGACAATAGTCAATTCTTGTGAATCAAGAATTGGTGCTTTCGCACTGTTCTGGTATGGGTGAGGGACATGTGACTACTTTATTAGAAGGGGAATGAACTCACGCATCTCGGTAGCTGAGATATTCAAAGTAACCTGGATTCAAAGTCGCTCTCGCGTGCAACCTTTCTTGCCTGTTCTCTTTCTGCCATTGATTCAGTGTGCACCGACCTCAAGGTAAACCCATTGAATTTAGGCTTCTCCTAAAGGAATTTACTGTCTATGACCTATGCGATCCCCGAACTTGACACCATCAGCCGTCAGTTGATGAGTCTGGAACGACCTAAAAAAGCAAAAATGCTGGTGGTCGATGATGAGCCTGATAACCTGGATCTGCTGTATCGTACCTTTCGTCGGGACTTTAACGTACTCAAGGCGGAGAGCGGTGTCCACGCCCTTGAGGTGCTGGCGGCTGAAGGTGAAGTTGCCGTGATTATCTCGGACCAGCGGATGCCGGAAATGAAGGGAACCGAGTTTCTCAGCCGGACGGTTCCCCAGTTCCCAGACACGATGCGAATCATTCTGACGGGCTTTACGGATGTAGAAGATCTGGTGGAGGCAATTAACTCTGGGCAGGTCTACAAATACATCACCAAACCCTGGGACCCCAATGAATTAAAGGCAGTGGTGCAGCGAGCAGCAGAAACCTATGAACTGTTGAAGCAACGGACAGAGGAACTGCGGCGATCGCAGGCACAGACCGAGCTGCTGTCAACCATTGTAAAGGCGGCTCAGGAAGCCAACAGCCTGGATGCCTGTTTGGAGCCGATCGCCGCTGCCTTTGCCAGAAGCTTTGAGGCAGATGTGTGTATCTTGCAATTGGTAGAAGCCAATGCTCTAGTTCCGACTTTTGGAACTTATAGTGAACAGAATTCCGTCGAGAACTGGCTGGATAAGGATCCCCTGACGAAGGAGGCGATCGCGTCTCATAAAATTCAGGTAGCGGTCAACGTTCCAGCCGATACCTCTCTCGCTGGCGTGGAGCACTACAACGCCTTCGGTGTCCAGGCACATTTGATTATTCCCGTGACCTACCGAGAGGAAGTGCTGGCAGCTCTCTCGCTGCAATGGAAGCAACCCTGCATCTTACGGGAAGACGAGTTACTGCTACTGCATCTTTCTGCCCAGCAAGTTGCCCTGGCACTGACCAGTACCCGGTATTACAAACCAGCGGCGTAAGGGGTTGGACATTAGACTCTAGACTGGATTAAGGAATGTAATTGGCAATGGGGAGTTGTTGGTTGTTAGATTGACCTTCTAAAAACTAGAAACTAAGAACTAAAAACTGTTCCTCTCCCCCTTCCTCCCTTCCTGTTTAGCCTCCAACGTCCAACTGCTATGAATTCTGAACAGATCCGCACCATTTTCGATCGCATTGCCCCAGTCTATGACCAGCTCAACCACTGGCTTAGTCTGGGGCAACATCGTATCTGGAAGCAGATGACGGTGAAATGGAGCGGTGCCAAACCAGGCGATACCTGTCTTGATGTGTGCTGTGGCAGTGGCGATCTGGCACAAATGCTGGCAGATCAGGTGGGATCAACCGGGCAGGTGTTTGGGGTCGATTTTTCCTCGGCGCAACTGGCGATCGCCCGTCAGCGCCTCCAGGAAAGCTATGTGGACTTGCCCATTACCTGGGTCGAAGGCGATGCCCTCAACCTACCATTTCCCGACCATCAGTTTGATGCGGTCACTATGGGCTACGGGTTGCGCAACGTCACGGATATCTCTGGTAGCCTCAAAGAACTGTATCGCGTACTGAAGCCTGGTGCCCAGGCTGCCATTCTGGACTTTAACCACCCTTCCAATCCGTTCATGCGCACTTTCCAGCAGTGGTATCTGGATGCGATCGTGGTTCCTACTGCCCAGCGATTTGGCTTAACGGAAGAGTATGCCTACATTACGCCCAGTCTGGACAAATTTCCCACTGGACCAGAGCAGGTCAGCCTCGCCCGTGAGGTAGGGTTTTCCGCCGTCACCCATTACCCGATTGCCGGGGGTACGATGGGAGTGTTGGTTGTGAAGAAGGCGGAAGAATAGTGGATCTCGCGTCGCTACAGTCAATTTGGCTTCTTGCGGCTCCTCCGATTGTGGGCGCTGTGATTGGTTACTTCACCAACGATATTGCGATCAAAATGCTGTTTCGCCCTTACCATGCCTGGTATATTGGCGATCGCCGCGTTCCCTTCACCCCCGGACTGATTCCGCGCAACCAGGAGCGACTGGCGAAACGCATTTCTGACACCATCATGGGGTCGTTGCTGACTCCAGAAGAATTGCAAAATCTGGCTCGGCGGTTGTTAGAAACGGAGCGGGTGCAGGGGGCAATTCTGTGGCTGCTGAAACTGGGGTTAGACCAGATTCAGACGGATAAGAACCCCAAGTCTGCCAAAGTTCTGTCAAATATTCTGCGGGATCTGTTTGGGCAGTCTTTGCCCCGCCTGTTGAAGGTCCTGGCACGGCGAGAAGATTTTCTGGAAGCCCAATTGAATCAGATTTTCGATCAGGTGCTTTTGGAATTTCAATTGAGTCAGGATCAGTCTACGAAGCTGGCGGATTGGTTGTTGCAGGTTGTGCTGCCGCCGGATGTAATTCGCCAGGGGTTAATTGATTTTTTGACCGATCGCAACATTCAAGTGATTGACGAAGGTTTTCGGGAAAGAACCAGCGGTACCTATTGGGTGGTGGCTAATCTGTTTGGGGTGCGTAATTCCCTGACTCGTCTGCGAACCTTTCTGCTGGATGAGCGGGAAGAAAGCAATGTCCGTGTGCAGGAGTTAATTGTTTCTTTAGGCATTCGACAGCGGTTAAGGGAACTGCTGCAAAACCTTTCACCCCAAAACCTGCCAGTTTCTACGGTACGCCAACTCCGGAAAACCCTGCGAGATACTGTGCGGGAATACATTCAGCAACGGGGCAGTGACATGCTCCAGGAGTTGAGTAAATCGATTGATTGGGAAAATCTGGCAGGGGTCATTCTCAACCGTTTAACTACCTCAGAAGCCGTTTCGGAATCCCTGGAGGTGGTCAGTTTGGAACTGGCGCTTGTCCTGGAGCGTTACCTGGAGCGGGAACTGGAAACCCTGGTGGCGCAGATGATCCCGATTCTGAATATTGACCAGGTGATTATCGACCGGGTCAAAGCAACCGCTCCCGCCGATCTAGAAAAAGCGATTAATGGCATTGTCAAAAGTGAGTTGCAGGCGATCGTCAACATAGGCGGCGTTTTGGGATTTGTAATTGGTCTATTGCAGACAGGGTTACTGATACTCCGCTAGCAGTCACCTCCCCCTCTCCCCTATTTACCGTTTCTGATTTAGCAGTCTAACGAGTTGAGTGCTAAATTTGGATGTGGAGAACTGAGCGTAGAGACCTATGACCAAAATTGTTGTATTCAGTGATGAGTCACGTCAGGCGTTAGAGCGGGGTGTGAATGCCCTGGCTGACGCGGTGCGTGTTACCCTCGGTCCCAAAGGGCGGAATGTTTTACTAGAGAAGAAATATGGTGCTCCCCAGATTGTGAATGATGGGATCACGATCGCCAAGGAAATTGAGCTAGAAGATCCCCTGGAAAACACAGGTGCTGCTTTGATTCGAGAAGTTGCTTCTAAGACAAAAGACCTGGCGGGAGATGGCACCACCACCGCAACGGTGCTGGCTCAAGCAATGATCCGAGAAGGGATGAAGAATGTAGCGGCAGGCACCAATCCGGTTGCACTGCGACGCGGGATCGAAAAGGCGATCGCCCAACTGGTGGATGAAATTAAGGCAGTCGCAAAACCCGTTGAAGGGAATGCGATCGCCCAGGTGGCGACCGTTTCTTCGGGGAATGATGACGAAGTGGGAGCCATGATTGCCGAAGCGATGGATAAAGTCGGCAGGGATGGGGTAATCACGGTTGAAGAGTCCAAGTCTCTCAGTACCGAGATGGAACTGGTGGAGGGGATGCAATTTGACCGGGGCTACATTTCCCCTTACTTTGTCACGGATCCTGAGCGGATGATTGCCGAGTTTGAAAATGTGCTGATTCTGCTCACCGATAAGAAGATTGGTTCGATTCAGGACCTCATCCCCGTTCTGGAGAAAATTGCCCGCTCTGGACAGCCGCTGTTGGTGATTGCAGAAGATATTGAAGGAGAAGCGCTGGCAACGCTCGTGGTGAATCGGTTACGGGGCGTGTTGAATGCGATCGCGGTCAAAGCTCCTGGTTTTGGCGAGCGGCGGAAAGCCATGCTGCAAGATATGGCAGTCCTGACTGGAGGGCAGGTTATTTCGGAAGACATTGGGTTGAGCCTGGATAGTGTTTCCCTGGAAATGCTGGGCAAAGCCCGCAAAGTCACCATTACTAAGGACACGACTACGATCGTGTCTGATGCTGACAACAAGGGTGACATCAATAAGCGGGTTGACCAACTGCGGAAAGAACTGGAGCGCAGTGACTCTGAGTACGACAAAGAGAAGCTGCAAGAGCGGATTGCTAAGCTAGCAGGGGGTGTTGCTGTGATTAAAGTTGGCGCAGCAACCGAAACCGAACTCAAAGACCGCAAGTTTCGGATTGAAGATGCCCTCAATGCCACAAAGGCAGCCGTGGAGGAAGGGATTGTCCCTGGTGGTGGCGTTACCCTGATTCACCTGGCTCCCAAGCTGGCTGATTTCAAGGCTACGTTGACCGCAGAAGAGCAGATTGGGGCAGACATTGTGATCAAAGCCCTGGAAGCTCCTTTAAAGCAGATTGCTGATAATGCCGGGGTTGAAGGTTCAGTGGTGGTTGAAACCGTGCGCGGCACCGAATTCAATGTCGGCTATAATGCTCAAACTAACGAGTACGAAGACCTGGTTGCGGCTGGCATTATCGATCCGGCAAAGGTGGTGCGATCGGCGTTGCAAGATGCTGGTTCGATCGCCGGGATGGTGCTGACCACAGAGGCACTGGTGGTTGAGAGACCTGAGAAGAAACCCGCTGGCGGTGCCCCTGATATGGGTGGCATGGGCGGTATGGGTGGCATGGGCGGCATGGGTGGCATGGGTGGCATGGGGATGATGTAGGGTCGGCTTAGACCTCCGAGGTTTTCATAACCTCGGAGGTCTGGGAGACTTTCAACTCTCAACTGCCCACGACTTTAACCAGTCCAAGACTATCTGGTTCACGGTTTCGGCACACTCATCATGGAGACAGTGCCCTGCATTCTCAATTTCAATCAGCGTTAAGTTAGGGTTGTATTTCACAAACAATGGACCCAACTTAGGCGGCACCATCATGTCTTTCTGACCCCAGAGTAAAAGGATTGGCACCGCAATTTGGGGTAAAACCTTTTTGGCGGTGCAGTCCATCTCTGCTTTGGTTTTGGGATGGATCATGGTGCGGAGCGCGCGAATGGCTCCCCGGTCATAGGCTGGGCTGGAAAAAATCTCTAACACCTCGTCTGTAATGGCGGTTGGCGTGGCATAAGCCTGTTTTGCCCACAGGCGAATTACCGCTGCACTACGCATGATGCGAAATAGCGGATAAAAAACGAGGGGAGAGGTGAAAACGGCTTTCGCAACTTCTAACAAAGGACGAGAGATATGCCCCAATGCGGTCAGGCTCCAGCGGAATGGTTTGGCAACGGATTTCTGCAACCATGCTGGAGCCTCCAACACGGATGAATCGGGCAGGTTAAACATGACAATTCCTTTCACCATCTCCGGGTAGCGGACGGCAACGGTCAGACACACCATTGACCCCACCGAGTGCCCTACCAGTACTACGGGCTGCCGAATGAATGTTTTCCAGAAGTCATAAACCTGCTCTGCCCAGAACAGAGAGTTATAAGGAGCAGCCGTTTTTTCGGAGGCACCAAAGCCTAACAGGTCAAGGGCATAGACGGTGTGGTGCTGTGCCAGAGCTGCCAAATTCTGTCGCCAGTGACCAATGGAGGCACCGAATCCATGCAGCAGGATCATTGGGGTAGAACTGCCTGCTTCTGCTGCCCGCAGGTAGGTGTAGCGAGTTTGCCACCCCCGCCAAACCCAATCCCGCTGATTGCCGACTCGGTATTGCCAGTGAAGGGAGGTTGCCACAATCACCTCTGTTGCAAGAAGGTGTACCTATCAATTCTAGGGTGTCATCCAGAATGGTGGTTCTGAATAGCACCGTAGTTTTTCCTGGGAAAAAATCTCCAGTTCTCAACTTGGATGAGGTTTAAAACCGCGTTTCAAATTCAACCGTGGCTCGACTATCGCCTTGGAAATCGGTAGAACCTCGCATTAAAAGCTGGTCGTTAATTCGGTAAAGCAAGTTGTAGCGTAGCGGTTGTTTGGAGGCAAATACACTCGACAACGAGATGGTCAAATTATTGGTTACATCGACACCCGCTTCTACGGCTAAACCCAATACAGAGTTTTGTCGGGTGGGTTCATTAACCAGGGTTGGAAAGATGCGCAGTTCACTTAATCCAATCCTTTGACCTAATTCGGTAATGATTCCTTGCAAATTGCCAAATAGGACGGTCCCAGCAAAACCGGCAACGCCTAATGCCGTGTCGCCCTGCCCCAGGGTAGACAAAAATCGTCCACCAATCAGGGCGACAATTTCTGCTTCACTGCGGCGGGGAACACTGGTCAGGCGTAAATTTTCGTCAAGGGCACTGGCAGGACCAGAGACCACTGCCTGAACCCGAACCGTTCGTAGGGACCCCAACGAATTGACTTGATAGTTGGCAAAGGGATCATCAATAATTTCGCTGCCAATGGGTGACTGCCGTAGACGGGTACCTGTCGCTTCGGGGACGAGGGAAATCAATCGCACATTTAGGATGGGGTCAAAGCCCTGGTCAGGGACAAACGTTACCGTTTGTTCGTATCCTCGCTCTAGCCGAAATTGGGTTGTAAACAGGTTAATTGCCCCACTGACTAAACGAACGACTCCCCTTGGCTCAGGTTCAGCCAGGGTGCCGTTAAGTGCGACTGTCCCTTCAACGACAAAGCTAAGGAGCGGTGCCTGGGTTACCCGGACCCCGTTTCCCAACACCAACTGAAAATTGTTGAAGGCGATCGCCCCTGGTTCTGAAGAGGCGGCAGCCGGGATTTGGGGGCGGGGGAGTTGGGCGATACTTCCATTGCCTGAGCGGTCGGTGGCTGGTGTTGTCTCTGGGGGTGGGGTTGCTGTCTCATTGGTGGCGGCGATCGTTGGGGTGCCTTCAACCCCGCCCACCATTTCACCTAACCGAACTTCGCCATTCGCTAGCTGCACCGTTCCCCCCACCGCTGGAGCCAGGGCAGCCCCGGTAATGACAACATTGCCACTGACCCTTCCCTGATAGAGTCCTTGCAAGTCTACGGCCAGATTGTCAGTCGTAACGGTTAACGGGTTGGCAGCAGCAATCTCAGCCGTGAACGGGTTTTCAAAAATGGGAATCGCGCCCTGGGCAGCGATCTGTCCCTGGCTGTACTGTGCCTGCAAACCCTGAACCACGAGAAGATTGCCATTGGACTCAACAACCCCAGTGACATTGGTGAGGGGCCCAGTCAAAGTCTTGACTTGAAGCGTGGCATTTTTGACGACCAGATTTCCCTGGATCGCTGGTTGGCTGAGGGTTCCTGTAACGGCAATGTTCAACTGTCCCTGTCCATCAGTCCAATTCACCTGGTCAGTAAACAGGTTCAGCAATGCCAGTCCTTCATTTTCGACACGGGCTCGCAGACGAATTTGGTCATTGTCCGGTTGAACGGTCGCAAACGGTAGGGCAACCGGAATGTCGCCCACAACGTTGAGTGGACTGGTATTTGCCAGCAGCAGGTTACTCTCAAAATTCAATCGGGCATCAATGTAACGGAAGTTCAGGTTGGCTTGCTGAATCGGCTGCTGATTCAGCGTGGCGTTGACCAGGCTGATTTCACCCACGGCACTGGGATTAGCTAAATTGCCTGCGAGGGTGGCTGTGGCATTGATTCTCCCCGTGGCATCAATGGGAAATTGACGCAGATAGGGCTGCAACACATCGACTGGAATGTTGCTGGCGCGTAGTTGTCCGCTAATGTTCTCCGGTTGAAACTGACCGCTAAACGCCAGGATGCCGTCTTCCAGGGCAATTTGTAGGGGCAGGACTGTCAGTACACCCTCGGCAAAGTTGCCCTCAGCCACGACCCGATCAATCTTGTATTGCCCCCAGGTCCATTCGGTGCCTTCCAGGTCAAAGGCAATGGTTAACCCATTTTGCAGGGAGCCGGTAATATCGATCGCCCCATTCAATGGACCCTGGAGTTCTGCCAGGGTGGGAAATAGAGTTTCACGCTGAGCATACTGCTGCGCCAACAAAAACCGAATTTCTGAAAGCCGCTGCAACTGGTTCAAAACTGATTGATCCGTGACATCAACGGGTGTGGTATTAAGGACTGCTTCCCCGTTCGTATCGGGTGTACGGGCAGTACCGGCCCCCGGCAGATTCAGCCCAGCGAAGGCAAGCAGCAGGTTTTGAACGGGGGTCTGCTCAAACCCGATCTGGAACTGAACGGGAAAGTCGCCTGTGGTCTGTAACTTGCCATTCAGGACAATGCGACTGTCCTGCTGAATCAACTCGCCCTGGGTCAACTGGGCAACCCCATCGGCAAACCGGATCTGACCGCGAAATAGATCACCAGTCAAGCCACCGATGCGGGGTTGGGCGATCGCCACCTCTCCCTCGGCTGTGAATCGGTCCAGATTGACCGCTAAGTTACCAGACAGAGTACCGGAGATGGGACCCGCCGCCAGTGCCGCAGCGGGCAGAAAATCATTTAAGATTGCCACTGGAATGGCTTGCAGTTCGACCAGTAATGTGTCTCCAACCGTTTTACCCGTTGCCACTGCCTCATCTCGTCTGATCAGAAATGAGGTTGGCAGATTGTCTGGGCCAAGGGTAAGGGCAATGCGATCGGGCGTGCCGACCACCGACTGTCCAGTCAGTTCTAGCTGGGTGCGCCGTCCTCCCTGAAAATCAACCCGACCGACCAGTAACGGGTCAAATGCCAGACTACTAACCCGAAAATTGCGCAGACTCAAATCTCCAAGCACATTGGGGGCGGTTAACGTTCCTGTAATCCGTCCGTCAAAGTCTGCCTGTCCTGCCAGGTCAACGGTCTCTGGCAGGTTGAGTTCCACGTCTTGCAGATTGTATCCCTGTAACTGCACTGCCAGATTGAAATTGCCGACCTGGGGAATGTCCACTCCCTCCGTCACCACGGCAACGGTGCCACTAGCACGGAACCCTGGCGCTACTGCATCCTGGATCAACAACTGCTGTCCATTCCAGCGAAGGCTGGCGGTCAGCGGCTCCTGAATGACTGCCAAACCTTCAGAAAATCGCACCTGCCCTGTTGCCTGAATCCCCGCCAGACTGAGTGCTGCTGTGCTGCCAAACAGTTGCAAGTTACCGCTAAACTGCCCTCTCAAATCTTCAGAAAACTGGTTTAACTGCACTCCAGCGGTGGTCACAACAGCCCGAATCTGCCCGTCTATCAACTGTCCGGTTGCCTGGACAGTGCCATCCGCCACCCTGAAATTGGAACCCTTTAAGAACACCTGCTGACCCGCAATCAGGATCTCGCCCGTACCGGGGTAGGTGGCTTCCGGTGCCTGAAACTGAATGGTGGTTTGCAGATTCTCAGGCGCACCGGAAACACGGGCGATCGCTGAAACTGCCCCAATCTGAATATCAGGACTCGCCCCATAGAGGCGGGCAATTTCATCCCCAGGAACCCGATCTGCCTGGACGTTGAATGCCACGCTGGGTACCTGCCCCAACTCCACCTTGCCACCCCCGGTAATGGTCCCCCCTGCCTGGGGCACTGCCCGGATGTTGGTAAAGGTCAGAGTAGGGGTGTCACCCGCTGTCGTCAGTTGAAACTGCCCACTGAGGGAACGAAACCCCACCCGATCAATTTGTGCTGGGCGGAGGGTGCGGGCTGTTCCCTGGAGGACTGGCTCTGCCAAAGCTCCCTTAACCTGCATAGTTGCCTGGAGCGTGGCATTCAGGGGAACGGGCGTATCGATCTGGAGGGTGTCGAATAAATTTTGGGCAGTCACCGATCGCACCTGGACCGTCAGGTCGTATCCTGTTTCCGTATTCACCGTGCCCTTAATCTGGGCAGGAACGGTACCTACGCGAGTCCGGACATTGTCAACGACCACAATGTTCTGGCGAAACTGCAACTGCCCCTGGGTATCGGCAAACCGCTGGGGCAAACCTGCGACCTGACCAGCCACACCGCTGAAGGTCAGGCTACCCGTAATGTCGGGTGCAACTTCTGGGCGCAGTTGAACGGTCAGGTTGCCGTTGGCGCGCCCCGCCTGCAATGCCACGGGGGACTCAATCAGCCGTGCCACATCCACGACGGGCACATTTTGTCCCCGCAATGCCAGATTGGTGGCTCCTGTTTCGGGGCGTACCCCCCCGGTGAGGGTAAAATCGCCGCCCTGAGCAAACTGACCTGTGAGATCAAATTCGACCAGTTGGTTATTCTCTAAAAAACGGGCGGATCCATTCACTTTACTAAAAGCAACAGGAGCCTTGGGAAACGCTGGTTGGGGCAATGGCTGTAGGGTCACGTTGCCGCCGCGAATGCGAATTGCCTGCAAGTCGGTTCTAATCCACCCGGCTTCTTCCCCTGCTTGAATCGTGGTTGAAATCCAGCGTCCGTCCTTTGCCTGCTCAATGTAAGCATCTGGATTGACTAAGGTGACATTCAATTGCAAAGTGCGATTCAGAAGCAGTTGGAGGGGTGAAAAGCCAACCTCTACTGCCTCGGTGGTTGCCCGATCGGGATCGGTCGGGGTGGGCGGCAGCGCCGATGCCCCAAAGCGTAAACCGGTTAACGAGACTGATTCAACTTGACCCAATTCGACGGGTCGCCCCAGTAGTTGGTTCAAATTTTGCTCAACCAGGGGCACCAATTCTCGATGAATCCAGAGCCACCCCCACAGGGCACCGCCCCCGACCCCTGCCAGAACCAGGACACTAGCTGCGATCGCTCTTTGACGGGTCAAAAACCGTCTGCGAGGACGATTCTCCGATTCTGGCTCAGGGGAGTTAGTCATGGTTTAGAAAAATCTCTATCTAAAGTTAAGAGTTTTCAGTGGCTCAGACTCGACTGGGTAGATCTGGTTAGGAAATATACCTGAAGGGCATTTTTTTTAACTTGACCTAAAGACAGAAATGGGATTAGCCGAGAGCAGTTCATTATCCAGGAATGCATACCCCTTTATAGAGGAGCGTGATCATCCACTCTCACTCAATAGCCAGATGTCACCAGCGGAGGGACTATTACCATCAAAAGCATCAGGACATCCCAATTACGCGGCTAACGACTTTAAAACTTTGCTGGAAAACTTTGCTGGAGTCAAGGAAAACTATGCGATATCTCCTCAAGCAACCTCTGCTCTACCTGGCTCTACTGGCGATCGGTAGCAGTGCTGGGTGTATCGCCATTCGAGACGTGCGGGACGGGCAAGAACAGCCCGTGTCCACGCCTGCCCCGATGGCACCATCAACAGTCACAAACCCTGATTACATTGCTGAGATTGTTCAGCAGGTGGGTGCCGCTGTTGTGCGAATTGACTCCTCGCGCACCGTTCAGAGATCGCGGGGACAAGACTCGGTGCTGGAGCAGTTTTTTGGTGGGCAGGTTCCCGAACGCCAACAGGTCCAGCGAGGAACCGGATCCGGGTTCATCATCAGTCAGGATGGTCGCGTGTTAACGAACGCCCATGTGGTAGCGGGTGCCGATTCGGTTTCGGTGGTGTTGAAGGATGGCCGCCAGTTTGATGGTCGGGTTTTGGGAACGGATCGGGTGACTGATGTGGCTGTGATCAAAATTTCGGCAAAAGGATTGCCAACCGCTCGTTTGGGCAATTCAGATGATTTATTACCCGGACAGACGGCGATCGCGATCGGCAATCCGTTGGGACTCAGCAATACGGTAACGCAGGGAATTATCAGCGCGACTCAACGCTCCAGTGCAGAAGTGGGTGTTCCAACTGAGCGGCTGGACTTTATTCAAACGGATGCTGCGATTAATCCAGGCAACTCCGGCGGACCGCTGCTGAATGCCCAGGGAGAAGTGATTGGGATGAACATTGCCATTATTCAAGGTGCCCAGGGTATTGGCTTTGCCATTCCTATTAACACTGCCCAGCAGGCAGCCGAGCAGTTAGTTAAGAAAGGGCGAGTTGAGCATCCCTACATTGGACTGGAAATGGCAGAACTCAGCCCAGAATTGCGGAGAGAAATGAATCAAGCGGACCTGGGTTTTCAGGTGAACCAGGATAGGGGGGTGGTTGTGGGAAGAGTGGCAGCGGGTTCTCCGGCGGCACAGGCAGGTCTTCAGCCAGGCGACATCATTGAAAGTGTGAATGGCAAACCCATTGAAAATGCCAGTCAGGTGCAAGATCGGGTCAAAGAAGCCGGGATTGGCAATACTCTTCAATTTAGAGTAAACCGCAATGGTCAATCTCAAGCGATCGCCGTTCGCCCCACGCAATTGCCCAAGCGGGAAAGCTAACAGTACAGGCTCACATCCTCACCGCACTCGTCCGCTAAGTAACACAATGCCCGGAACCGAAGTGCAACCAGCTCTTCATAAAGCGGATTGAGCTTACAGAGCGGAGGGATATACAGAACGGTGTGTCCGAAAAGTTTAATTGTGCGTTCAAAGGGGCAATGGGAGGGGATGGTCTGGCAGATTTTTCTTGCCGCCTCAGGACTCTGAATTTGAATCCCATCCAGCCATTGGCGGAGCGGTTTCAAAGGAACAAATCGAATTCTGGGGCGAGAGCGGCGAAGCGGTGCCGATAGATTGATGTTGACTTCCTGGGAGATCCAGATAAGTTGATCAGGTCTGGCGGGAGAAATGTCGTAGCGAGAACCTTTCATGCTTCCTTCCTAACTGTCTGAAGCGTGTGCAACCTGTCCATTGACTCAATGTTGCCCACAGCAACAGAAACATTAATGGGCAGAAACACCGAAATTCTGACAACTTCGTTACAGTTCTCAGGAAGTTTACGAGGGTGAGGGGATTAACGACTTTTCTGAGTTGCTTCTTCCGCTTCCAGGGTTTGCAGCACATCCTCTATCTGCTGGTTGGAAACACGCCTTTGGAGTGCCGTCCAGCAATGCCCCTGTCCATTATTTTGCAAAGAAGGGCGACGTAACTGACGCAAAGCATTAATGCAAGGAGGGCAATCGCAGCCAAACAATGCCACCGCAGCATCACTCTCGGCTGTACTGAAGTCTACGCTGGCATCTTCTAGCGAAATTTGCCCAGACGAGGCTATCAGGCGGGCACGGTTATGATGAATAGAGTTCATCACAGTAGCTTCCAGATTGGAGCTAAGGGGGAGGTCGCAGGATGCTTGTTGGGCGATCGGACTCACTTTTACCGCAGATGCCAGATTTGCTGTCAGTAACAGGGTGAATGTCGAGCCAGCCAGGGTAGAAGTGGCAACTAAGCTTAAGAAGATTTTGTGATTCATGATATCTATCCCTTAACTTGTATCCCTTAACTTGATCAGGAGCATTGCTTCCAGAATTCAGACTACATAACAGTTCTGAACTATCCCGGTCTCTTAAAGCGAATCGCTTAAACGATAATACAATCCGATTCAACGTTTGAACCATTTGTTTGGTAAACAATGATGCTGATTCTGCTTCCTTTGGCTGATGCTTAATGATGGAGCCTGAACTTTTTCCCAAGATGTACCTCACTGGATTCAAAAACGCTATAAATTGCTGCAATAAAATAAAGGAGACTTAATGAAAGCTGCCATTATTAATCAGTACGGAACGGCTGAGGTTTTGCAGTTTGCAGAGGTAGACAAGCCGAAAATTAAGCCGAACCAGATGTTGGTCAGGGTCTATGCTTCGAGCGTCAATCCAATCGATTGGAAGATCCGCAAAGGGATGCTCAAATTTCTGACTGGGAGCCAATTTCCCATCATCCTGGGTTTTGATGTTTCAGGACAGGTCGTAGAGGTGGGCGATCGCGTGACCCAATTTAAACCGGGAGATGCGGTATACACACGGCTCGACCAGCTTGCAGGAGGAGCTTATGCCGAATATGCGGCGGTTTCAGCAGAGGTCGCTGCGCTCAAACCAATGAATATGAGTCATGAACAGGCGGCAACCGTGCCATTGGCTGCACTGACTGCCCTACAAGCTCTCCGTGATCAGGGCAAGCTAGAGGTGGGGCAAAGGGTGTTGGTCAATGGCGCATCTGGAGGGGTAGGCACCTTTGCCGTGCAGATTGCAAAAGCGTTGAGAGCCGCTGAAGTGGTGGCTGTGTGTAGTGGAAAAAATTCAGAATTGGTTAAACGTTTGGGGAGCGATCGCGTGATTGACTATACCCAGCAGGACTTTACAGAGGATCCAACTCGATACGATATTGTGTTTGACGTGGTAGGTAATCGATCGCTATCGGAATGCAAAAAGGTTTTGCAACCCAATGGGGTTTACATTACAACCCAGATTTATCCCAGCAACTACTTTTTGAGTTTTTTATCCTGGTTCACATCTGGTCCAAAATATAAAATTATTCTGCTCAAATCTAATGGTTCTGATCTGGCTTATTTGAAGGAGCAGATTGAGTCAGGAAAGATTCAATCTGTGATTGACCGTACCTATCCCTTATCTGAGATAAAAGCGGCTCATCTGCACAGCGAAGCAGGGCATGTAACGGGCAAAATTGTGATAACCACAGGAATTTAGGTGATTTCCAGGAATATTTTCACCTCGTTGAACCCCTCCCAGCCTCCCCTTGGTAAGGGGAGGTGCCGTAGGCGGTGGGGTATTTTGTTTGGTGGAAATCTCCTTAAATCGGTATAACTTACTGGGCAGAGCCTGAAACAGCCGATGGATAAACTCCTTCGGCAATGAGTACAGGTTTATTTTTGTACTCTGCTTCTAACTGTTGCAGGGCATCACGGCTAATGGCAGTGCCATACTGTTGCTCAAGCTCAGCTACTACAAACGGGCGCAGCACACCTGTAACGGCTACCGTTTCACCATCCTTAAATCCCTGCTGTTGGGCGGTTTTAGGGCTGGCGTTAATCACCAGTAACTCATTCGCACCGAGTAATTGTCTTTCCTCTAGCTTAAAGATACTTACGCCTTCGATCGCGTCTACTTCGCCAGCAACCGCGATCGACTTCCCGTAGTACTGTTGAGGATTATTAGAAATCTCTCCTGGAGCTGGGGCAGGAGCAATTGATCGAGCGATGATAGCAGGTTTATTTTCGTATTCCCGAAATAGGTCTGCTTGCAAGGGCAAGTTATTTTGTTTCCCAACCTCGGTAATCACAAAATTGCGAACTTCACCCGTAACCTGTAATTCAGTTCCCGCATCAATGGGAACGGGTAAGGATTGACCAGTCGCATTCACAACTAGAATTGACTCATTACCAAAGAACCGCTCATCTTCAATGATGAAAGCATTGGTTCCCACTTGCCGCACGGGTTCGCTGCGAACCGTAACCGTTTTGCCAATCAGTTGCTCGGTTCGGTCAGCAACATCCTCAGTCGTGACGGTACCCGTATCCGGAGCTGTTGCCTCTGGTTGACGGACGTTATTACAGGCAGGTAGAAGAATGGCAACCAGCGCCAGCGCGATCGCTCCCTGCGCACGCCATAGTGACCTTCCTGGATTGCCCTTTTGGGTTTGTTTGAAGTCATCCGTAAAGTTTCTAGTCAATCGCTCATTCATAACAAATCTCCCAATTTGATACCTAACGACTTCAAAGCAATACCTGAGAAAGTCGCCAGTAAAAAAGTATTAAACCAAATCGGAAATAGTAAAATTTCGCTGAAAAGTTTTTAACGACTTGCCAAAATACCATTCGAGAAAGTTAAGTTGAAATGCTGAATAGAACAGCTTTTGATGATATTTTGATTTTCTTCCTATTCCCGACAAAGTTTCCAAAGTCTACTGAAACTCTAGAAAATTCAGTGTCAGTTAACTTCTGCCCAAAGGGGTAAGAAACTGCCCTGCGTCCACTAAAGTAAAGAAGTGTAATATTTGCAATTCCTGCATGGCACATTCCGAGAACCCGATAAACAAAACAGCAATGCTGGATGCGGTTCAGCATTTGGTAGAGGTCGTTGCTCAACTGCGATCGCCTACAGGTGGTTGCCCCTGGGATCTAGAACAAACGCCTGAAAGCCTGATTCCCTATGTCATTGAAGAAGCCTACGAAACGGTTGATGCGATTCAAACAGGTAACCCAGAGGCAATTTGTGAAGAGTTAGGGGATCTGCTGCTGCAAGTCGTGCTTCAAGCTCAGATTGCCAGCGAACAAGAACAGTTCAGCCTGACCGAAATCGCCCATAGCATCAGCGAAAAACTGATTCGCCGTCATCCCCATGTCTTTGGGAATGTTCAGGTAGAAACGATGGATGATTTGTACCGCAACTGGGAACAGATTAAAGCCGCAGAGAAGGGAGAAGATCCCACGATCCCCCCCCCCCTGAGCCGCCAGTTAAATCGCTATGCGCGATCGCTGCCCCCGCTAATGGCAGGCATGAAAATCTCCCGCAAAGCTGCCGCTGAAGGCTTTGAGTGGGAAACCGTTGATGGTGTTTGGGACAAGTTTCAGGAAGAACTGACCGAGTTTCGAGAAGCATTGGATGGTTTAGACAAAGCCCATCAGGAGGCAGAACTAGGTGATCTTCTGTTTACCCTGATTAATATTGCCCGGTGGTACGATCTCGATCCCAGCGCCGCACTTCAGGGCACCAACCAGCGGTTTATCCGTCGCCTGGAGCAAATGGAAGCCGTTGCCGATCGCCCCCTATCCGACTACACCCTGGGAGAGTTAGAGCAACTGTGGCAGGCGGCGAAACGGAAGTTGAGGAGTGAGGGGAGTGGTTAGTTGCTAGAGGGAAGAAAGCCGTTACTGGTCATTGGTCATTGGTCCTTTTCAACTCTCAACTCTCAACTCTTCACCCATCCTTTCCTCTCACATTAAAGTAAATAAAGTTCTCCTACTCCTTCCCTTGCTACCGTGACTCAACCCGATGTTTTAAAGAATCTACTTCAGGCTGTTGCCCAGGGTGAAATTAGCCCAGACATTGCTTTTGACAAGCTCAAGTACCTCAACTATGAGCCAGTAGAGGACTTTGCCCGTATAGACCATCACCGCGCCCTCCGCACAGGCTTTCCAGAAGTTGTGTGGGGACAGGGTAAAACCGTAGACCAGATTGCCCAAATTATGCAAGCCATGCGCGATCGCGTCAGCGCTGATCAATCGGTTCATACGCCTGCTGTGATGGCAACCCGAATTGAGCAGACGGTTTATGATCAGTTGCGGGAAAAAATCCCTAACTTGCATTACCATCCCCTTGCTCGGATTTGCTTTATCCAGGGTAAAGAAGAACCGAGAGATTCTACCCCTTCCACTCCCAGTCACGCTGGTACCATTAGCGTTCTTTCCGCAGGCACTGCCGATCTTCCAGTTGCCGAGGAAGCCGCTTTGACCGCTAAACTGTGTGGGTTTCAAGTCAACCGACTGTGGGATGTGGGAGTTGCGGGTCTTCATCGGCTGTTGAATAATCGGCAGGCGATCGCGGATGCGGATGTCCTGATCGTAGTTGCCGGAATGGAAGGCGCATTGCCCAGTGTCGTGGCTGGTTTAGCAGAATGTCCCGTGATTGCCGTCCCCACCAGCGTGGGCTATGGAGCCAATTTTAACGGACTAGCCCCCCTCTTAACCATGCTCAACTCCTGCGCCCCCGGAATTGGCGTTGTCAACATCGACAACGGTTTCGGAGCCGCCATTCTAGCAGGGCAGATTTTAAGAACTGCCACTCGGCTGACAGAGAGGAAAGGAGGAAAAGCAGTTGAGAGTTGAGAATGACCAACGACCAATGACCAATGACCAATGACTAGTAACGGCTTCCTTCCCTCTAATACCTAACACCTCTTTCCCCCATTCCCCTCCTCTTCGTATCCTTCGTATCCTGGTTTACCTAATTCCCCTTAGTTCCGTATGATGGGAGGATAAAGTTTTCCACATTGATAATCTCTAATTGAAGGATATGACAGCTCGAATTCAATTTTCACGCGGGTTTGATGAGGAAATCGTACCTGATGTACGAGTGACACGGGCACGAGACGGCAGTAACGGTACTGCAACGTTTTATTTTCAGAACCCCAAAGCTCTGAATCGGGACAATACAGAAGAAATTACCGGCATGTATTTGATTGACGATGAAGGGGAGATCGCGACACGCGAGGTGAAAGCTAAGTTTGTTAATGGTCAACCAGAGGCAATTGAAGCCGTTCTTTTGATGAAGTCTGAAGAGGACTTTGACCGTTTTGTGCGATTTATGAATCGCTATGCTGAAGCGAATGGTCTAGGATTCAGCAAGTCGTGATGGAATGATTGCAACTCCTCATCCGGATGCTTCTGAGACTTCAGTTCGTTGTGCGGTGATTACCGTTAGCGATACCCGCACCATTGACACGGATAAAAGTGGGCAGCGTATTCAACAATTGCTGAAGAAAGCAGGACACCATATAGGGGCTTACGCCATTCTTAAAGATGAGCCGGACCAAATTAGATCGCATCTCATCAACCTCGTTCAAGACTTAGATTTGGATGTCCTGATCTTCAATGGGGGTACAGGCATTGCCCCCAGGGACACCACCTATGATGTGCTTGAAAGCCTTTTGGAAAAGCCGATACCAGGTTTTGGTGAACTGTTTCGCTGGTTGAGTTATCAGGAGATTGGTTCACGGGCGATCGCGTCCCGTGCCACGGCTGGTGTTTTTCGCGATCGGTTAGTGTTTTCCCTTCCCGGTTCTACCAATGCTGTCACGTTAGCGATGGAAGCCCTTATCCTGCCAGAACTGAGGCATTTAGTGAGTCAGATTCGCCAGCGTTAGAAATTGCCAGGAAATCATGGCATGGGCTGGTACAGCTAGCAATTAGCCGCCATCAGCGAGTAAGCACTGTTTTTACTTCCCCTCTCTCCTCTCCCCTCTCCCCTAACCAAACTTACTGTCTCGGCTGTTGAGAGACTTGCTGAATTTGAGCTGTAAAGTAGTCTTCTCTATACTTGAGTTGACGGGCTAAAACCAGCCCCCGCTGAAAAGCCGTAACAGCTTGTGGGTAGGCTTTACGAGAGGCATAAATCTTTCCAATCTGGTCATAGGCATCCATCATGCCGTAGACGTTATACGCCTGTTGCTCTACACCAACCAGGAAGTTGTAGACGCGCAGAGCCGCATCGGGGCGATCGTTGGCAAGATACAGAACGCCCAGTTTCTTTAGGGCATCGCTGGCGTAACCGAGCTGCACGAGAGGTTGGGCAAGCTGGTAAGCTGCCTGATAGCTTCGCTCTGCCAGGTCTAACCGAGAGACTGCCTGATAGTTATCCCCAATTTTGACCCGGAGTGCTGGTATAGGTTTGGGGTCATTTAACTTCTGGTACAGACCAACCAGTTGCTCTTGATAGGGGATTGCCTGGGCGGGTTCTTTTGCCTGTTCATGTATATAAGCCAGTTGGGTCAGGTAAATGACTTCGTTTTGGGTATTTCTCTGCCCTCTTGCCCTTGCCAGCAGTTGGTTGTAAGTTTCAGCGGCTTTAGGGTAGTTAAACCAGTTCAGGTAAAGCTGCCCCAGCGTGGTCAGGGTGCTGTCTACCTGCTTCTCATCCTGGCGCTGCCGTGCCTCGACCAGCAGCAGTTCGTACACAGCAACAGCCGCCTGGGGTAGCCGTACCTGCTGGTATGCCGCTCCCAAAGCATTAAGCAGGGTGACGCGATCGGCAACATTCGCTCTGCCAAAGCTGACGTTGTTGCCTAAGCCTGGAGTAGGTGCCTTGGCATCCGCAAATATTTCGTCTAGTCGTCCCGTAATCCACCGTAACTGGGGGGTGTTATTTTCTCTCCAGGCAGCATCCCCAACCCGACCCAGTGCCCTCACTTCTTCTACGGGACCCAGATATCGCCGCAGTCGCAGTTCCCGGTTCCAGGTGTCAAAAGCACCGATGGCATCTCCTGCCTTCAGTTGGGCGGCTGCCTGGGCATCCAACTGGTTCAGAGCAGGGATTAACTGTTTCCGTTCAGCCGGTGTCAAGGGTCGCTGTTCCACGTCTTCCCGCACTAGCGGATCGGGAATTTCCAGTTCCAACGGATTGGGTGGAAACTCGTCCTTTCTGGGCGCAGGCTTGGCTCCCTCCAGGGGTGGAATGGACTGAACCGGCTCACCGGGTTGGGCTGTTGAGGCGGGTTCACTCGGTGGGGCGGGTTGCTCACTTGGGAATGGACTTGGTTGGGCAGGCAGATTAAGCTCATCTTCGCCTGGTTGAGTTGGTAAAGAGACATCTGGTTGGGTCTGTTGCCCAGGGGGATAACTTTGAATCGGTTGATCCAGTTGAGCCAGTGCCTCCATTGCCGGAACCCAACCGCCCAGCATTAGCAGGATCGGCATCCAACGATAGTATTTATGCGATCGCCCCATTAATATGAACTCCGTTTAGGTGGTAGGTGATAGATGGCAAGGAATAGAACGTGAGTGGTCAGATGTTTTGGGTTGAGAGGTTTGAATTGAGAATTGAAAGGTGAGGTGAAAGGGTGGGTCGCAAGGGGTGATGGGTAATAAATATGTTACGTCATCAAGACTTTAACTTTTTTCGTTGAGTGAACTAGTCATTTGACGGTGAGAGCATGACATAATTAAATGCATTTGACTGAGCAAGTAGTTGCTCGCTGGGTTCATGAACTTAGACGGAAAAATATTGTGAAGGTTCTGGTTGTTGGCAATGGCGGTCGTGAACATGCCATTGTCTGGAAACTCCTACAATCCCCCAGAGTGCAACAGGTCACCTGTGTATCCGGCAATGGTGGTACTGCTTCCATGAAGCGCTGCCAGAATCTTGCATTAGGGATCAATGATTTTGAAGGAATTGCCCGGTTTGCTCTGGTCAATGGGGTGTCTTTGATTGTAGTCGGTCCCGAAGTGCCTTTGGCAGCAGGAATTACAGATTTTTTGATGGACCAGGGGTTGACGGTGTTTGGTCCGACCCGTGCCGGAGCGCAGATTGAAGCCAGTAAGGCATGGGCAAAGGAATTGATGCTGGAGGCAAAGATTCCAACTGCCCGGTCAGCGGTGTTTAGCGATGCTAAGGCAGCCCAGTCCTATGTGCGATCGCAGGGGGTGCCCATTGTGATCAAGGCAGATGGGTTGGCTGCGGGCAAAGGCGTGACGGTTGCCACCACGTTGGCAGAAGCCGAAGAGGCGATCTCGGCAGCTTTGGGTGGGCAGTTTGGCGATGCGGGCAAACAGATTGTCATTGAAGAATGTCTGACCGGTCAGGAGGTTTCTGTTCTGGCACTGACCGATGGCATGACGATTTTCCCCCTGCTGCCCGCTCAGGATCACAAGCGAATTGGCGATGGCGATACTGGACCCAATACAGGCGGGATGGGGGCTTATGCCCCAGCGCCGATAGTCACGTCTGAACTAATGGAACGCATTCAGACAGAGATTTTGGAACCCGCGATCGCGGCGTTACGAAAGCGAAACATTGACTATCGGGGTGTTCTCTATGCTGGACTGATGATCACTCCTGCTGGAGATCCTCAGGTAATTGAGTTTAACTGCCGTTTTGGTGATCCCGAAACGCAGGCAGTGTTGCCCCTGCTGGACACGCCCCTGGAAGATCTACTGGTTGCCTGCGCTCAGCAGCGGTTAGCCGAGCTACCTCCCATTGATTGGAAACCAGGAGCCGCTACCTGTGTAGTGGTTGCGGCTGAAGGATATCCAGATTCCTACCAGAAAGGGACCCCAATTACTGGAATTGATGAGGCAGAGACTCAGGGCGCGGTCGTGTTCCATGCTGGTACCCAACTGAAACAGCAAGTCCTGGTTACTGATGGCGGCAGAGTGTTGGGCGTAACGGCTACGGGGGAAACCTTAGAGAGTGCGATCGCCAATGCCTATGCTGCGGTTCACAGTATTCACTTTGACGGCATGTACTATCGGCAGGACATTGGCTACTGGGTCAAGACGATTCAATCAGACCCCAGTTAACATATAGTAGTTAGTACTTAGTCGTTGGTTGTTAGGGGGGTGAGTGGTCAGTAGTCAGTGGTATTTACAAACGACGAATGACGAATGACGAATGACTAATACGACCCATTACCCATCACCAGATTTAATCCCCAACTCTCAACTCCTTATCCCCTACTGCCCCATTCCCCTTGGTTGCCTTCCTGAAACAGATTAGAGAAATCATCGCTAGCTGGTGGTCAGAGTTTACCCTCCAGACCAAGTTGATGGCTGCGGCAACGCTGGTTGTCTCTCTGATTATGAGCGGCTTAACCTTTTGGGCAGTCAATACGATTCAGCAAGATGCCCGGTTGAACGATACTCGTTTCGGTCGTGACCTGGGCTTGCTATTAGCCGCAAATGTGGCTCCCTTGGTGGGTGAAAATAACCACACAGAATTGGCACGCTTTTCCCACCGCTTTTACAGCAGCACCTCCAGCATTCGCTATATGCTGTATGCCGATGAGGAAGGCAATATTTTCTTCGGTATCCCCTTTTCTGAATCGGAGGTTCAGAATTCACTAACGATTCGGCGCAAAATTCACTTGCCGGATAACTATGCTGACCACACCGATCTGCCGATGGTGCGGCAACACCTGACTCCCGATGGGGAAGTCACTGATGTATTTGTGCCACTCCTTTATGAAGGTCAGTACAAAGGGGTATTGGCGATCGGTACCAATCCCAACCCCACCGTTGTCACCTCCTCTCATCTGACACGGGATGTGACGATCGCTGTCTTTGTCTCGATCTGGGTAATGGTGATTTTAGGAGCCGTCTTCAATGCCCTCACCATTACCAAACCCATTAAAGAATTGCTGGTTGGGGTCAAAAATATTGCCACTGGTAATTTTAAGCAGCGTGTCGATCTGCCCTTAGGAGGTGAGTTGGGTGAGTTGATCGCCAGTTTTAACGATATGGCAGAGCGCTTAGAGCGCTATGAAGAACAGAACATTGAAGAACTGACTGCCGAAAAAGCAAAGCTCGAAACCCTGGTTTCCACGATCGCCGATGGAGCTGTTTTGCTGGATATTGACCTGCAAGTGATTCTGGTCAATCCTACTGCCCGTCGTTTGTTTGGATGGGAAAGCAAACCCGTTGAGAGTACCAATGTCCTTTGTCTACTGCCCCCAGAAGTACAAACTGAAATCACACGCCCCCTGTACCGGATTGCGAAAGGTGATTTAAGGGAAGGGGCAGAATTTCGGATTTCAATTAAGGAACCGGCTGATTCTTTACCAGATGCTCTGCGTGAACGGACCGTTCGCATCCTCCTGACTACTGTTCTAGATCTGGCGCGTGAGAATGTGAAAGGCATTGCCATGACGGTTCAAGACATTACTCGGGAAGCAGAATTGAATGAAGCTAAAAGCCAGTTCATCAGTAATGTGTCTCACGAGCTTAGGACTCCCCTATTCAATATAAAATCATTTATTGAAACCCTGTATGAGTATGGGGAAGACTTGAGCCATGAGGAACGGCAGGAGTTTTTAGAGACGGCAAACCGAGAAACCGATCGCCTGACTCGATTGGTCAATGATGTCCTGGATCTGTCCCGGTTGGAATCTTGTAAGCTTTACCAGATGGAGTCTGTAGATCTGGCACAACCGATTGAACAGACGTTACGAACCTATCAGCTCAACGCTAAAGACAAGGGAATTGAGCTAATTCAAGACATTGAACCGGATCTGCCGCCAGTGATTGGGCACTATGACCTGTTACTTCAGGTATTCACGAATCTGGTGGGTAATGCTCTGAAGTTCACTGAAACTGGGGGTAAAGTAGCAATGCGGGCTTACCTGTTGGGCAACCATCCCGAAGCTTTGCTCCCTCAGAATCACTACTTCCTGACTCCTCCCTTTGAATACCTACCCCCTGGTGAGGAGTCGGATCCCTCTGACCACGCTCCCCAGTTTGTTCGAGTAGAGGTTGCCGATACGGGCATTGGCATTGATCTTGAAGACCAGAATGTGATTTTTGACCGTTTCTTCCGCGTTGAAAACCGGGTTCATACGCTAGAGGGCACTGGTTTAGGATTGTCCATCGTCAGAAATATTGTTGAAAAGCATAGCACTAGAGTCCATCTTGTCAGTGAGGTTGGCAGGGGTACAACCTTCTGGTTTGATTTGAGGGTTTTTCAGGATCAGAACCTGGCAAACACTCCAGACACCGGCAAAATCAGTCTTGAGGAAATGCCTTCAAATGCCTCAATTGCCAATGAAACTGCTAATTCTGAATCCAATCCGGTTCCTGCCTAGTACAGCAAAACGAAAGTTTTGCAAGGGGTGAAGGGGTGGAACCCCTTCTTGGGGGCGAAGCCCCCAAGCCCCCATGTTGCAAAATTTAGTGTTTGCAACACTAGTGGTTTGTCAGGCATCTCTTACCCTGTAATCGTTAAGTCAGCATGCTGGGCTGCATTACCTGCCATGTTTTATCCTGAGACAGCTTGAGCACCGACTGATGGTAGTTGGCTAATGTGGAACGGTGCCCCACGCTTAAGAACGTTGTGCCCATTGCCTGTAAATGTTGATACAACCGCTCCTCATTATTGAGATCAAGAGCGCTGGTGGCTTCGTCTAGAATGGCGTAATTCGGTTTGTTCAGCAGCAGACGGGCAAAGGTAAGCCGTTGCTGTTCTCCCAGGGATAGGACATCTGCCCAGTCGTGGTTAGCGTCTAAACCGCCAAACCGCTCATCTAAGCCTGCCAGGTTGACTTGCTCCAGAACTTGCTTGAGTTGCTCGGCTTCTACTTTGAGGTGGGTATTGGGGTAGAGCAGTTGGTCGCGGAGGCTACCCATCACCATGTAGGGACGCTGCGGTAAAAATAGGATCTGGTCTGCTTCCGGACGACTAATCTTGCCTGTGCCAGAATTCCATAATCCAGCGATCGCTCGTAGGAGGGAACTTTTACCACACCCACTGGCTCCCGTCACCAAAAGCCCCTGTCCTGTAGGAACCTCGATCGAAAGGTTTTCGACCAGGGTGCGCTGATAGTTTGGGGTTTGCAGGGTAAGAGCTTCCAGAGACAGGCGATCGGTTTCCAGCGTTTGAATTGTGGGCGGTTGCTCTACCGAATCGGCAGGGGATGCCTCCGTTTGGTCTAAAAATTCAGCGAAGGTATAGAGGCGATTAATTCCGGCTCCAAAGGTGGTCAGTGCCTGGAAGCGGGCAACCACAACATTAAGGGAGAAAAACACACGGATAAAGGCTCCCTGGGCTTCACTGACTTTGCCGACTTCCAGATCTCCGGCAAAGATGGCGGGAGCCACCACCAGGGCAGGCAGAATGAAGGGAATAAACTCATAGGCATTCGTCACAATATTCAAATTCAATTCCCACACCAGCAACCGTTTGACGTTATCAAACACGTCTAGAAATCGCTGTTTTACCTGGGTTGACTCCTGCTCTTCGCCCCGGTAAAAGGCGATCGCTTCTGCATTTTCACGAATTCGCACCAGGCTAAACCGAAAGTTAGCTTCTTTTTTAAGCTGCTCATAGTTAAGCCGAACCAGCGGTTTACCGAAGATGACCGTTGTAACTAGGGTGCCCACAAGCGCGTAAAGGATAAGAAACAATACCAGGGATTTTGAAATTCCCCACAGAACTCCGCTAAAGGCAATCACTGACAGCACAGACTCGACCAGCACCAGCAAAAAGGTGAGGGATTCCTGGGTAAAACTACGGACATCTTCAGCGATCCGCTGGTCGGGGTTATCGATAGTCACGCCTGAAATATGCAGGTTATAGTAAGCCCGATCGCGGAAGTAGTGATCTACAAATCGGTGGGTGAGCCAGCGTCGCCAGTTCAGACTGAGGCGATCGCGAAGATAGGTATACGCCGCCAGCAGCGGAGCATAGACGACCAGCACCCCGATAAAAATCACCACCGTTTGCCAGAAACGAGGTTCGTCCTGTGCCGAAAGGGCTGAAATCAGTACCCCTCGCTTATTGTTGAGAACCACACTTAACCCGGTATATGCCAGCAGTAACACCACCACCGCCAGCAAAAACCCTCTAGCCTGCCATTTTTCATCTCCCTGCCAATAAGCCCTGGCGATCGTCCAAAACTGCTGAAATATCTGGAAATTCAATCGATCCATTAGTTTCTTTTCCTACAATCGGGCTGTCAGAATCACAACTCGCTCCTGTTTTAGGATTATGAATGAAATCCTGAACTGACAGTTTTTTAGATCCCTGAATTTCCAAGCCGCGATCACCCACCCCCCATTGCCTGCTATAACTAAAGACCGCCATCCCTCAACACCTGATCACTTTTATGATTGGCTATCTCAAAGGCACGATCGCAGGCATTCAGAAAAGCGGTAGCCGAGTAACACTGACGCTGGAGGTGAATCAGGTCGGGTATGATGTGCAGATCGTGCCGCGTCTGGTGCAGGATCTACCGGCGATGGGAGCGTATGCCCAGGTGTTTACTCATCTGAATGTGCGAGAAGACCAGGTCGTGCTGTTCGGATTTGGGTCAATGGCAGAGCGGGATTTGTTTCGGCAGTTGGTAAGCGTCAGTGGCATTGGTCCTCAACTGGCAGTCGCATTGCTGGATACCCTGGGGTTGCAGGGCTTGGTGCAGGCGATTGTATCTGGAAATATCCGTACCCTTTCCAGGACTCCGGGGGTCGGGACCAAAACTGCCGAGCGTATTGCCCTGGAGCTAAAGACGAAACTGGCAGAATGGCGACTGGAGGCGGGAGTAGTTGCCGCTCCTTCGGCCGGTCCTGCGCTGGCAGTGCAGGAAGATGTGGAAATGACGCTGGTGGCATTGGGTTATACCAACAGCGAAATTGCTAAAGCGCTACAGTCCGTGGGGCAAGGGACTGCGCTTTCTAAGAATGCCGATGCGGAGGAGTGGATTCGGCAAGCGATCGCCTGGCTGAGTCAATGAATGATCTGCCCAAGCATTCACCGCAGATAGATGTTTGTGCTCAATGGTACTGCCTTATGGATCGGGGTGGCATACACAAATGAAAATGGCTGTAACAGTGTCGCGGTCGAAGATTGGTAGTTTAACCTGATTCAGGGTTGAAGCCTCAGTGCAATATATACTCAAGACGAGTCTTGAGGGAGTACAGGTGATGACTATTAGTAAAAGCCATGCTTACTTCACCCCGGAAGACTATTTAGCGATCGAGCGCATTAGCCCGATCAAACATGAGTACCTCCAGGGACAAATGGTGGCGATGGCAGGAGCCAGCAAAGCTCATGTCATTATCACAGGTAACATCTCCGCTCTACTCGTCAATCACCTGCGCGGCACAGGCTGTATTCCCTACACCTCTGACATGAAAGTGCGCCTGCCCGCTCTAAACCTCTTCTACTATCCTGATCTGGCGATCACTTGCGACGATCGCGATCGTCGCTCCGATGAAGACTTTATCCTGCATCCCAAACTAATCATTGAAGTCTTATCCGACTCGACAGAGGCATTTGATCGAGGCGATAAATTTGCCGATTACAAATCAAATCCAGCATTTGAAGAATATCTTTTGATTCACCAAAAACAGATTTTGGTTGAACAATTTCAACGCAAAACCAATAATCTATGGATGCCCCAAATTTACCGTGCTGGAGATACTGTTGCATTGAGTAGTATTGACTTTTTCTGCGCCATCGAAGTTCTATATGAAAACATCGCCCAGCTTTTATAGAGTGAGATCGCCCTATTGCAGCGATAGCCATGCGATTTGCTGCGCTATTACCCTGTGAGTAGAAGTGAGTAAGCGCAAGGGCGATGCCCGAAAACAACGTCACAGGTCTTAGGCGCTTTCCAGCAAAAAATTACCCGCTGTCTATGCCCTACGGGCAAGCTATGCCAACGACTTCGCTCAGCCAGCTTGCGCCCTGAGCGAAGTCGAAGGGTAAAATCTTTTTGAGAAATTTCTTTAGCAGTCCTTTAATCCAAGGTCACACAGAACCAAGCTTTTGCTATTTGGTAAAGTTTACTTTGCCCAGGCTGAAATCAGTTGAGTACAGTATAGAAGAATCTATAAATTGTATGATTGTAGTGAATGGCGCTGAAATCAGCCTTTGCTAAGGGCTGTAAGCTTTGATAATTCATCAGGTAGGCAGTGCCCACGGTCTAAGTCAGTGCGATTCGATTGTGGTGTTTATAAAAGTTTAATTTCTGAGTCTTAGTATGAGTTTTTTATTAGATAGTCAGCGATCGCTCCAGACATCCTACCCTGAAGTTCAACCCGATGCTCCTCAATTGAAATTGAAGAGAGAGATAGTAGATCATTCATCGGCAGACTTTCCTGAACCTGGAGAGGGAATGGCAAGGAGATTGAATTGATAGACCACTCATTTGGATTTTATGGCATCGCCTTCTTTGGAATTATTCTGTTACGGTATTTTCTAGTGGCAGGGGGAATGTATTGGTTCTTCTATTCTCCGTTGAGCAAGTCCTTTGCCAATCCCAGTCTGCACTATCAGCCTCCCTCCTGGAGTTCAATCCAACACGATATTAAACTGTCGGTACTCTCGGCGGGGATATTTGCCCTGGCGGCAGCCTTTGTTATGTCAGAGTACGGTCGAGGTCTTACCTGCTTATACAGCCAATCTCAACAGTATGGGCTGTGGTACTTAGGGTTTAGTTACGGCATTGTATTAGTTCTTCAAGATACCTATTTTTATTTCACCCATCGATTGTTTCACCATCCGTGGCTATTTCGCTGGTTACATCAGGGACATCATCAATCGCGCTATCCTACCCCCTGGACTTCGTTTGCTTTTGATCCCCTGGAGGCGTTCATTCAGTCGCTTTTTCTGGTTGGTATTGTTTTCGTTATCCCACTCCATTTCATTACCTTGATTGCCGTACTCACCACGATGACGGTTTGGGCAGTACTCAATCATCTAGGACTCGATCGCCTACCACTCTCGTTTCCCCACCATTGGCTGGGCAGGTGGTTTATTGGTCCTGCCCATCATTCCATTCATCATCTCAAGTACACCGTCCATTACGGGTTGTATTTCACCTTCTGGGACAAACTACTTGGCACTCAGGATTCTAACTATGAGAAGACATTCGATGAGTGCCAAACCTAGAAGGGATGCCATGACTGGCTACTCTTTTATGGCTCCCACAATTTTGATTGCAGGAGTCTTTCTGTTTTTGCCTATTCTTTATGCGATCGTGCTGGCGTTTTACCGGGTGCAGCTTTTAGGGGACGTTAGCTATGAATTTACGGGGTTGAGAAATTTCGTTCGGATGGCACAGGATGCACGGGTCTGGATCGCGTTAAGGAATACGGCAGAGTATGTGGCGATCGTCGTTCCCGTTCAAACCTTATTGGCGCTTTTTCTAGCCCTGACGTTAAACAGCCAAATTAAAGGGCGCTCCTGGTTTCGGGTTGCCTTTTTTCTACCTACGGTGACTTCGTCAGCGGTATTAACGCTGATCTTTATGTGGATTTATAACTCGAATGGTCTGCTGAATTACCTGCTGGATTGGTTTCACTTACCGACCTATAACTGGCTCGGCGATCCGGCAGTTGCCCTCAAGGGGATTATGGTGATGAATACCTGGGCAACGGCACCCTTGTTCATGGTGATCTACCTGGCAGCCTTGCAGGATATTCCAGAAAGTTTGTACGAGGCAGCCACTCTGGATGGGGCAACGGGTTGGGAAAAGTTTTTCTACATTACCCTACCGTTTCTCCAACCCGTCACCTTCTTTGTGGTGGTGATGGGAGTGATTGGGACCTTTCAGCTATTTGATCAGTCCTATATCTTTTCAGCCGGGTCGGGTGGACCGAATGATTCAACCCTGACCATTGTGCTGTTGATTTACCAGTATGCCTTCAAAAATCTGGATATGGGCTATGCTCTGGCATTAACCCTAATGCTGGCAGTGGTGTTGATGGTTTCAACGCTGATTCAACGTCAGCTTTTCCGGGAACAGCGCATAGATTAGGTTGTAGCATATGAAACCCCTTCGCTGGTCAACCGGACTTTTATACACCGTGCTGATTGGCTATGCTCTGGTTACTTTTCTGCCCTTTGCCTGGGCACTGTCTGCTTCGCTGAAGCCACTCTCTGAAATTGCCGCAGGCGGAATTCATTTGATTCCCGAAACCCCGACCCTGGCAAATTATCAGCAGATTTTTACCCAGGAACCCTTATTTGGTCGCTGGTTGTTGAATAGTGCGATCGCTGCCTTATTGATTACCCTCTTCAACTTGCTGTTTAACTCAATGGCAGGCTATGCCCTAGCACGCATTCCCTTTCCTGGAAATCAGGTCTGGTTTTTCCTGATTCTGGCGGCGCTGATGATTCCGGGACAAATTACCCTACTCCCAAAGTTTCTAATTCTGCGATCGTTAGGCTGGTTGAATAGCTACCAGGGACTCATCATCCCTGGGGCGATCAATGCCACGTTTATTTTCATGATGCGCCAGTTCTTTATTAATTTTCCCAAGGAGTTGGAAGAAGCGGCGGCTCTGGATGGCTTGGGACGGTTTGAAACCTTTTTTCAAATTGTGTTGCCCCTGGCAAAACCGGCACTGGCAGCCCAAACAATTTTCGTTTTCATGGGTTCCTGGAATGAGTTTTTATTACCCCTGGTGGTCATGTCTGACCCAGCCATGTTTACCCTGCCCCTGGGATTAAATGCCTTTAAGGGTGAATACATCAGCTATTGGAACTACATCATGGCAGCCTCCATGATGTTCACCCTACCGGCTCTGCTGGTCTATGCCTTCTTCAACCGCTACTTCATTCAGGGGGTTACGTTTACAGGCAGTAAGTAGGACAGGGGGAGAGGGGTAGCAGAGGGGAGAAGGGGATGGAGGGAGAGACACATTCCCTTGCCCCACAAAGCCCTAATCCAGCGAATCGACTTCAATATTCGACAAAACCTTGAGGCGAATGGTGCGATCGCCACCGCCTGCCAATGGGGTTTCAATCACTTCACTGGTCAGGTTTCCCAGACAACTGAGCAAGGTTCGCAGGTGGGGAGTGCTGGCACCGCTGTCTACATACAGGCGATCGGAGAGGGCATTGATTCGTTTCCAGGTCAGGTAGAGCTTGGTGACGGTCTGTTCCAGTTGGGATGCCTGATTGACTAAGTCAGCGGTGGAACTTAAGCAACCGAGCCGTAAAGCCTCTTCCAGTGCCAGTTCCAGATTCAGTGAGGGATTGTCTAAAGCCTGCACATTTCCAGCCGCTTCCAGGTATTTCGCCAGGTAGCGGGCTTCAGCCGTTGCCTGTTTCAGCGTCTCAACATCGGGACTTTCGGCGATCGCGTCTCGAATTGGGTTCTGATGTACCTCTGGCAACTTTTTCATCTCTTTTACCAGGGGAGCTAGATAGCGGGCGGGAATCGTGTGATTCGCTGCTTTTTCCTTAATCTCCACAGGCAGCAGATCTGTGGTCATCGCTGTCCACTCATCGGAAAGCTGGCGGACTTCGCGGCGGGTAATGCGATCGCCCTTTCTAGCCGCATCACTCACCAATTGCTGCACCTCTGGATCGGATTTTGCCGTTTCTACAAACGCCCGCTTACTGAATTGGTTGACATCCTCTGGCTCCAGATAGCCGCCCTCCAGCAGAGTATCGGCACTGTTTGCCAGTTCAATCAAAGAATATGCCTGACTTTTGCTGATTTCCCGATCCTTCAGCCAGTTCAAGAAACCAGTACCGCGCCCGTCACCATACCACTTCTCGCGATCGCGCACTGCCCGTAAAATTCGCCCCCGCCAGATATCGGTTTGCAGGTTAACGCGATCGCACACCAGCCACGCCTGCTCTACCTGATTCTGAAACTCAATCTCCGGGATCTTCTCATCCTCTGGGCTAGGGAGTTCAAAGTTTAGTTGAGCAATCTCGTCTGTGCTGGCGGTGCTACGCCGCATCTGGATCACATTAGAAAGGTCAGATAGTTCCTGCGCTTGAACCATTACGGTACCTGGACAGACAGCGGCATTATTATGACATGTTCTGGGGTGCTCGCAAAGGAAGAAACGCTATATGTGGTGTTATCTCAAAAAGTATTACGCTTTATATATTGAAATATAACAGTTGGCAGAATTGAGGCGGGAAAGGCGAGTTTAACAATACTGCCATTAGCCATGACAATATCAGTAAACTCGCCCATACCCTTCTACTGCACTGGAGTCAGTACCTTTTCTTCCGCTGCATCGGGATTTGCTTCAGGAGCATCCTTTTCGGAAGGGGGCACCACCTGCCAGAATTTCAGCAAGTACTCTGACCAGTTCGCCAGAATGGTCTTGGCTTTTGGACTGCCAGTCCGGTCGGCGTGGGCTTCGATCAACTCCTTCAATTGCCGTTCACCCGCAGGTGTAATCACCCTCTGGGTTTTGACGATTTCGGGGTTGACCTTTGCCGGGAAACTGCCATCCTCATCCAGGAAGTAGGCTAAACCTCCGGTCATTCCAGCACCGACATTACGCCCGGTTCGTCCCAGGACAACGATGATGCCGCCCGTCATATACTCACAACAGTGGTCGCCTGTCCCTTCCACCACTGCCTCCGCCTGGGAGTTGCGGACGGCAAACCGCTCCCCTGCCTGACCGTTGGCAAACAGGTACCCTCCGGTCGCACCGTAAAGACAGGTATTGCCGATAATCACATTCTGAGCCGGGTCATAGGTGGCATCTGCCGGGGGGGTAATTACAATTTCGCCGCCGTGCATTCCTTTACCGACGTAATCGTTTGTCTCACCCACCAGCTTGAGGCTGATATTGGGGATGTTGAATGCCCCAAAGCTTTGTCCGACTGCCCCTCGGAAGTTGAGGGTAATCTGTCCACCAAAGCCACTGTTGCCATACTGTTTGGCGATCGCCCCTGCCAGCCGTGCCCCTACGGTACGGTCTGTATTGACGATGTCATAGGTTTTGGTGACGCGGGTCTGGTTCTGAATGGCGGTTTGCACTTCCGGATCGCTTAAGATCTGGTCGTCCAGCACGGGACCGTTACTGTGTACGGTTTCGTGGGTCATCCAGGAGCGATCGCTGCGGGCATCGGGTAGCTGGATCAAACAGTCCAGATTCAATGCCTGGGTTTTGGTTAGCTTCACTCCATCTCGCATGGTCAGCAGGTCTGCCCGTCCCACTAACTCATTGATGGAGTGGTAGCCCAGACGTGCCATCAGCGATCGTGCCTCTTCCGCAATGAAGAAAAAGAAGTTGACAACGTGTTCCGGGATACCCGTAAACCGCTTCCGCAGTTCCTCTTTCTGGCTGGCGACCCCAACCGGACAGTTGTTGGTATGGCAGATCCGCGCCATGATGCAACCTTCCGCAATCATGGCAATGGAACCAAAGCCAAATTCTTCACCCCCCATCAGGGCAGCCATCACCACATCCCAGCCAGTTTTGATGCCACCATCTACTCGCAGAACCACGCGATCGCGCAGTTGGTTCTGCATCAAGACCCGATGCACTTCGGTCAAACCCAGCTCCCAGGGAGTCCCGGCATGTTTAATCGAGCTGAGGGGAGAGGCTCCCGTACCGCCATCGTGACCGGAGATCTGAATAATGTCGGCATTTGCCTTGGCAACCCCAGCGGCAATAGTGCCAATGCCGATTTCGGCAACTAATTTCACCGATACCTGAGCAGTCGGGTTGATTTGATGCAAATCAAAAATCAACTGTGCCAGGTCTTCAATTGAGTAGATGTCGTGGTGGGGAGGGGGTGAAATCAGCGTTACACCGGGTTTGGAACGGCGCAGCATGGCAATATAAGGGCTGACCTTATTGCCCGGAAGCTGTCCTCCCTCACCGGGTTTGGCTCCCTGAGCCAGCTTAATTTCCACCTGTTTGGCGCTCATCAAGTATTCAGGAGTCACCCCAAACCGACCCGATGCCACCTGCTTAATGGCAGAACTGGCCGTATCCCCATTTCTCAACCCCTTCAGGTGAGGCAGAATGGACGATCGCCCAGTTTCATCCACATCGTCCAGAACGCGGAAGCGAACCGGATCTTCGCCCCCCTCACCGGAGTTAGACTTGCCGCCGATTCGGTTCATGGCGATCGCCAGGGTTTCGTGTGCCTCCCGTGACAGGGCACCCAGGGACATCCCCCCCGTGCAGAAGCGTTTGACGATTTCAGATGCCGATTCGACTTGCTCAATTGGAATTGAGGGGCGATCGCTCTTGAAGTCCAGCAGATCCCGCAGAGCCGTAAGCGGACGATTCTGCAAATACTTCATGTAAAGCGAATAGTGGTCATAACTCTGGTTTTCGACTGCTTTGTGGAGATATTTCGCCATCTCCGGACTGTTCATGTGATATTCGCCGCCCGGTCGGTAATTGACATAGCCAAAGTTTTCCAGCTTTTTGATCGTCAGCTCCGGAAAAGCACGGCAGTGGAAGGACAGTACTTCCTGTGCCAGGTTGGCAAGGGTGATGCCGCCAATCCGGGAGGTGGTGCCTGAAAAGCCCAGATGCAGCAGATCGGCTCCAATGCCGATCGCCTCAAAGATCTGTGCTCCGTGATAGCTGGATAGCAGGGAGATCCCCATCTTGGAGAGAATTTTGAGCAACCCTTCCTCGATTGCTTTGCGATAGTTTGCCTGGGCGGCTGCCAGGGGAATTGACTTCAGCCTGCCCCGCTCCATCATGCTCTGGGTTTTGGAATCTGCCCACCATTGGCGCACTGTTTCCAGTGCCAGATAGGGACAAACTGCACTGGCACCATAGCCAATCAAACAGGCGAAGTGGTGGGTACTCCAACACTGAGCAGTGTCCACTACTAAAGACGCTTTCATCCGTAGCCCCTGCCGGATCAGGTGATGGTGAACTGCGCCTACTGCCAGCAACGGCGGAATATAGCTGCATTCTGCGCTCAGCCCAGCGGATGCTCCAGCCTGGTTGATGCGATCGCTCAGAACCAGAATTTTGGTGCCTGCCCGCACGGCTTCCGCTGCCTGCTGGCAAAGGTGAGTGACTGCCCGCTGTAATCCATCTGGACCCGCTGCCACCTCAAACAGGGTAGACAGAGTAGCGGTTTCAAATCCAGACTGGCGGATCTGCTCCAGTTCTGCATCGCCCAATACGGGAGATTCCAGCTTTAGCAGACGGGCATACTCTGGTTTTTCCTCCAGCAAATTGCCGCGATCGCCCAACTGCATTGTTAGAGACATGACCAGCTTCTCCCGCAGGGGGTCAATTGCCGGGTTGGTCACCTGGGCAAACCGCTGCTTAAAGTAGTCATAAAGCAGGTGGGGCTTGGCAGACAGCACCGCCAGAGGAATGTCATCGCCCATACAGAAGGTTGGCTCTTTACCCTGAGCCGCCATCTCTTCGATAATCATTTCCACGTCTTCTGCCGTGTAGCCAAACGCAGCCTGATACCGCAGTACCTCCTGCGTCTCCATGCGGGGAGCTTCATCGGCGAAGGGTTGAGGGGCGATCGTCACTCGGTTTTGTTGCAGCCATTCTCCATAGGGTTGGGAGCGGGCAACTCGCTGTTTGATCTGCCAGTTTTTCAGAATTTCATGCTGCTCCAGGTCAACCACAATCATCTGACCGGGACCCAACCGCCCCTTTTCAATAATTTCCGATTCCGGCAGATTCACCACTCCGGCTTCTGAGGCAACTACCACATAGCCATCACGGGTGATGCTGTAGCGGGCAGGACGCAGACCATTCCGATCTAAAGTCGCTCCCACGGTCTTGCCATCGCAGAACACAAGCAGAGCCGGACCATCCCAGGGTTCCTGGATGCCACTGTAGTACTCGTAAAAGTCAACAATTTCGGGATAGTTGAGCAAATCGGGCTGGTTCTGGTAAGCCTCTGGCACCATAATCATTAAGGCTTCCTGGGGACTGGTGCCAGAGCGAACCAGCAATTCCATCACGTTGTCCAGGTTAGCGGAGTCGCTGTTTTCCGAATTGACGGTAGGCTTCAGTTCCGGTAGGCGATCGCCCCAATAGGAGTGGGCAAGATCCGCTTCCCGTGCCATCATCCAGTTGATGTTGCCCAACAGCGTGTTGATTTCGCCGTTATGTCCCAGGAGCCGCATGGGTTGCGCCAGGGGCCAGCGGGGCATGGTATTGGTGCTGAAACGGCGGTGGTAAACCGCAAAGGCACTGATGTAGTCCGGTTGCAGCAGATCCTGGTAAAAGTTACCCAGCACTTCTCCTCGCACCATTCCCTTGTAAACAATCGTGCGACAGGAAAAAGAGCACAGATAGAAATCACGGAACGCCTCCTCATGGGCAGAGCCGTGAATTTCGTTATAGGCTGCCCGCAGCACCCGTTTCCGCACCAGATACACCAGGCGCTCCAATTCATCCCCAGCAATGGTCAGGGATTGGACAAAAAATTGCTCAATTTGAGGCTGGTTCTCCCTTGCCTGAACCCCCAACAGTTCTGGTTTTACAGGAACTACCCGCCAGCCCAGGACTGTTAATCCCTCTTCCTGGGAAATTTGCTCAAGGATGCGGCGGGCGATCGCAGCCGCTTCTGCCTCAGCCGGTAGAAAGATCATCCCCACTCCAATCTGCTCACTGCCTGGGGCTTCAGTGCCCTTCTCAGCAAGCCACGGCTCAAACAGCTTCCACGGAATCGCCGTCATCAGCCCCGCACCATCCCCAGAATCAGCGTCCGCACTACAGCCACCCCGATGCTCCATACAGGTGAGTGCCGCTAATGCCTGGTCAATCAGTTGATGGCTGGCTCTGCCCTTCTGATCGGCAATGAAGCCAACACCACAGGCATCCCGCTCTTCCACCAGCCACCGCTGACCCATATAACCGACACTTGATTCCTGATTCTGATGTCCGTCTTGATTCACAGTTGTTCTACCCATGAGAGAACCTTGTTGATCCATTTACTGATTACTTAAGCGAGGTCTTGATTGAGCTTTTCGAGGTCCCGTCCAAATTAGTCATTGAAGCTGGATGTTCAGATAAAAACATCAGGCAGGACGGATTGCACGGATTGTGTCGTTAGTTAATTAGTTAATAGGAATTGGCTTGAGGACAAATGTACTGATTTAACTTGCTCTCGTCGGCCCACTTTGTGAAAGTTGACATAAAAATGAAAGTTGATAAAAACGTGTCACAACAACATTCGAGTGCTTGAAGGGCTTCAGTCTCAAAAATGATCCTGAAGAACAAATCAATCTTCTGAAAAGCAGGCAATTGCGATCGAAAACCCGTCCATACCCAGCACAGCGATAGTCGCTGAATTCTCATCACCCAAGCGACGACTACCAGAGCACTGTAACGAGTGAGTCAAATCTTAATAAAAAATACCTGATTCTGACAATCCCCACTTGCACTGGGGTTTCCTGTGGAATGCTAC
Source organism: Kovacikia sp. CALU 1929 (assembly GCF_056784235.1). Taxonomy (NCBI): domain Bacteria; kingdom Bacillati; phylum Cyanobacteriota; class Cyanophyceae; order Leptolyngbyales; family Leptolyngbyaceae; genus Kovacikia; species Kovacikia sp. CALU 1929. The sequence continues at coordinate 90,677 of NZ_JBXBCF010000057.1, forward strand.
CTCTCCCACTCAGCCACCGCAAACGTTAAGATTTCCTCACATAATACTAGATGGCTGTTTTCCTCCTTTTCATCCTAGCGTTAATCACTGAAGCGGAACCCTGGTTAACTGTTCTAGTCAATGATTGAACGGGAAAGCAACAAGGGTTATAAGGATGAAGGCAAAAGCCAAAATGATGGAAACCTGCTGAAATTCTGATCCCTAACCCGGTTTATAGCGTTTTTGAATCCAGTGAGGTATATGGATAGTCATAGAACCCTTGAGTCAAACAGATGAGATGTACCTCACCCAGAAAGGAAACGCTATATCTGAGCGCTCATGTCGAAGCTCACCTTGAAGCCTGTTAACTGAACATCTCAGAATCGCTATATAGCGTTTTTGTATCCAAATAACGGAGAGAATGTGTGGTCAATTGGGTAGTTGTTGGAGAACAGCCAGACAGTAGGAGCTTTTTCTGCAAGTGGCGAACAAAATTTCTCAAATTTGCGCTTGGATTTCCTTTGGCAGCGATTCCATTTTGCTACGTTGTGGTAGACGGAGTGGAGCAAAAAGGAGCGATCGCCCTGCCCCAGGCTTCCCTCATCAGTCAGGTGCTCCCACCTTCCCAACAGGGCACCCAGATTGTTCTGAATGGTCGGACTCTAACCGCTGCCTGGAGTCAGACGCAGGCTGGAGATGCTTTGAGCATTGGTATCAGCGATGCCGGATTGCTCCAGACAACAGGGGTAGAACTGCTTAATACGGAAGATCCTAGCAGACAGCCAATCCAGTGGTTTTCTGACCCCATTACGAACCCATTGAATTTGCCAGCAAGCCTGATAGGTTCTACTCGGTATTTAGATATCACCAGTCTGGCAGGTCAGGCTGGCTGGCAACTGCAAGTCAACGGGGCGATGCTACAAATCAATACCCCTACCGCCAAAGTTTTGGCAGTCCGTCAGGCAAGGCAACCCTGGGGAGAACGGTTTGTGATTGACCTGGATCGACCAACCACCTGGCAGGTTAACCAGCAGAGTCAGGAATTTAGTCTGACCCTCGATGCTCAGATGGACTCCACCCTGCTGACCCCCCCCACCGATCCCGCCCAGAATCCAGTCCAGCGAACCCCTAACAGTCAACTTGCTTTTCTCCTATCCCAGCCAACACCCAACCAAACTCAATTACGACTGGGGATCCCTAATAGCCTTCGTCCCCGTATCTGGAGCCTGCCCAACCCCAACCGTCTGATTGTGGATGTTCGCCCCGATTCCCTGGTCGATCGCAATATCCTCTGGGCACCCGGTCTCCGCTGGCGCTCCCAAATTATAAACCTGGGTGCAGATCGCTTTCCAGTTGTCTGGCTGGCAGTCAATCCTCGCCAGGCTGGGGTTAGACTCAGACCAATTTTGCCTAACCCCGGCACCATGACAGGCATTGCCCCTCTGTTGCAAACTGCCGGTCTGGCTCAAGCGGCGGCAGCTATCAACGGAGGCTTCTTTAACCGCAATAACCAACTTCCCCTGGGCGCGGTTCGCCTGGATGGGCGCTGGCTTTCGGGTCCCATTCTCAATCGAGGGGCGATCGCCTGGAATGATGCGGGAGAATTTCGTATTGATCGCCTCACTCTTCAGGAAACCCTCGTGACGCCTAATGGGCAACGCCTGCCCATTACCCATCTCAACAGTGGCTACATCCAGGCGGGCATTGCCCGCTATACCTCTGACTGGGGACCAACTTACACTCCCCTTTCCAAAGAGGAAATTCTGATTTCAGTGCAGAATACCCGCGTCATTGGTCAGCAGGTTTCCGCTACCGCAGGTAGTCTGGCAGTTCCCATTCCTTCTGAGGGTTATCTTTTGGTGCTCCGTTCCAACCGAACTGCGGTAGCCAGTCTGCCGGTCGGGACTTCCCTCCGCCTGGAAAACATAACTAATCCACCTGACTTCAACCGATATCCACAAACTTTGGCAGGGGGACCGCTCCTGCTGCAAAATCGGCAGATTGTTTTGAATGCTGCGGCAGAACAGTTTAGCAAGGCATTTGTGACGGGCAAAGCTAGCCGTAGCGCGATCGGGCAGACGGTAGACGGCAGCGTAATCATCGTTACAGTCCATAACCGGGTTGGGGGAGACGGTGCCACCCTGACTGAAATCGCCCAAATTATGCAGCAATTGGGCAGTGTCAATGCGCTCAACCTGGATGGAGGGAGTTCAACAACGCTCTATCTGGGAGGGCAAATTCTTGATCGCCTTCCCCAAACGGCAGCCCGTGTTCACAATGGTATTGGCATTTTTGTCTACCCCTAAAACCCAGATGCTTAAAGTAAAGTCCGCTTAGACGCTACTCAGATTTTATGAAGACTTGAGGAATCTGATGCTAGAAGGATGCTGAAGACTCATAGATAAGGGTACAAATTTGCTATGGTGGCTTCGGCAGTTTATGTCACTAGCCAAAACTTACAGAGTTTCAGCAGGAGATAGCACCTTGGCTCAACCTCAGGAAAATCTTCAAACTCCTACCCTTGCATTATCGGTTTCCCCCATTCAAAGTCAGATTGCAGCCACAGAGCTGAGACCCTGGGGTTCTTTCACCATTCTGGAGGAAGGGCGAGGCTACAAAATTAAGCGAATTGAGGTGAAGCCCGGCCACCGCCTCAGCCTACAAATGCACCATCACCGGAGTGAACACTGGATTGTAGTTTCTGGCACGGCAAGGGTTACCTGTGGCGACGAGGAACGAATTCTTGGGATGAATCAGTCCACCTATGTGCCCCAGTGTACTTCCCATCGGTTAGAGAACCCTGGAGTCATTCCACTGGTGTTGATTGAAGTTCAAAATGGTGAATATTTGGGCGAGGATGATATTGTCCGCTACCAAGATGATTACTCGCGTGCCCAGTAGCTAAGGATTATTCCGGATTTAATTGTTGAATTTAATGAATTCCTGTGCCTAAACGTCTCGCAAGAGATCCTCTGCTGCGCTAGGATGGGTTTCGGACTGTTTAGATGCCGAAATGATCCACCTCAGCCCTACTGCTGCGAATGAGATTCTTCGATTGCGGTCAAGACGTAATAATCCAGATCTCATGTTTCGCCTGGGTGTCCAGTCTCAAGGATGCCTGGGTTTATCCTATGTGATGGGGTTTGATCTGAAAACCAAGACTGGGGATCAGGTTTGTGATTGTGACGGCATTCCAGTCGTTATTGACCCAGCGAGCCTTCCTTATCTGAATGGTTTGTTTCTCGACTATTCCGAAGATCTAATGGGGGGAGGATTTCGTTTTCGCAATCCCAATGCTGGGCAAAGTTGTAGCTGTGGTATCTCTTTTTTGGTTGCCAGCTAAACATCGGCATCAACGGTTCTTCCTCAGAAAAACCAATTCCTTGACAGAATCAGATGGATATCGGTACTATTGGGATTTGGGAAAATTGTGTAAATATCAACCGCACCTAACTTCGTAACATGCCCACGATTCAGCAACTCATCCGCACCGAACGCGAAAAGACTCAGAAGAAAACAAAATCCCCAGCTTTAAAGAGTTGCCCTCAGCGGCGTGGCGTTTGTACGCGGGTTTACACCACAACGCCGAAAAAGCCGAACTCAGCTCTGCGTAAAGTTGCCAGGGTTCGTTTAACCTCTGGTTATGAGGTGACAGCTTACATTCCAGGCATTGGTCACAATTTGCAGGAGCATTCGGTTGTGATGATTCGGGGTGGACGGGTCAAGGATTTGCCTGGTGTCCGCTATCACATTATCCGTGGAACTTTGGATACTGCCGGAGTCAAGGATCGTAAGCAAGGACGTTCTAAGTATGGCGCTAAGCGACCGAAGAAATCTTAGAAATTAGTTTTATTTCTCGCTGATCAGTGCTGACTTTTGCTATCCTAGCTAAGGGCTTGTTCGGTTTTTAGCCCTGATTGACTGCTGTGTTTGTATTCTGATTTAGAAACAGTTCAGTTTTACGGCGCTTGCAGAGCATTTTAAGCTGGCTTATTTTTACTGAACTGCTCTTCTTGTTGCTGTCTACGGTCATTTATTATCTCGCTCTCGATTAAGGTCTATTATGTCCCGTCGCACTACTGTTCAAAAGCGTCCCGTTCCTCCCGATTCCGTTCATAACTCTCGCCTAGTGAGTATGATGATACGGCGAATTATGCGGAGTGGTAAAAAATCCGTTGCCACTCACATTGTTTATGATGCTTTTGAGACGATCTCCCAGCGCACAGGAGCGGATCCCATTGAAGTATTTGAGCGGGCAGTTAAGAATGCAACTCCCCTGGTAGAAGTTAAAGCTCGTCGGGTTGGGGGGGCAACCTATCAAGTGCCTATGGAAGTCCGTACTGATCGGGGGATCGCTCTGGCGCTTCGCTGGTTGATTCAGTTTTCTCGTCAGCGCTCTGGAAAGAGCATGTCAAGTAAGCTAGCAAATGAGCTGATGGATGCTGCAAATGAAACAGGCAGTGCTATTCGTAAGCGGGAAGAGACCCATCGAATGGCTGAAGCAAATAAAGCATTTGCACACTATCGCTACTAGTCATCTTGTAGTGATCCTTGGTGAGGTGTGATCAGCACACAACAATCTCACAAAAAGTATAAAATCTTAACAGAGCAGAAATTTCCGCTACATTGCGGCAGAGATTAAGGAGGTAGCTGTGCCACGTACTGTCCCGCTTGAACGAGTCCGAAATATTGGGATTGCAGCCCACATTGATGCGGGTAAAACAACAACGACCGAACGAATTCTGTTCTATTCGGGTGTCGTCCATAAGATGGGCGAGGTTCATGAAGGAACCGCTGTGACCGACTGGATGGAGCAAGAGCGGGAGCGTGGCATCACGATTACGGCTGCTGCCATTAGTACTCAGTGGACTCATCGCGATCCTGAGAATCCGAACCAGGCTAGACCTGGCGACCCAGAATACCGGATCAATATTATTGATACGCCTGGACACGTTGATTTCACCATTGAGGTTGAGCGCTCCATGCGCGTTCTTGATGGCGTGATCGCGGTTTTTTGCTCCGTTGGCGGTGTTCAACCCCAGTCCGAAACCGTTTGGAGGCAGGCTGATCGTTACAGTGTGCCCCGGATTGTCTTTGTGAACAAGATGGATCGGACGGGAGCAAATTTCTACAAGGTTTACAACCAGATTCGTGATCGTCTCCGTGCCAACGCAGTTCCAGTGCAGCTTCCTATCGGTGCTGAAGACAATTTAAAGGGGATTGTTGACCTGGTTAGAATGCGTGCTTATCTTTATACCAACGATTTGGGTACCGATATTCAGGAGTCAGAAATCCCTGCTGATATGAAGGAACTGGCTGAAGAGTACCGCATTAAGTTGGTTGAGTCTGTTGCAGAGACTGACGATGCCTTGACTGAGAAGTACCTGGAAGGCGAAGAACTCACTGAGCAGGAGATCAGGCTGGCACTCAGGAATGGAACCATTGCTGGAACTATTGTTCCAATGCTTTGTGGCTCTGCCTTTAAGAACAAAGGAGTTCAATTACTGCTGGACTCTGTGATTGATTATCTTCCTGCACCGCTCGATATCCCACCGATTCAGGGAACTCTGTCCGATGGTTCAACCGTTGAGCGCAGTGCTAATGATGAGCAACCAATGTCTGCTCTGGCATTCAAAATCATGGCAGATCCCTATGGGCGGTTAACATTTGTTCGAGTTTATTCTGGCATTGTGAAGAAGGGTAGCTATGTCCTCAACTCAACCAAAAATAAGAAAGAACGAATTTCCCGATTGATTGTTTTGAAGGCAGATGATCGCATTGAAGTAGATGAGCTTCGTGCAGGTGATCTTGGTGCGGTGCTTGGTCTCAAAGACACGTTTACAGGTGACACCATTTGCGATGATGGCGCTCCTGTGATTCTGGAATCGCTTTTCATTCCAGAACCTGTGATTTCTGTAGCGGTTGAGCCTAAGACTAAACAAGACATGGAGAAGCTATCGAAAGCACTTCAGTCTCTTTCAGAGGAAGATCCTACGTTCAGGGTTCATGTCGATCCTGAGACAAATCAGACTGTGATTGCTGGTATGGGCGAGCTTCACCTGGATATTCTGGTGGACCGCATGAAGCGAGAATTTAAGGTTGAAGCCAATGTCGGTGCTCCCCAGGTGGCTTACCGCGAAACTGTTCGTAAATCAGTTCGGTCAGAAGGTAAGTTTGTTCGCCAAAGTGGTGGTAAGGGTCAGTATGGTCACGTTGTGATCGAGCTAGAACCTGGAGAACCCGGTACGGGCTTTGAGTTTGTCTCAAAGATTGTGGGTGGTGCAGTTCCGAAGGAATACATCAATCCTGCTGAACAGGGAATGAGAGAAGCTTGCGAATCTGGTATTCTGGCTGGTTATCCGGTCATTGACCTCAAAGCAACTCTAGTTGATGGTTCGTACCACGAAGTAGATTCTTCTGAAATGGCGTTCAAGATTGCAGGTTCAATGGCAATTAAGAGCGCTGTTATGAAGGCTTCGCCCGTTCTTCTGGAACCTATGATGAAGGTTGAAGTCGAAGTTCCCGACGATTTTGTTGGAAACGTGATTGGTGACCTCAACTCTCGGAGAGGACAGATTGAAGGGCAGGACAATGAGAGTGGGATTGCTAAAGTGACTTCCAAGGTTCCGCTGGCGAACATGTTTGGATATGCTACTGATATTCGAACAAAAACCCAGGGACGTGGGATTTTCACGATGGAATTCAGCAACTACGATGAGGTACCCCGCAGCGAAGCTGAGGCAATCATCGCTAAAAACAAAGGGAACGCTTAATCAGGAAGAGGAACACATAACTCATGGCACGTGCAAAGTTTGAACGGAATAAACCCCACGTAAACATTGGTACCATTGGTCACGTTGACCATGGAAAAACCACACTTACGGCTGCAATCACAATGACCCTCGCTGCTCTGGGTCAGGCGGCTGCAAAGAAATATGATGAGATCGATGCGGCTCCTGAGGAAAAGGCACGGGGTATTACCATCAATACGGCTCACGTTGAGTATGAGACAGCCAGCCGTCACTATGCTCACGTGGATTGTCCAGGTCACGCGGACTACGTGAAGAATATGATCACGGGTGCAGCCCAGATGGATGGTGCCATTCTGGTTGTGTCTGCGGCAGATGGTCCTATGCCCCAAACCCGTGAGCACATTTTGCTGGCTCGTCAGGTGGGCGTTCCCAGGCTGGTTGTCTTCCTCAATAAGAAAGACATGGTGGATGATGATGAGCTTCTGGAACTAGTTGAACTGGAAGTTCGTGAACTCCTCAGCTCCTATGACTTTCCAGGCGATGATATTCCCATTGTTGCTGGTTCTGCCTTGCAGGCATTGGAAGTGATGACTGCTAATGGTAAAACCCAACGTGGTGAAAATGATTGGGTTGATAAGATCTATGACTTGATGGATGCGGTGGATGATTACATTCCGACTCCTGAACGGGATGTTGATAAGCCCTTCTTGATGGCAGTGGAAGATGTCTTCTCAATTACTGGTCGCGGTACGGTTGCAACCGGACGGATTGAGCGGGGTAAGGTGAAGATTAACGATAAGATCGAGCTGGTGGGGATTAGGCCGACCCGTGAAACGACTGTCACTGGTATTGAGATGTTCAAGAAGAGTCTGGAAGAAGGGCTTGCAGGGGATAACGCGGGTGTGCTTCTGCGGGGTATTCAGAAGGCTGATATTGAGCGTGGTATGGTGTTGGCAAAGCCTGGTTCCATTACGCCTCACACCCTGTTTGAGTCTGAGGTCTATATCTTAAAGAAAGAAGAGGGGGGGCGTCATACTCCATTCTTCCCTGGTTATCGTCCTCAGTTCTATGTGCGGACAACCGATGTAACCGGCACCATCAGTAATTTCACAACTGATGAAGGCGGCGAAGCTGAAATGGTGATGCCTGGTGACCGGATCAAAATGACCGTTGAGTTGATCAACCCGATCGCAATTGAGCAAGGGATGCGCTTTGCAATCCGTGAAGGCGGTCGTACCGTAGGTGCTGGGGTTGTTTCCAAGATTCTTAAGTAGTTTTTGGAAATTTCTTAAAGCCCGGAACGAGTAAACCCCTAGAGCTATCAGCAGTCAGTTAGCTGGCTGCTGATGGTTTTGTCCGATAGATGAGACATCTTAATGGATGGGTCGTTAATCCACCGTTTGTAAAGCTGTCTGACAACCAGAACCTAGACAATCTAAATTCCACAAAAGATTCCACAGAAATGGCAACTATTCAGCAGAACAAAATTCGTATTCGCCTCAAGTCTTTTGATCGTCGTCTCCTGGACGCTTCCTGCGAAAAGATTGTGGATACAGCGAACCGTACAAATGCAACCGCGATTGGTCCCATTCCGCTGCCAACCAAGCGTCGAATTTATTGTTTGTTGCGATCGCCCCACGTTGATAAAGATTCTCGTGAACACTTTGAGACACGCACCCATCACCGAATTATTGATATTTATCAGACTTCTTCTAAGACAATCGATGCGTTGATGAAGTTAGACCTGCCTGCTGGGGTTGATATTGCTGTCAAGCTTTTCTCGTAGACTGGCAAGTCTGCGATCAGACTTAGATCGTCGGTTTCTTGCTGAACTTGTTTCAATCAGAAGCCGACGATTTGACTATCAAGCCGACTATTACGGGAATCAAAAACTTAGCCTATTTCATGATTGAGATGTTCGTGGGTTTACTACCCGACCAAGCAACCACGCACCCTAACCGTAACCCTGACCAGCCTCAAGGTGGCTATGATTAAATCTGTCATCCTAAGCTGAAAGCGGTTGAGAATTAGGAGGAAAGTTTGATGCAGTGGAAAACTTTAGGATGGGGCATTCTAGGGATTGGTGCTAGTCTCAGTATTGCTGCTGTCAGTGGATGGGCAGCTTTTTCCGCAAATGCGCAAGCAGGTTCAACCAAGCCTCTGGTTTCCTCTCAGTCCGATATCCCATCGTTTACCCCTTCTGCTCCTGGTTTAACTCCTGATCCTGTAACCGCTGGGATGCTGAAGCTGGCAAAGATTTCCAGCACTGATGTTCTGTACATTCTGGGTTCTAGGGATGGAAAGTTGGCGATCGCTGCTTTGAACGCATCCCAACCCCGCCGGGTTGTTGTCGTGGACAGTAATGCGGATGATCTTCGGTTACTCCAGGAGAGTGCTGAGAAGGCAGGCGTAGCACCTCGCATCCAATTCCTTCAACAAGATCCGCTGCAAACCGATTTTCGGGAAGCCAGTATAGTCGCCCTCTACGTTCCACCTGAAGCTGCTCAGCAACTCCGCTCCAGGTTCATCAAACAGCTAAGACCAGGTACTCGCATTGTTTCCCATACTGCCCAGATGGGTGATTGGAAACCAGACAAGTCGATTCCCTTATCTCGTTCGACTCAGCCTGTGCTTTACCACTGGGTTGTGCCTGCCCGTATTGCCGGTGAATGGCAGGGTAGCCTGGAGTATGCACCGGGTCGCCGCCACCCCTACACACTTCGGTTTACACAACAGTTTCAGAACGTTAAAGGGGATGTGATTGTTGATGGTCAGAAGTATGCCATTCCCCAGATTGCTTTAACGGGCGATCGCCTCACCTTCAGCCGCTCTGAAACCATTCAGGGGCAGAAAATGACGGCGGTATTCAATGGTCGGATTCAGGGCAACACTCTCAAAGGCATTGCCGACCTGGATGCCGGGATACTGTCTCGCAAGTTTCCCATCATTGCCAGACGGAGCAGTGGACAGGCAAGCAGATGAGGGGAAGTGGGGAGGATGAAGGATGAAGGTTGAGAGTTCGGAGTTGAAAGTTAAGAGTTGAGAGTTGAAAGTTAGAACTCCCTTCCACTCCCCTGTGCTTCTCCGCCCCTCTCTAACAACCAATAACCAACAACTCTCCTGCCACTCGATAGGACTAAAAACTGCCGTGGTTCTCGTTGGCATTGTGCAACCGTTCCAGTACCTCAGTAACTGGGACGGCTCCCAACTCGCCAGAGGCACGGGTGCGGATGCTGAGGGAGTTAGCCTCCACTTCTTTCGCGCCCACCACTCCCATGACCGGGATCTTGTCCTTTTCGGCATTGCGAATCAGCTTACCGAGGCGATCGCCACTCGTATCTACCTCTGCCCGCAGTCCCAACGCTTGCATCTGACTCACGACCTGATGGGCAAAGGGCAAAAACTCCTCAGCAACGGGTAACAGCCGCGCCTGAGTTGGAGCCAACCAGAGGGGAAAGTCCCCAGCGTACTCTTCAATCAAGATGCCGATCAGCCGTTCCAGGGAGCCAAAGGGGGCGCGGTGAATCATCACCGGACGCTTGCGTGTCCCATCTTCCCCAACGTATTCCAGCTCAAACCGTTCTGGGAGATTGTAGTCTACCTGGACGGTTCCTAACTGCCATTCCCGATCCAACACATCCTGAAAGATAAAATCAAGCTTCGGACCATAAAATGCTGCCTCCCCAATCCCTTCAAAATAAGGCAGTCCTAGCGTTTCAACGGCACGTCGAATCGCACCTTCTGCCTTATCCCAGGCATCATCGGAGCCAATGTACTTGTCAGACTCTGGATCGCGGAAGCTGAGCCTTGCTCGGAAATTTTTCAGTTGCAAGCTTCTAAACACAGACAGAATCAGATCGACCACGTTCAAAAACTCCTGGTCTAGCTGTTCCGGAGTGACAAACAGATGGGAGTCATCCACCGTAAAGCCCCGCACACGGGTTAAGCCGCCCAGTTCTCCAGATTGCTCAAACCGATAAACGGTACCAAACTCCGCCAACCGCATCGGCAGATCCCGGTACGATCGCAGTTCGTTTTTGTAAATCTGGATGTGGAAGGGGCAGTTCATCGGCTTCAGTACGAAACCCTGCTCCTGTTGGGCAGACTCTTCATCTTCTGCCATCATCGGGAACATATCTTCCTGATACTTTTGCCAGTGTCCAGAGATTTTGAATAGATCAACCCGGGCTATGTGAGGAGTCACCACGGGCAGATAGCCCCGCTTCAGTTGTTCGCGCTTGAGGAAGTCTTCCAGGAGGGATCTCACCACGGTTCCTTTGGGAGTCCACAGGGGCAAGCCAGGACCTACCGGGTCAGCAAAAATAAACAGCCCCAGTTCCTTACCCAACTTGCGGTGATCACGACGCAGTGCTTCTTCCTTGCGGCGTTTATACTCTGCCAACTGTTCTGGTGACTCCCAGGCAGTGCCATAGATGCGCTGGAGTTGCGCCTTGGTTTCATCTCCACGCCAGTATGCTCCAGCAACACTTTCCAGGTCAAAGGCATCCGGCTTCAGGTCGGCAGTGCTTTCCACATGGGGTCCAGCACACAGATCCCACCATTGGTCGCCCACATGATAGATCGTGATGGGTTCCCCTTTGATATCATCCAGGATCTCTAATTTGTAAGGCTCCTTGATTGCCTTAATCCGGCGTTCTGCTTCTTCCCGACTGACTTCTTCCCGAATGATCGGCAACTTACGGTTGATGATTTTGATCATCTCCTTTTTAATTGCCTTCAGATCTTTCTCAGTGAAGGGTTCTGGACTATCAAAGTCGTAGTAAAACCCATTTTCAATCCAGGGTCCAATCGTGACCTGCGCCCTAGGAAACAGCTTCTGAACTGCCATCGCCATCACATGGGAAACCGTGTGGCGAATTTTTTTTAGCGCTTCAGATTCACTAGTCTTGGGAAGATAAATCTTTTCAGGTTGACTCGATACAGATTCTTCAGCAGGCATAAGATTCACTCAATGAAAAACAACAAACCAGGTAAAAGCGAAACAGGTAAAGTTCCATCGGGGCGTACACCAGCCCCTAGATAGTTCGCTCCCGTTTGGTTGTTGCTGTCCAGTTTTTAGACCACTGAACGCGATCACTTAATAAACTCACCCAATATGCCTGAAAAGACATGAATTTTTAGTCACTCAATCATGGAATCTACATCCTCTATCTTACTGATTCCGCTTTACCGCTGAGATACCAATCCAACGGCTGAACACAAAGAACTGTAAACTTTTTTTGCGATTCTTAAAAGACGCTAAGATAGAGCCAAGGGAACATTAAATTTAACGTAGCCTTTTAGCCGTATTTTATAACGCCATTAACCTATGTTTGGCTCTCATCAACCCAATGCAAACTTGTTGAGATCGCTTTTGGAGCCATTGCTGGAGGATTTTCAGTATTGGTTTGAGCGATCGCGCCTGTTGCTTGAAACGGAAAAAATCCCTTCCCTCAACGAAGAGCAGCAGGCAGATCTGCTGGCGCGGGTTATCAGTGCCCAGCAAGAAGTCAACACGGCTCACATGCTGTTAAAGGTCACGGATGGTCAGGTTGGGATCGAATCCTCTGTCATGGCTCCCTGGCACAACCTTGTCATGGAATGTTGGCAAGTTGCGATGCGGTTTCGGTTAGAGCAATCCACCTGACACAATACTCTGCAAAAATTAGGGTTCAGAATTTCCTGAAAATTTGCGACACTAGATAGTACCTACCCTGCACCGATCAAGTTAAGGTCATACCTGTTTTCGTGCTGTCCATCTGAGCTTTAGAATCTGCCGTTTCATACTCTCAGCATTACGCTGTCTGAGTCGAGGAAAGCGTTATGTTACACATACTTTACATTATTGCCTTTACTATTCTTGCATTTCTGGCAGTTAGTAATTTGATTCGCAATTTAATGACACTGGGGGTAGATTCCCAGCGAGCTTCAAAAGGTTGGTCAAGTCATGGTCCGTCATCGGGTACTACTCGTGCAACGATGCCTCCCCATCCTGAGTTGTTAGATGCGGCTGGCAACGTAATTAATGAGCCGTTGCTGGTGATGCGATCGATGAGCGTGGAAGATGCCCGTGAACAGCTAGATGCTCTTTATGAGTCTTCTCCAGGTTCCAGTATCGACTCTCGCGAGGACGCTTAGAAATACCCTCATGCCTGAGCCATCTGAAGCCCACCCTTCAGACTCTTCTCAGCAATCAGATGAGTCGCAAACCTCCCTTTCCCTCCCCGATACTCCAGGGAGGATGATCAATGACAGCCCTGGCTTGTTCAGGGCGGCCGTCACTGGTTGGCAGCGATTTTTGCCTGTCCAGTGGTTCCTGCAAAATGTAACCTCCTGGTTTAGTGTCAGCGAGGAGCAGGTGGTTGAGATCCTGGAGCAGGTTCGTGCCGAGTTGCCGACAACTGAGGCTTTATTAATCGGTAAGCCGCAGGCTGGGAAAAGTTCCATTGTGCGCGGGTTAACAGGTGTTTCCGCTGAAATTGTGGGGCAGGGGTTTCGCCCCCACACCCAGTACACGCAACGGTACAGCTACCCAACAGAAGATTTACCGTTACTTGTTTTTACGGACACAGTGGGTTTGGGTGATTTAAGGCAGGAAACTGCCGCGATTGTTCAAGAACTTTTAGGTGAGTTGCAACAGGATGACGCTCGTCAGGCACGGGTGTTAATTTTGACAATCAAGATTAACGACTTTGCGACAGATACTCTGCGGCAAATTGCCGATCAAATTCGACAGCAGCATCCAGAAGTGCCCTGCCTTCTGGCGGTGACCTGTCTGCATGAGATCTATCCACCTGAATTCACGGATCATCCGGCATATCCCCCTGAGCTGGAGAATGTTCAGCGAGCATTTATGCTGCATCAACAAACTTTTAAGGGACTTTATGACCGGGCAGTGATGATTGATTTCACGCTGGAGGAAGATGGTTTCACGCCCGTCTTTTACGGGCTGGAGGCTTTGGTCAATGCTGTTGCCGAACTGCTGCCTGAAGCCGAAGCGAATGCTATGTATCAACTGCTAAATGCTGGGGTGGGACAACAGATTGGTAACCTCTACCGGGAAGCGGGACGACGTTACATTTTACCCTTTGCGGTGATGGCAACCACTCTAGCTGCCGTGCCCCTCCCCTTTGCAACCATGCCGGTACTGACGGCGTTGCAGGTGTCGATGGTGGGTTTGTTGGGGCAACTATACGGGCAAAGGCTAACCCCTTCCCAGGCTGGTGGAATTGTGAGTGCGATCGCGGGTGGTTTTTTGGCACAGGCGATCGGGCGAGAATTAATCAAATTTATTCCGGGCGTTGGCAGTGTAATTGCGGCATCCTGGGCATTTGCTTACACGTGGGCACTAGGGGAAGCTGCCTGCGTCTATTTTGGTGACTTAATGGGGGGGAAGAAGCCCGATCCGAAACGAATCCAAACGGCAATGAGAGAAGGGTTTGAATCTGCCAAGCAACGATTTAAACAATCGTCTTCGTTTACTGATAGCCAGTAGCCTTCCTAGAAAGGCTTGGATTCGATTGATGCCATAGGATTATGGTGCAGGGCTTTAAGCAGGTCAGGCTTTTCGGATAGGCTTTAAGGGACATCCCTGTAAATTTCCCATTTTACAGGGGGTGCCCTGGACTTAAATTAGAAAGTAGCGATGACTGCATGACGCTGTATATGCAGAGTCAGGTTTGCTGATTGCAGTAAGCCTGATCGTTTTCACCCTTACCTTGCATTAAGTTTGAGTTGAATCTATGAAGTCTTACCTGGCTGCTGCCATTCAAATGACAAGCCTGCCCGATCTGAAAAAAAATTTGGTTCAAGCAGAAGAATTAATTGACCTGGCGGTACGTCAGGGGGCAGAACTGGTTACTCTGCCAGAGAATTTTTCATTTTTGGGAGAAGAACCCGAAAAATTGGCTCAAGCAGATGCGATCGCCCAGGAAAGCGAAAAATTTCTCAAAACGATGGCACAGCGATTCCAGGTCACGATTCTGGGCGGTGGTTTTCCGGTGCCTGTAGGCAATGGAAAAGTCTATAACACCGCTCTGTTGATTGGTCCCAATGGGGAAGAGCTTGCCCGCTACGAGAAAGTCCATCTGTTTGATGTGAATGTGCCGGATGGCAACACTTACGAAGAGTCGAGTACCGTGCTGGCAGGAATGCGGATGCCGCCGGTTTATCCTGCTAAGGAGTTGGGCAACCTGGGGCTGTCGGTTTGTTACGATGTGCGATTCCCGGAACTTTACCGCCATTTATCGCAGATGGGGGCTGAAGTGTTAATTATTCCAGCGGCATTCACGGCTTACACCGGGAAGGATCACTGGCAAGTACTTCTGCAAGCTCGTGCTATTGAAAACACCTGCTATGTGATTGCGCCTGCCCAGACAGGACGGCACTACAATATGCGCCACACCCACGGACACGCGATGATTATTGATCCCTGGGGGGTCGTGCTGGCAGATGCTGGCGATCAACCTGGAGTGGCGATCGCGGCGATCGTCCCTTCTCGCCTGGAGCAGGTGCGTCGCCAAATGCCCTGCCTTCAGCATCGTGTGTTTGTCTAACGATTTAGTAGCCAAGACCTCCGATTTCTTGGGGATGTAATTATCTTCCCAACTTGTAGCAGCAGAAATCGGAGGTCTGAAACCAGCTATCCAGCAATCGTCCAATTGGAGGTTTCCACCAGAGGGTAGTTTTATCACACTGAACTTAATCTGCTGTAACAAACCCTGTACAGTGGATAAGATGTCAGTCGCAAAATGGTGAGTTCCATGACCTGGGTAACCTCCCCTGCCCTTTCTTTAATGCATGCGTTCAGTTTTCCTGCGCCCCTACTGGCAACCGCCGAAGCCGAGGGCGGTCCCCTGGTGCTGGCAGGTGTACTGCTAAGTCTGGTGGTTATTTACCTGGCAAGCAAGCTGGGAGGCGAAATTTGCGCCCGAATTGATTTACCCCCTGTGTTGGGAGAACTGGTGGCGGGGGTTGTCGTTGGGGTTTCGGTAATGCACCTGCTGATCTTTCCCGAAGGAGGGGAGGATGGCAGCCACTCGCTGGTCATGCTGTTTTTACAGTCAACGGCAAACCTTAGCCCAGAAGCATTTCCCCAGGTGTTTCAGGCTCAGAGTGAGGTGATCTCCACTCTGTCTGAAATAGGGGTAATTATCCTCCTATTTGAGATCGGTTTAGAGTCTGACTTAAAGGAGTTGCTGCGAGTCGGAATACAGGCGACCGTCGTCGCCGTCGTTGGGGTAGTGACTCCATTTGCTCTGGGAACTGCCGGACTAATGCTGATTTTTGGGGTTTCCCCTGTCCCTGCCATTTTTGCAGGAGCCGCCCTGACGGCTACCAGTATTGGAATTACGGCAAAGGTTCTGGCAGAAATTCAGCGCCTCTCCTCAAAAGAGGGGCAAATCATCATTGGGGCGGCGGTGATGGATGATGTGTTGGGCATCATCATCCTGGCGGTGGTTGCTAGCCTTGCCAGGGACGGCAAAGTTGAAGTGGGTAATGTCATCTACCTGATTGTCAGTGCTGGTGTTTTTCTGATCGGCTCTATCTGGCTTGGCAGGTTGATCAGCCCCTTTTTTGTGGAATTGGTCGAAAACATGAAAACGCGGGGACAACTCCTCCTGACTGCGTTGATCTTTGCCTTTACGTTGTCCTACATTGCGACAGTGATTCAGCTAGAGGGGATTTTGGGAGCCTTTGCCGCAGGGTTGATTCTGGCAGAAACCGAGAAGCAGCGTGAGCTGGAGGAGCAAGTCATTCCGATCGCGGATATGCTGGTGCCGATCTTTTTTGTGGTGGTGGGTGCCCGGACCGATGTCGGGGTGCTTAATCCGCTGGTGCCAGAAAATCGGGAAGGGTTAATTATGGCAGCCTTCCTGGTTATGGTGGCGTTTGTGGGCAAGGTGGTGACTGGTTTGGCTGTGTTTGGGCAGCCGGGAATTAACCGACTGGCGATCGGGGTGGGCATGGTGCCGCGAGGTGAAGTTGGGCTGGTCTTTGCAGCAGTTGGCTCTTCCAGTGGTGTGCTGAGTAAATCATTGGAGGCGGCAATTATTGTGATGGTAATCCTGACGACGTTTCTGGCTCCTCCATTGCTGCGCATCGTATTTACTCAGGAATCGGGGGCAACCGCAGAAACGCTGGCTTTGAATGATGCCCAAACCGAAACCGTTGCCCTGTCCCCTACCTCGGACCTGGGGGAGCTAGAACGGGCTGAACCAGACGTGAAATAAGACAGGGAAGTTAACAGAAAAATTGAAATTTCCGATCGCTCAAACCAGACATCGAGTATATTCTTACAGCAGTTTTCGTTGAAAACCCTTACTACCCGCTGGAGATGCTCGAAGTTTGTCGTAGCAGAACCAGGGAGCGATCGTCTATGAAACTCAATTTCTCCAGCCAGTTTTCCTTCACAATGCCCCATGCTCCCCATCCTTCTTGGTAAGGAGGATTGGTTGTGAAGTATTTCTGGCTGTCATGCCCTGGTTTCTGTTCCCCACAAGACATTGTGAAATATTACTCCTCTGCTCTACTGGTTGCGGCTTCCCTATGGTTACTTCCCACTCCTGCCCTGGCATCCCGGCTTGAGTCCTGGCGATTTGATAATGCTCAAAGCAAACTTGAATTCACAACCGATCAGGATGTTCAGCCTACTGCTCAACTGCTTTCTGAGCCAACTCGCCTGGTCATTGACCTGCCTGGAATTACATTGGGGCGACCTTCCTTTAACCATCCAGTTGGTAATAGTCCAATTCGCTCGGTTCGCTTTGGTCAGTTCAATCAAGAAACCGCCCGAATTGTGGTCGAACTCGCACCGGGGTATACGCTGGACCCCAATCATGTCCGGTTTCGGGGACCTACCGCCCGTCAGTGGGAAGTGCAGATTCCCAAGCCCCAACCCCTGGCAGCCCAATCGTTGCCAGCGTCAGGTGGCTCCCCTGCCCAGGTAAACTCAGCCATCGGCTCAAGCACCTCAATGGGTGGTGATGTGGTCGTGCAGACCCTGCCTCCGATTACCGCCGGTGGTATGGTCAACCGGCAAGTACCTAAAATTGCCAGTGAAAATCCCCGTTCAGCGATCGCCCAAAACCCGCAACTTCTAGCACAAACCCGACCTGCCGTAGTGGAGTCGGTACAAATTGAAGGCGGCGGTACCCAGCTTGTGATTCGATCAAACCAGGCGTTAAACTATGACTCCGGTTGGGATCGAAAGAATAACGCTTACCGAATTACTATCCGCTCAGCCCAACTTGCCAATCAGGTGAAGGGACCGCAACTGGATGCTAAAAGTCCTGTTTTGCAGGTTCGACTGCGGCAGGAAAATGCCAATACCGTTACAGTCCTGGTACAACCATCAGCAGGGATTCAAATTGGTGAGCTGAATCAGCCCACTCAGCAAACCCTGGCATTGCAACTACAGCGTCCTCAAGTTGCCAACGTACCCCCACGCAATCCAAATCCAACCAGTTCTGTATTTACACCGCGTACCAACGCGCCATTGCCCACGATCGCCCAAATCCCGAATGGGCGGATTGTGGTGATGGTCGATCCCGGTCACGGGGGACCTGACCCTGGCGCAGTTGGAATCGGGGGCTTGCGTGAGAAGGATATTGTGCTGGATATTAGCACCCAGGTTGCCAGTCTTCTAGAGAGACAGGGCGTACAGGCAGTGTTAACGCGCAGCAACGATATTGATCTCGATCTGGAACCCCGTGTGCAAATGGCGGAACAGGCACGGGCAACCGTATTTGTCAGTATCCATGCCAATTCGATTGATATGAGCCGCCCGGATGTGAATGGATTAGAAACGTATTATCACAACAGTGGAGCTGATCTGGCGCGGGCAATTCATAGCAGTGTGCTGGAAGGAACGGGAACGAACGATCGCGGCGTCAAAACAGCCCGATTCTACGTTTTGCGGAGAACCTCAATGCCTTCGGTGCTGGTCGAAGTTGGCTTTGTGACCGGGCGAGACGATGCTGCCAGACTATCTAATCCGTCCTACCGGAGCCAGATGGCTGCCGCGATTGCGCGCGGTATCTTACAGTACATTCAGAGGACGGCTCGATCCTAGACTCTGTGTGGTGAAATCTTTCAATGTTCGTAATTTACCTGGAGGTGTGAGGAGTGGTGGGAAACCGATTTGCAGACAATCATCTGCCAATCATTAGCCAAAATTCGGCTCCGATTGGAGTATTTGACAGTGGTGTCGGTGGTTTGACCGTGCTACGGGAGCTTTACCGCCAGCTTCCCTACGAATCCGTTATCTATTTTGGAGATACGGCACGACTGCCCTATGGGACGCGATCGCAAGTCCAGATCCTGCAATTTGTGCGTGAGATCCTGACCTGGATGGTACAGCAGGGCGCAAAAATGGTGATTATGGCGTGCAACACCAGTTCAGCTCTGGCTCTGGAAGCGGTGCGCGACGAATTTGACATCCCCATTCTGGGGTTAATCTTGCCCGGAGCACGGGCAGCGGTGCAGCAGGGACAGCGCATTGGGGTAATTGCCACCCCAGCGACCGCTGCCAGTAACGCCTACCGGCAGGCAGTTTTAGAAGTTAACCCCAAGGCTCAGGTGTGGCAAGTCGGTTGTCCAGAATTTGTGCCATTGATTGAACAAAATCGATTGGATGACCCCTATACTTTTTCAGTTGCCCAGGAATATTTGGAACCCCTGTTGCAGCGCCAGATCGACACCTTAATTTATGGCTGCACCCATTACCCGTACCTGGCTCCGATTTTGCAGCGGATTCTGCCGCGATCGGTGAAACGGATTGACCCAGCTGTTCATGTTGTAGCCGCAGCCGGCCAAGAGTTGGATTTACTGGGGCTCAAAAATCTGCGCCCACCCATGCCCACCCGCTTCTGCGTCAGTGGCAATCCCCAACCCTTTATCCAGCTTGCCGCTCAGTGGATAGGCTACGCCCCTATTGTAGAACCAATTGCTTTACCAGCATTGGTTCACCAACCGGCTCAGTTAGAAGTGGTTGAGTAGGTGGTAGACGGTCGGGGCAAGTAAAGGCGATCGCCTTTACTTGCCCCGACCCTTTCCCTACTCCCTCGCTCGCGGTAAGCGACTGACACGCTGTGCCAGAGTTAGCAAAAGGTAAATCACAAAAAGATAAGCAGCCGCGGAGATCGGAATCAGCAGAGAAGTATGAGAGCTAATCATGGCGCGGAGACGGGCAAGGCTAGGGCGGGATAGGCAGATAAGAAATTGCATCAATCAGTGGTAGCGAACCAGAATGGCGTAGTTCGTTACCGTCAGTGTGTGCCACAGTAACCTGCTCCAAGATCTATTCTTGGAGAGCTTGCTTATATCAGATGCACAGGCTGCTCAAGTCCTGGTTCGCCTGACCCCTTTCTCCAAAACTGGCAGACCTGAATTGGAATCTGAGCAAAGCCAGATCCCTGTTCAGGAGGGGGTTTGGCACCGAACCCTGAACCTATCGCTACTCGCTTTGGTCAAACCTTCCCCTGAATATTTAACTGAAAAATATTCCTGAAGAGAACATCCCTCAACATCAAACATCCGGCATAACAAAGGATGACATAAGCGCTAATTTCTCAGCAATAGCCTGCGATATTCTATATTCCTGACTAATCAGATCTGGTGTTGTTCAAATCTGAGTAGACAAAGATGTAAGTTGTTGCAATCCTTACTTAAAAGCTAACACGAAGACAATAGATCGGGATGACGATTATTGATTCTCAACTAAAGAAGTTTTATGTCTACAGGCGGGTGGTTATCTTAAAATAGATGGAGAATATTTAAAATTTTGTTACTTTACTCTGCCTGAGTCGGAAATCCATGACTTCAGCTACTTCCCTTTTCTCTCCTGTCGAAGCCGATCTAAGTATCCTGACAGAGAATCTTAAGAACCTGATTGGTGCTCGTCATCCGGTTCTGTATGCAGCGGCAGAGCACCTATTTGGGGCAAAGGGAAAGCGCGTTAGACCCGCGATCGTGCTCCTGGTTTCGAGAGCCACCCTGATGGGGCAGGAAATTACCATCCGTCATCGGCGATTGGCAGAGATTACCGAAATGATTCATACTGCCAGCCTGGTTCACGATGATGTAGTGGATGAGGCAGAACTACGGCGTGGAGTGCCAACGGTTCATAGCAGTTTTGGCAATCGCATTGCCGTCCTAGCGGGCGACTTTCTGTTTGCTCAGTCTTCCTGGTACCTGGCTAATCTAGACAACCTGGAAGTGGTGAAGCTCTTGTCACAGGTGATTATGGATTTAGCGGAAGGGGAAATTCAGCAAGGACTCAACCGCTTTGTCACTCATCTTTCGATTGAGGAATACTTGGAGAAGAGCTATTACAAGACTGCCAGTCTAATCGCTAACAGCTCCAAAGCAGCGGCGGTTTTGAGCGAGACATCCATCAACCTGGCAGAGGATATGTTCAATTATGGTCGTCACCTGGGATTAGCCTTTCAAATTATTGATGACATTTTGGACTTTACTGGCTCGACTGAAGCGTTGGGTAAGCCCGCAGGCTCGGATCTAAAAAGTGGAAATTTGACTGCCCCTGTGCTCTATACGCTAGAAACTAAACCTTATTTGGAAGTGTTGATTGAGCGTGAATTTGCCCAACCTGGAGATCTAGAGCAAGCGGTGGCTTTGGTACGGGATAGTGACGGAATTGAGCGATCGCGAGAACTGGCAACTCACCACACCCATATGGCTGTGAAGCACTTAGAGAATCTGCCCCCTTCTGCTTCCCGTCAGGCATTGGTAAAGCTGGCTGACTATGTGTTGAGTCGGCTTTATTAGACGGCTTTATTAGACGGCTTTAACCCAGATACTTGATTTCATGCCCTGTGCTCATCCAGCGATCGCTGAAGCATTGGCTGACTCTAACTTAGAAGCCATTATCTCAGGATGCCTGATTAGCCATTAAACCTCTTTTGCTGCGATAGTTTACACTCAAACAATCTTGTGCTAAATTAGTTTGTATACAGAATGTATGAGTTAAAAGTTTAAGGGGGATACGGTGACTGAACCTGTGATTTTCGATACCAAGCCTGTCGTGATGGATCTCGAACCAGGTAGCTATTATTGGTGCAGTTGTGGGCAGGCGGGTAATCAGCCCTTCTGTGATGGGTCCCACAAAGACACGGGGTTCACTCCCCTCAAGTTTGAGATTACCGAAAAGAAGCCTGTTGCTCTGTGTAACTGCAAACTCACGGGTAATACACCCTTCTGTGACGGGTCCCACAGCAAGCTTTAGGCAGGGCTGATGGACCCGTAGCGGCAGACGCAAAAATCTACTTATCAACGGAGGATTTTCTATGATCACTATCCGCAGATCCGAAGAACGGGGACATGCTGATCATGGTTGGTTGAATTCTTATCATTCTTTCTCTTTTGCAAACTACTACGATCCCAAACACATGGGATTTCGGAGTTTGCGGGTGATCAACGAAGACCAGATAGCCCCTGGAGGAGGATTTCCTACCCACCCTCACCGGGATATGGAAATTATTACCTATGTGGTTTCTGGGGCTGTGGCGCACCGCGATAGTCTGGGCAATACCGAAACAATTGGAGCCAGCGGTATTCAAAAATTCTCGGCTGGGACTGGAATTGCCCATAGTGAGTTTAATCCCTCCAGCGTTGACCCCCTCCACCTCCTGCAAATTTGGATTTTGCCCGATCGCCAGGGCTTGACACCAGGCTACGAGCAAAAAGTATTTCTGGCTGAAACCAAACAGGGTCAGTGGCGGAAATTAGCCAGTCGGGATGCATCCGATGGTTCTGTGAAAATTAACCAGGACGCTGAACTTTACGCCACCATTCTGCGATCAGGCGAAAAACAGGTTTATACGCTGAAACCCGATCGCCATGCCTGGATACAGGTGGTCAAGGGCGAGGTTAGTCTCAATGGCAAGGTGCTCTATCGGGGTGATGGAGCTGCTGTGAGTCAGGAAACGGAGCTAACTCTGGAAGCCACAACAGATGCCGAAATCTTGCTGTTCGATCTGGCATAAGCGATCGGGATGAGAGCATTGTCCAAATCTATCCCCAGGAGAATACCAAACAGGAATGTGTTGGTGAGCATGGGGGTAGGTCTCATGAGTCAATGGGCAAGTTTCGCTATTCTGCTTTGTCGCAGAGAATGATTCCTGCTTTGCCAGCGGATTTATAGCGATTCTCAGACGAGTGCGGTCCAAGCGAATACCCAAAAGCCTTGCTGAATAAACGGTTTGACCGTATACACAAATGGGAATTGCTATAGTCCCTCCTGACTCCTGATTCTTAATCACTGACCACTGACCACTGACTTTTTGGAGATAATCATGGCACTCGGAATGCTGGTAGAGGGCAAATGGACAACCGAATGGAATGAGCGAGATCCGAAAGGCAAGTTTAACCGCACACCGACTAAATTTCGCGATCGCATTACCGCCGATGGCTCCAGCGGGTTTAAAGCCGAGGCGGGACGTTATCACCTGTACGTTTCCTTCGCCTGCCCTTGGGCGCACCGTACTTTGCTGATGCGAAAGCTGAAGGGATTGGAGGATGCGATCGGTCTGTCGATTGTCGATCCGGTTTTGAGCGATAAAGGCTGGTTTTTTTCTGAAGCGGCGGGGGCAATTCCTGACTCAGTGAATAGAACCCAATACCTGCAAGAAATTTATCTGAAGGCGAAGCCGGACTACACGGGACGGGTCACTGTGCCGGTGCTGTGGGATAAGCAGACCCAAACCATTGTGAATAATGAGTCTCGCGAAATTATTCGCATGTTTGATACCGAGTTTGCTGCGATCGCTCAAAATGACATCGACCTTTATCCAAAATCGCTGCAAGCTGAGGTTGACAAAGCAATTGACGCGATCTACATGCCGATTAACAATGGTGTCTATCGTTCTGGTTTTGCTACCTCCCAGGATGCCTATGAAGAAGCGGTGACTGAGTTATTTCAGAACCTGGATCATTGGGAAGAAGTGCTGGGAAAGCAACGTTATCTGTGTGGCAATCAGCTTAGTGAAGCGGATATTTGCATGTTCACCACCTTATTGAGATTTGATTCGGTCTATCATGGGCACTTCAAATGCAATCTGAAGCGGATTGTGGACTATCCCAACCTGTGGAACTACCTGAAAGATCTGTACCAATTTCCTGGGATTAAAGAAACTTGTAACTTAGACCATATTAAACGTCATTACTACATGAGTCAGACGGCAATCAACCCCAACCGGATTGTGCCCAAGGGACCCCTGATTGACTTTGAGGAAGGGCACGATCGCGATCGCTCCTTTCCTTTGGAGTAGCGGGTTTTCCATTTGACTCATCTGGATTAGAACTAATGTGTAGCTGATCTGACACTTCCTTCGTTGCCATTTCGCTTTACAATCGTTTGCAACCCATGTTGCGATAACGACCCATTTTTAACCCAGAATCCCTATGAGTATTGGATATCTTGCCCTTGTTCTGCATGCTCACCTGCCCTTTGTTCGCCACCCAGAAAGCGACTATGTGCTGGAAGAGGAATGGCTGTACGAGGCAATTACAGAAACTTACATTCCCTTACTTCAGGTATTTGAGGGGCTAAAACGCGACGGCATCGACTTTAAGATCACGATGAGCATGACTCCCCCCCTGGTGTCGATGCTCCTCGATCCGCTACTACAAGAGCGGTACGATGATCACCTCGCCAAGCTAGAAGAACTGGCTGAGATGGAAATTGAGCGGAATGCCTATAACGGTCACCTCCGCTATCTATCAGAGCATTACGCTAAAGAATTTAACCAGGTACGCATTATATGGGAGAAGTACGATCGCAACCTGG
The DNA here is from genome assembly GCF_056784235.1 of Kovacikia sp. CALU 1929. Lineage (NCBI taxonomy): Bacteria > Bacillati > Cyanobacteriota > Cyanophyceae > Leptolyngbyales > Leptolyngbyaceae > Kovacikia > Kovacikia sp. CALU 1929. The sequence continues at coordinate 115,214 of NZ_JBXBCF010000057.1, forward strand.
TCAAGGCATTTAACCTGTTTGCTGAATCCAACAATCTGGAAATCATCACCTGTGGAGCCACCCATGGCTACCTGCCATTGATGAAAATGTACCCCCAGGCAGTTTGGGCACAGATTAAGGTCGCCGTTGAACACTATGAGCAATCCTTTGGTCGTCCAGCAAAAGGGATCTGGTTGCCGGAATGTGCCTACTATGAAGGGGTGGAGCGAATGCTGGCAGATGCCGGACTGCGCTATTTCCTCACCGATGGTCATGGTATTCTCTATGCCCGTCCCCGTCCCCGCTTTGGCACCTATGCGCCCGTGTTTACCCCCGCTGGAGTTGCCGCCTTTGGGCGAGATCACGAATCCTCTCAGCAGGTATGGTCATCGGAGGTCGGCTATCCAGGAGCGCATGAGTACCGGGAGTTCTATCGCGATTTGGGCTGGGATGCCGAATACGAGTACATTAAGCCCTATGTCATGCCCAATGGACAGCGGAAAAACGTTGGTATTAAGTACCACAAAATTACCGGCAAGGGCTTAGGACTGGGAGACAAGCAGCTATATGACCCCTACTGGGCAAGGGAAAAAGCGGCAGAACATGCCGGAAACTTCTCCTATAACCGGGAGCGCCAGGTCGAACACCTTTATGGCATCATGCAACGCAAGCCCATCATTGTTTCACCCTATGATGCGGAACTCTTTGGACACTGGTGGTATGAGGGTCCCTGGTTTATCGATTATCTGTTCCGCAAGACCTGGTACGACCAGCATACTTATTCCATGACCCATCTGGCAGACTATCTGCAAGATAACCCAACCCAGCAGGTGTGTATGCCTTCCCAGTCAAGCTGGGGGTTCAAGGGCTTCCACGAATACTGGCTAAATGATACCAATGCCTGGATCTATCCCCATTTGCATAAAGCCGCAGAACGGATGATTGAACTGGCAACACAGGAGCCAACGGATGAGTTGGAGTGGCGGGCACTGAATCAGGCAGCACGGGAGTTATTGCTGGCGCAGTCCTCGGACTGGGCATTTATTATGCGAACCGGAACCATGGTGCCCTATGCTGTGCGCCGAACGAGATCGCACCTGATGCGCTTCCACAAACTTTATGACGAAGTGAAACAGAGCAAGGTGGATTCCGGTTGGTTAGAGAAGGTTGAGGCGATCGACAATATCTTTCCGGATATCAACTACCGAGTCTACCGCCCAATGTAGCCCTTTTCAAGGGATTGAGGTATGGTCGGGCGGGTGGTGTTTCAAATGTGTGGCCGGTTTCTGGTAGGGGCATTGCATTGCAGTGCCCCTACGGAACGCAAGCAACAGATATATAGCTTGGGCAGTGATTGATCAGGAGGTCCAGCGGGTTCCGGCACCACCAGTAGGACCCTTTGGACCCTGAATCCTTCTAGGCTTAAAGCTGACGACGCTGAAAGAGCTTGCTGGAGCTAGATCTAAGATTACTTGGGGGTTAGAAACTATCAAAAAAGTATCTTGGGGATTCACGAGCTTATGCCACTGACTGCCTCTGGCAACGGTCAACTCTACCAATGCCCACAGAGCAAAGACTGTGGCGAAATGAATGCCAGACATACCGGGGACTTTACGTAAGGTCTTAAACAAGGCACCCATGAATACTAATTGCTCCTTTAGTATTTCCATTTTATCCGCTCAGGTCCAATGAGCTGAGACAGTTACGGAATTTTACTGAATCAATTTTCCGTAATTTCTACATTTGCAACGGATGTCTCAATAAAACTTCCCACCAATCTTAATTAATTTTTCACATTCCGCCGTAGAAAATAACATCCCTCAAAAGTTTAGTGTTTGCTGAGCTATCAGCGTTTTACGGAAGCAGATTATCAACTCTGGTATAAATACGTATCCCTGGGATGGCTTGGCGTAAATCTGGCAACTGTTCCTGGTACCTGATATGTTCCTGGTACCTGATACCTGACGGACCACTAGAATGATTGCTGAACCTATGACGCAGAGTAACCGCCGCGGAGACGTTGATGCGATCGCTCCTACCCAATTCATTTCTGTTTCAGCCATACCCGGAAACCTTTTTCCGTTGTTTACTCAACTGGGGGCTTGACGTAGCTTATTTCCTTTGTTAGCTTCAATTCAGACAAGTATTTATAGTACTTTGGCAAAGCTAATGATGGGCAGCAATCCCTATTTTTATTTTTGGTATTGGGCGGTTCACCTGGAGTGAATTCAGTTTTGACTGAGCATTCTCCAGGTGAGCCGCAGAGTCCTATCTGCGGCTTTTTAATTTAATCCCTTCTAAATAATCCCCTCTAATACGGCAAACAATGGCAAATCTGATGGCATGGTTTTTTAGCTTTACCTTTTGGACCAGGGAACGTTCCGGGTAGGTTTGTCGCGTCATTGTTCGTGAAACCCGGAACCCAAAAGGTTTCGGGTTTTTTGTTGGGAGGAAGGGTAGTTGTTAGTTGTTTCGTGGTGGTCAGTGGTCAGTGGTCAGGTCAATTTTTGATTTAAGGAGAATTGCAAGTGTTGGACGCTAAATTGGTCAGTAAATCCTATGCCGCTCACCAGACGGTTGTCCGGTTGTCTGGTCAAGTCGAAATCGGTGGTCGGGATGTGGTGGTGATTGGTGGACCCTGTGCGGTCGAAAGTCTGGCGCAGATGGAGCAGATTGCGGCAGAGCTTGCGCCGGTTGCAGTTCATGCCCTAAGGGGAGGTGTGTATAAGCCGCGCACCTCCCCTTATTCGTTTCAGGGACTTGGGATAGAAGGGTTAAAGGTGCTGGCAGAGGTTCGCGATCGCTACCATCTTCCTGTCATTACTGAGGTCATGTCGATTGCCCAGATTGAACCTGTTGCAGCCTACGCAGATATGCTTCAGATTGGCAGTCGCAATATGCAGAACTTTGAACTGCTAAAAGCGCTGGGATCTGTTGACAAACCAATTTTGCTGAAGCGGGGACTATCGGCAACGATCGAGGAATTTGTGATGGCGGCAGAGTATGTGATGGCACATGGCAATCCCAATGTGGTGCTGTGCGAACGGGGAATTCGTAGTTTCGACAACTACACTCGCAATGTGCTGGATCTGGGAGCCGTGGTTGCCCTGCGTCAGCTTACCCATTTGCCGGTGATTGTAGACCCCAGCCACGCCGCTGGTAAACGGGAGTTGATTCCCGATCTGGCAAGAGCGGCGATCGCCTGTGGTGCAGATGGTTTAATGATTGAATGTCATCCCACTCCTGAACAATCTGTTTCTGATGCTCGTCAGGCGCTTTCCCTGGAAGACATGATTGATCTGGTGACTAGCCTGGAACCTGTTGCAGCGGCAGTGGGCAGACGGTTGGTGAAGCAGGGAGTTGGTGAAGAGCTATTAGCGGCGTAGGTGTTAAGTGTCAGGTGCTATGAGTCCTGGTGAATGGGTGCAGTTGGTCGGTGAACGGTATAAAGCTCACCGAAATCCTGACAAGGCGGTTGGGATGGCAGCTTATATGAAAAATTGGTTTCTTTTTCTGGGGATTCAAACGCCGGAACGGGAACGAATTAACCGGGATTTTTTGCCACAACTCAAGCCCTATCTGAGTGAAGACTGGCTGGTTCAATCATGTCTGTTGCTGTGGGAAAAGGATGAGCGGGAGTATCAATACTGTGCCCTGGATTTGTTACGTAAGTATGGGGCTGAACTTACGCCAGGGGCAATGCCATTCGTTGAACATCTGATTATTCATAAGTCTTGGTGGGATACGGTAGATGCGATCGCTTCCCATACCGTCGGTGCGCTGATGCTTCGGTTTCCTGAACTGCTGCCAACGCTTGAGCGATATAGCACCCATGAAAACCTATGGTTACGCCGAACAGCGATTTTGCATCAGTTGACCTATAAGCAAGAGACTGATGCAGCAAGGCTATTTCGCTACTGCACTCTGAATGCCAGTTCAAACGAGTTTTTCATTCAGAAGGCGATCGGATGGGCGCTGCGAGAGTATTCCAAAACCGACAGTGAAGCAGTGATTGGTTACGTTCAAACTAATCGCAGCAACCTTTCTAACTTGAGCAAGCGAGAAGGCTTGAAAAAAACGAGGGTGGACTGGACAACGGTTTGAAAAGTAACTTCCTTCAAAGTGCCTTATTCATTGTCAAAGTTGTCTGGGCTTTCCTCCACTACCAGCTTGATGGCTTGTTTATTCACGGAAAGAAAGCTCTCATTGGCTAACAGCTTGCCATCGGTTCCATAAACGACGGCATTAGTCAGAGCAATAAAGGTATGGTCGTTATTGAGAAAGTCTGACAGGCGGGCGTTGTAGCCACCAGCAGGAATTGAAATATCCCCTTGAATCTCCCACTGATCAGTGGTGTAAATTTTGACTCGATGCTTTTCTCTTACAGGTGTAGTCGCCATCCATGTCCTCCATCAACTCACGATCAGAATGAGCGTGCAAGAAACCTATTTGAGTATGTTACGCGCTTTGGAGAAAGTTGATCACGGCTTGAGCAACGGTTTGATTGCCATCGGTTACTTCGTGCTGCGGCGGGCGGGGTGACTGCATCGGCTGACGCAGGAAATCCCACTGATGATTAAAAAATTCCGAGGGAGCCAATACCTGATGGGGAAGGTAATGCTGGACGCCCTCAATTAAAATTTGGGCTTCGGCAAAGTCGTCGCGGGTGATAGAGATGAGCGGAGTTCCTGTGCGACAGGCTTCAGAGAAGGTGCTGTAGCCCGGTTTGGAAAGAATTTGCCCACAGATTGGCATCAGATCTACAGGGCGGTATTGATTATCAGTAACCTTCCGCAGATTGGGCAGATTGGGGGCATCGCGGTCAAAGGTGAGAAATTGCCAGTCGGGGAAGTGCTCTAAGTTTTGATATGGTATCTGGCTCAACCCCAAGCCACCAAAAGTCATCAGAACGGTACGCTCTTTTGCCACCGTGATCCCAAAGGTTTCCCTTACCTCTTCCACGCTATAACGAGGAGAACCTCCCGTAAACCCCACATCCGTCACCACGGGGAAAGCACTCATGGGTTCATGCAACGGCAGTCGGAACAGGCGATCGCACTGGCTAAAACAGTCACCAATCCAATCAGCCATTTCCTCAAATGCCCCTCCCCAGGGACGGTAAATAAAATCAAAGCCAAAGTTGCTACACATCCAGCAGGGAATTCCGGCGGCTTTTGCCATCAGAGTTGCGATCGGTGGGATATCTGCCAGGATCAGCCCGACCCGGTTTTGCTTCAGAAAGTTGACTTCAGAGGCGATCAAGTGGTTTTGTTGTGCCCGAACCTGCTGAAGTTTTTCCAGCGTTGCGGCTTTATCCATCGTGACGCTGTCGCTCTGCAAAATGCCAACATCAAAAGCGCGGGGACGATGGATAAAGTCTGCCTGAATATACGACTCCAGTAACCAGCGGGGAGCCGTCGTTGCCAGGATGAGGGTAATGTCGGGACAGAGGCGTTTGACTTCAGCGGCAATGGCAGCAGAGCGCGTTGCATGACCAAAACCGTGGTTGGTCACAGCTACATAAAGAATGGGATAGGGCATGAGTGCTTAGTCGGGGTTGACTCGCATCAAAATCTGACCGTATTCGACCGGCTGCCCATTTTGTACCAGAATCTCAACAATTTCTCCAGCCACTTCCGAGTCCAGGTCATTCATCAGCTTCATGGCTTCGATGATACAAACGGTTTGCCCTTTACGGATGCGATCGCCCAAGTCTACAAAGGGCGGTTCATCGGGGGATGGAGAACGGTAGAAGGTACCGACCATAGGTGACACAACTTCGAGCAGGCGGCGATCGCTGGTTGGCGGAGGCGACGACTGGCTAGGAGGAGCCACCGCAACTTCAGCCATATCCCTTGTAGCCGATCCGGCATCAACGCTGGGAGGGGAGGCAACCAAAGCTGGAGTGACTACTGCAAGAGAATTATTCGCTCCCCCAGCCTGCCCCTGGAAACCCCTCCGCACAGTCAATTCAAAATCAGCACTTTTCAGCGTTAGTTCCGCGATGTCTGTTTGGCTGATAGCGGTCAGTAGTTCGCGGAGTTCGTTCAAATCCAATGGCACAGTCTTCGTAGCTCCCTTCAATCACACCAGTGGTTTTCAAATAGATGTCAGGTGTCAGGGTTCGTGAATTATTTCAAGCTTGGGACGAACACCACTTAACCACTCAACCATCCATAACCGTCTATTCCCGTCCTAAATAGGCATCTGAGCGGGTGTCAATCTTAATGCGTTCACCAATTGAAATAAATAGAGGCACCATGACCTGTGCTCCCGTTTCCACAATGGCTGGTTTCGTCCCCCCGGTTGCCGTATCACCCTTAACACCCGGATCGGTCTGAGTCACTTCTAACACTACCGAATTCGGCAGCTCAACGCCCATAATCTGCTCATTCCAGCGGACTACGTTGATCTCCATCCCTTCTTTGAGGTATTTGACGCGATCGCCAATCTTTTCAGCCGTCAAACGGGACTCCTCATAGGACTCCATATCCATGAACACATAATCGGTTCCATCCTTATAGGTGTACTGCATCGTAATCTTTTCCAGGTTTGCCTGGGGCACCGTTTCACCGGCTCGAAAGGTACGTTCCAAAACCTTGCCAGTCTTGACGTTTTCAAGCGTGGTGCGCACAAATGCAGACCCCTTACCCGGCTTTACATGCAGAAAATCCCTAACCCGCCAGACCTCTCCGTCTAGCTCAATACTGACGCCGGGTCGAAAATCATTACTAGAGATCATGAGTCGTTTCTGGAGAAAATGCTTGGCACCTCATTTTACCCCTCTAGGGAGTCGTAAAGACGAAAGGATGATGGATGTATGGTAGAGCCGTACACCTTCATCCTTAACCTCACATGTCTCTCACTGTGGCAAGATATTGAGGTGAGGGCATCTGGGTTTTGAGGCTTCTTCTGTAAAGAGTGCCACACGGTCAGGGTGCCCGGACAGATGCCGAGTTTGAGCAATTTTTAATATGTTATTAAAAGGATTTGACCGCTTTCAATACTGGCTGAGAGCTGGAGTTACTCTGGTACTACTGTTGGTTTTGTCCCTGGGTCTTGGTGCAGCCGCCAAAAGACCTAGCAGTATGCCCGCCGGAAATGCAATTACAGATGGTAAAGCACTGCTGCGAAACGCATTGCCAATTGATAATTCTGCTATCCGAGAACTGCAAAAAAGTCTGGAGGATATTTCAGAACAGCTTCGGGCACAGCGCCGTTGGGGAGCCGTTTCGGGCGACATTAGCAAGGCATCCAGGCTTCTAAGTACCCGTGAGGTAGATTTGCTCGCTGGCATTCCTGATGTTCGCAAATCGGAGGCAGAAAGTCTGATTGCTCAACTGAAGGAAGGGATTCCCAAATTACAGGCAGCCAGTGATGCCAAAGAGCGGGATCAAGCCTTGACCGAACGAGGAAATTTGTTGAACCTGGTGGGGCTGCTTGAGGAAATGATGGTTCAAAAGTTTCCCTACGAGGTGCCGAAGGAATATAGCAATTTACCTCAACTCAAAGGGCGTGCCACCATTGAATTTGTCACAAACAAGGGCAAGCTGGTCGCCGTGGTTGATGGCTACAGTGCTCCAGTAACCGCCGGTAATTTTGTAGACCTGGTGCAGCGTGGCTTTTACAACGATTTACCCTTTACCCGCCAGGAAGACTCCTACGTTTTGCAGGTTGGCGATCCACCGGGTTCAGAGGTCGGTTTTATCGATCCCAAAACCAAGAAATATCGGGCAATTCCTCTGGAAGTCTTGGTGCAGGGAGATGAAGCTCCAACCTATGGAATTACTTTAGAAGACGCAGGGCGGTACAAGGATTTACCCGTGCTTCCCTTTTCTGCCTATGGTGCCCTGGCGATGGCACGCCCCGGTGAAGATCCGAATGGGGGTTCCTCCCAATTCTTTTTCTTCCTGTTTGAACCAGAATTAACCCCGGCAGGGTTGAACCTGCTGGATGGCCGCTACTCTGTTTTCGGTTTTGTGATTGAGGGGAAAGAGGTTCTGGGTCAACTAAAAGCGGGAGACAAGATTGAATCCGCCAAGGTGCTTAGGGGACTGGAGAATTTGGTGGAGCCGGGTACAGCTTGAGGTGGATGAGGGGATTTGGGTGGAAGTGTGAATAGTGGATGAGTGGATGGGTGGTCTCATCTATCTGTCTGGGACTTGTCCTCAGAACGGTTCTCTGTTTCCCTTGACTCCTGATTTCCCTGAGTCCCTTTTTACGGTTAACATCAAAAATCTAACAGGTTCCCCATCGACTCATTTTCCCACTCACTTTCTTTGTGTCTACTGGGTTGAGCCGTTACAGTAGAACAAGGAAGCGATCGCAACACCTTCAATTTTCTCTATGGTCATTCTGGAGTGGGTATTCATTGCTGGGGTTTGCGTACTGGTCAGTTCGGTACTGCTTAAATCTGTCAATAGTAGTCAGCAAAAGCAACGGTTGGAGAGAGCCTTCTACTACTTATTGGAGTCAGAGAATAGCTGTGTTTCTTTGATTCGGCTGGCGATCGAGGCGAAGGTGGATGCAGAGGTGACAAAACAGTTTCTCGATATTCAGGTCAAGCATTTTGGAGCAGAACTTGAGATCGATGCTGACGGGGATACTTTCTACCGATTTCCCAAACTGCGTCGATCGCCCCAGCTTGAATACCAGCGAGATGAGTGGTGAAAGTTAAACAAAGTTAAACACTGAAGGGTGAAGGCTGAAAACACCTCGCACCTCACACGAATAAAGGATTAAAGATGGGGCGGTTGGTCCAGGAAGTAGGGGAACAGGGGCTGCTGAAACGCTTGCAAGCCTTCTGCCCTGAGGAACTGGTAGGAGATGATGCAGCGGTTTTGACTCCATCCCCTGGGCGATCGCTCATCGTCACAACGGATGTTTTAGTGAATGGGGTTCATTTCAGTGATCAGACTACCAGCCCGGAGGACGCAGGCTGGCGGGCTGTAGCCGTGAACCTTTCTGACCTTGCCGCGATGGGAGCCACCCCCTTAGGGATTACAGTCGGTTTGGGTCTGCCGGGAACTACCTCGATTGAATGGGTAGAACGGTTTTATCAGGGAATGGTGGAGTGCTTGCAGCAGTATGGAACTGTGATTGCAGGAGGTGATGTGGTGCGATCGCCTGTGATCACAGTAGCGATCACAGCCCTGGGCGAAGCCGATCCTTCCCAGGTTATTCGTCGTTCTACCGCTCGACCTGGTGATGCCATTGTTGTTACAGGCTTTCATGGGGCTTCCCGCGCTGGCTTAGAGTTGTTGCTTCATCCCGAACTGGGACAATCTCTAAACGCAGGCGATCGCACCGCTCTAATCCGCGCCCACCAGCGCCCCATTCCCCGCTTAGACGTTCTCCCTTTACTTCCTCCCCTCCCCCCCTCCCCCTCTCCCCCCCTCCCTCCCACCGGCATGGACAGCAGTGATGGTTTAGCCGATGCCCTTGTCCAGATTTGCTGCGCCAGTGGGGTAGGGGCAATCGTGGAACGCAGTCAGATTCCAATTCCACCGATGTTACCTGCCTGGGTCGGTGCTGAAAAAGCGATGGAGTGGGCACTTTATGGCGGAGAAGATTTTGAGCTGGTGCTTTGCCTTCCTTTAGAAGCTGCTCAAACCCTGATTTCTAAGCTTGGCGAGGGAGCAGCCATCATTGGCACAATTACCCCAGGCTCGGAAGTCTGGCTAGTCGATTCGACAGGAGAATTTCCAGACCTTTCTCTCAATCTGGAACAGGGCTTTCAACATTTTTCAGATGGCTAACGCCCCCTTCACCCCTACAAACAACCCCGCAGATTAACCGGTCACATTTTGGTCGGGTGCAACGGGGTTGTTCTACTGCTTTCATAACACCCAGCATTTAAAGTTTTGGTATGCCTTGTCTACTACTGCGATCGCTTGTTTCCAGTTCAAGGATTTCTGGAGCAGAAACAGCATTAGGTTGCATAGACTTTAATTCCTGGACAGGAATTGAGGAGAAAATTAGGCTTGCTCCCATAACTGCCATAATTGCATTCTCAGCAAAACTGATAAGACCCAATGGGGCTTTGGAATTACCGCCCACACAAGCACAGTTCAATGCTAATTTGTCTATGTAAACTGCTTTAAAGACAGATGTAGCACCTGCTAGTCCAACAACTAGAGAACTGATACCTGTAGCTAAAGGAGCCACTCCAGACAGAAACCCTAACCCAACCAGTAACTCGATAAATGGGTAGGTTTTCCCATAAGGTTTGAAGCGCTTTGTCAGCAGGTCATATTTTTCAAAGCTGGTTGCAAACGCATTGATATCCATGAGCTTGAGTGAGGCAAGCATCGATAGGGAAATACCCATGAAACCTGTCATACCTAAGGATGTTGCCAGAGTAACCAACCCAGCAGTGGAAAAAAGTGCAATGACAGGGGTGTAGGAGTAATCCGGTTTCTCAGGAGATACTTGAAATCGTTCAGCCAAGTCAGAATATCCACCAATTCGTTCCTCTCCAAAGAAAATCTGGGGAGTTGTGGCAACGTTATGCTCAGCTTTGAAGGCATCTACCTCTTCTCGGGATCGCAATTTAATGTCTTCAAACTCAATTCCCTTTTCGGTTAGCAAGTTAGTGGCTCGAATTCCCCAGGGACACTCATGATCAGGGGTTGACATCCGATAGACTCTTACATTTCCGGTTACGTTGGGCTTTGTTAGTAAAGTCATAGGGGTTTCTCCTTGTTACTCAACAAGTCAAGGCTAAACCCTATAGTCAACTATAGAGTCAAGGGAGAATCGCTTAAGAAAATTGGCAGGAAAAGACTTGACCTTCTAGTCGGCTATAGAGTTTATGATGGATTTATTGAGTCGGCGAGAAACGATTATGACTGCCACTGCTTTCTTGAAAATTGGGGATATTGCCAAGCAAACCGGCGTTTCGGTTGGTACGTTGCGCTATTACGAAACGTTGAAGTTGTTGTATCCCATTGAACGAGGGGATAATGGCTATCGTTACTATAGTTTTGAGACAGTTCAGCAGGTTCAATTCATCAAAAAATCTCAAGCACTAGGATTTTCTTTGGAAGAGATCCGGCAGATTCTTGATGTCCGAGATCGCGGGGAACCACCTTGTTCATTGGTGCAAAATTTAATAAATCGCAAGATTGAGCAGTTGGAAGCACAAATCAAACAAATGACAGCGTTCAAGTTTGAGCTTGAAGAGTATCGCGATCGTTGGGCAGAAATTCCTGACTCCAGGCAAGATGATCGCGAAATTTGTCCTTTGATTGCTACTGTACCTCTACAACCTGATGTTGCTTAGCGTTAGCTCCCTAGCAACCCTTCTAGCATTCAGAAGCCTGTAGCCTGTAGGGTGGGCATTGCTTACAACACTGTATTGCTTAGTCCACAGACATTGTAGGCAATGCCCACCCTACGAGAAAAATCCTTCTATCCTGAACAGACATCGGGAATCTCGTCTACCAACGTGTCTATTTCGCTTAATTCGACAAAATATCGGCAAACCACTGATCCAGCCGATCGCCCATTGCATCGAGAGAATACTCCGCTTCTGCGTACTGGCGGCAGGTGAGCCGGTCAATGTGATCCAGGCGGGCGATCGCTTCGACCAACCCATCCACGCGATCGGGTTCGACCAGGTACCCAGTTTTGCCATCCACTACAATTTCCGCTGGTCCACCTCGACGGTAAGCAATCACCGGCACCCCGCAGGCAAGGGCTTCGATCGCCACATTGCCAAATGCCTCGATCCAGCGGGGAGTCATCACCAGTGCCCGACATTTCCCCAACTCCTGCTGAAGTTCGACAGTTGGCAAAAACCCTTCATAACTGACGGGTGCGTTGGGATACTGGTCGCAGATGTCCTGCCAGTAGTGAGCATCCTGTAACACCCCCCAGATTCTAAGCGGAATGTTCGTGACTTGTGCCGCCGCCACTGCGTCTTCCAGTCCTTTTTCGGGCGCAATCCGCCCCACCCAACCGAGGTAATTCTCAGGTTCCGGACAGAACTGGTAAAGGGATAGATCAAACCCGTTGCCCAGGCTGCGGCAGTGTGCCCCAAACGAGAAGGTTTCTGCCTGTGCCCGACTATGGACGGCAACCGTGCCGGGGTAATGAACCACAACCTGTTCAATTACCCGATCCATTGCGTTGGTGAGGGAACCCATGCTGACCAGATGGGCGATCGGACGGTGAAAAAATGGGGTCAGGTAAAAGGGCAGCCAGTCGTAGGCAAAGTTTAGCAGCAGATCATACCCATCCTGTACTTGATGGGCATAGCCCCATAGATTCGCTAATACGGAATCGGGGGGCATGGTGATCCAGGTGTCGCGTCCCTCACTCTGGGCAGTGGTTTGCAGTTCACCAGAAATTTCAACCACGGGAAAGGATGCGCAAACTGAACCTTTAGGAGCCACAATTTGAATCCTATGACCACGCTGAAGCAGGGTTTTGGCAATGTTGTGCAGAGTTAGCTCAACACCACCCCCCAGCCCGGAACCGAGGGGACCAACGGAAGTAGATAACAATAATAGATTCAAGCGAGTCTTGGAGGTAGAACAACAATGCGGTGTGCAACAATTTCCAGATCCCGGCATCTGTGAAATTTACTCTAGCCAATTACACGCAGATCAACGAGATGCCGGGGATCTTGGCTACCAAATTCACACTGCGTCACTCCTGCTTGGTTAATCGAGCGGGACCTTAGGCAAATTGACCATGGTTGTCTCAACTGGAGACGAGTGCCCCTGTTCTGGAATGGATATGTTCCGAATCTGATTAAATTTCTCAGTCAGAACATCCCGCTGATTAATCAGGTAAATACTCACCAACGTAAAACCAACCCCAGCCCACTGAACTGGACTCAGCATCTCGCCCAAGAACAAATTGCTAAACATAAGGGCAAAGACGGGGGTTAAAAAAGTGAGAGAACTGAGGCTAGTCAGGCTACCACTGGCGGCAAAGTAGAAGAATAGACCATAGGCGATCGCGCTTCCAAACACCGTCGAATAACCCATTGCGACCCAGTTTGACCAATCCAAATGGATAAACTGCTCAGTTTCAAGCTGAGACGAGAGGGCAAATAAGGGCAAACCTCCCAGAATCATGTGCCAGCCCGTCGCCGTTACCGGGTCAGCATGGCGACTGACGTAGCGCATAATCACCGTTCCGACAGCCATTGACAACGCTGCCAGCAACATCAACCACTGCCCATTCTGAAACAGATCACTCACCAGGTTGGCACCCAGTTGAAACCCTTCAGGCAATGAGCGATTTTGCAAAATTTCCAGAATCCATTCATCCGGCAGACCTAGAAAGCTAATTCCAGTGACGCCCAGTGCCAAGCCAAGCCAACCCCAAAAACCAATCCTTTCACCAAACAACCACAGAGCCATCAGGGCAACTGCAAGAGGCTGAGAGTCAATCATGACAGATCCCAAACCCGCGCCCGTTCTAACCAACCCCTCAGCCAGAAAGCCTTGAAATAGGGTCCCATCAATCAGCGCAAACAATGAAATCCAGAGCCATGCTGTCCACCCCTTTGGCTGCGGTTTGCCCATTAAAACCCCAACTGCCAGCACCAGCAAACCTGCCGGTACCAGTCGCACTCCTGCCATAAATAGGGGAGTCGTGTGGGGAATGACACCTTTCATCGCTACCATCGCCGTTCCCCAGAAGAAGAAAGGTGAGATGAGCAGAAGCGGAAATAGGGGCAGTTTTAGGTGAGAGAGCTTTGAGTCCATAAGCTGAAGGGCGACCTGAATTAGGATGTGGGACTGGAAAAAGTGAACCTACATAAAACCAGACTCGGACGAAAGAGTCGAAAGGTCGGGTAATGAGTAGTTGGCTAAACCAACCGTTAACTCAGTGTTGATGACCGAGTTGCTTGGCTCAGCTTTGAAAGATACTTTCTAGAATTGTAACTAATTTAAAGTTATGTTAAGTAAGCTGAGACATTATTTTAATCTACTGGTGGTTATAGAGCTTTCCCCATGCCGACCATTAAGCCGTTTAGGACTACTGGTTTATCAACGTTGTGTTTGTCAGTCTGGGATGGGAAACAGGTTATTATTTTGGGGTTTTCAGCTTACAAAATAATTTTTGACAGACCACTAGAACTTTTTTTTATTGAATTTGGCTAAAACTGCCATCCTTTCTTGGGATAAGGCACACTAGAAGATGGTGTCTGGTGGGGATCACTGACCAGAACTCCTTTAAGGTGAGGTCAGGCATCTGGTGATCCAGGTTGGTGGCAAAACTTTGTGATTTACTTGAACAATTATTTAATCTATGGTCTGGTTTATCAAACCCCGCTCTCGGAAACAAATTGCTCGAATTGAAGTAACAGGCGCGATCGCAGGCTCGACCCGTAAGCGCGTTTTGGAAGCCCTCAAGCAGGTTGAAGAACGAAAATTTCCGGCTCTGCTACTACGAATAGACAGTCCTGGCGGCACTGTGGGCGATTCCCAAGAAATTTACTATGCCCTCCGGCGGCTACAGCAAAAAACTAAAATTGTTGCCAGCTTTGGTAATATTTCTGCTTCGGGAGGGGTTTACATAGGGATGGGCGCTCCCTACATCATGGCGAATCCCGGTACGATCACAGGCAGCATTGGAGTGATCCTGCGGGGAAACAATCTAGAACGCCTGCTGGAGAAGGTTGGTGTTTCCTTTAAAGTCGTTAAGTCTGGTCCCTACAAAGACATCCTGGCATTTGACCGGGAACTGACTGACTCAGAAATGAATATCCTGCAAGAACTGATCGATATCAGCTATCAGCAGTTTGTGCAAACGGTTGCCGAAGCCCGTCAACTGTCCGAGGAAACCGTCAGAAGTTTTGCAGATGGTCGGATTTTTACCGGGCAGCAAGCACTGGAGCTTAAAGTTATAGACCGTCTGGGAACTGAAGAAGATGCCCGTCAATGGGCAGCAGAGCTTGCCGGACTAGACCCTGAAAAAGCCCGCTGCATTACTTTGGGGGAGCGTAAATCTCGTTTAAATCGTTTGCTTTCCAGGGATCAGATCGGCATCAGCCAGTTCGCGGCAATACCAGGGATGGCGGCAGGGGTAGAATGGCTGGAATTTGAGTTGAAAACCAGCGGGCTTCCTCTATGGATGTATAGACCTTAGGTGATTTCTGAAAAATAAAATCTAAAGCAAGATGGGCAAAAGCCATACGTGCCTCTCTGCCGCTGCTCTTTGCGATGGAAGCAAGACCCTTTGCCCATCCTACAATGATGGGTAAGTTCTTTTTGGTAAATCGTCTTAGCAGGCGTATCGGATGCCAGATGTTCAAGCGTCTGGCAACAGGAACCTTTAATTTTTCGGTAAGATAACGGGCTTTCCTACTGACGTTAGACAATTTTTCAGCCAAGATTGAGATCAAAGGCTCTTGTGATTGAGCTGCCCAAAGTTAAGATTTCAAGACAGAGTTTTGTTTTATTAAGCGGAGGAACGGGCGTGGGTTGGCGAGTTCGAGCAATTCGGGGGGCAACAACTGCCTCAGAAAATTCTAAAGAAGCAATTCGAGAAGCGGTTCACGAATTGTTGGATGAATTAGAAGCCTATAATCGAATCGACCCCGATGAAATTGTGAGCGCCACCTTTTCGGTCACACGGGATCTGGATGCCATTTTTCCTGCTACGATCGCCCGCGAACGCCCAAACTGGTCAAATATTCCTCTATTTGATGTGCAGCAGATGCATGTGGAAGGCAGTCTGGAGCGTTGCATCCGCCTCCTGATCCATTTCAACACCCCTGATCCAAACGTAGCCATCTATCATCCCTACCTCCGTCAGGCAAGAATCCTGCGTCCCGACTGGACTCTGACCCAGGCAGCATTATCTAAGAAGCAGTAAAACAACCCCTCTCTCACTCCTTACCCCCTACTCAATGCCCCACCTGGCGAACATCTTTATCTTCCCTATCAAGTCGCTGGATGGAGTGGCTGTTTCCGAGGCAGAGGTATTGGACAGCGGAGCACTTAAGGGCGATCGCGAGTTTGTGATTGTGGATGGGGAAGGGCATTACGTGAATGGTAAACGCAATGCAGCGATTCATCGGCTGCGTTCAATATTTGACCTGGAAGCACGTACTGTGACCTTAAGCCTGGAAGGCTCTGCTGAACCAGTCAGGTTTCACCTGGAGAGCGATCGCACCCCTTTGGAAGTCTGGTTAAGTGACTATTTTGGCTTCCCAGTCCGGCTCTTGCGAAATCTTGATGTTGGGTTTCCCGATGACACCCTCTCTCCTGGTCCAACCATTATCAGCACAGCCACCCTCAAGGCGGTAGCCAATTGGTTCCCAGACCTGAACCTGGAAGACATTCGTAAACGATTCCGAACGAACCTTGAAATTGGGGATACGGAAGCCTTTTGGGAGGATTGCCTGTTTAGCGAAGCAACCACTACCCTTCCATTTCAGGTCGGTGATGTCAGCTTTGAAGGCGTTAATCCCTGTCAGCGTTGTGTTGTCGTAACGCGAGATGCCCTCACTGGACAAGCCTATCCTGGGTTTCAAAAAGTCTTTATTACCCAGCGAAAAGAGTACCTACCAGACTGGGCACCCGCCTCCCGCTTTAACCATTTCTTCCGGTTAGCCGTCAACACTCGTGTTCTGCCATCTCCCACCAATAAGATTCTCAAGCAAGGAGATTCTGTTCGACGATAGGGAAGGGAGCAGGATGGGGGATTTATCCAATTTCCCCTACTCCACCTCATCCCCTATCCACTGCTGGATTGTCGTTACAACGGCTTCTAGAGGAATTTCTTGGGTTTCCTTAGTAGCGCGTTTTACCACTTCTACCTTGCCGTCCTTGAGGGCTTTGCCGGTCACAATTCGGTAAGGAATGCCGATGAGATCGGCATCTTTGAACTTAACGCCTGCCCGCTCTTCGCGATCATCCAGCAAGGTCTCGATCCCTGCCTGGTTGAGTTCCGCATATAGAGATTCGGCGGCTTTGACCTGCTCCGCATCATTGATGTTGGGAATCACCACGATCGCGTGATAGGGGGCGATGGACGGTGACCAGATAATTCCATCCTTATCATGGGACTGTTCCACGGCTGCCTGTGCTAAGCGGGAAACACCGACTCCGTAACAGCCCATCACCAGCGGTCGTTCCTCGCCCTGCTCATTGGTATAGGTGGCTCCCATCGCCACCGAGTACTTACTGCCAAGCTGGAAGATATGCCCAATCTCAATTCCACGGGCACTCTTCAAGGTCTGAGTCGGATCGTGGAGGGCGCGATCGCCCGCCTTCGCCTTCCGCACATCTACAACCTGTTCCGGTTGTTCAAATTCCTGACCCCAGTTTGCCCCAACGATGTGGTAGCCCGCTTCATCTGCCCCGGTGGCAAAGTTCTTCAAATCCACAGCAGTTTTATCGATCAGCCGCAAAAACTTGGGAGCAACCTGAGAAGTAGCTTTTGCCCCAACGGGCTGAGGTTGTGCCGCCCGAATGTAGCGATCGGGTAAATTGGGTGCCAGGTATCCCAGGGGCAAAGGCTGTGCTGCCCATTTCTCCTGCTCAGAAGCATCGGGTACAGTCAGCACCAGTACTGTATTGGCACGATAACGGTCTGCCAGTTTAGTCAACTCATTTTGTAGCTTCACCTCGTTCACGTCCTGGTCGCCTCGAATGTTGACCAGCACCAGTACCACTACCCCGTTATCGTAGACTGCCTGGTACAGGACATTCTTAACCACATTGGTAGGAGAGCACTTGAGAAACTTGCACATCTTCTCAATCGTCTCAGTGCCCGGAGTTTCTCGCTTTTCGTAGCTTTTGAAGGGAGAAGGCTCAACCTCAGGCGGCAGGGAAATCGCTTTCTCGACATTGGCAGCGTATTTGCCGTCATCTGTGTAAAGAATTTCATCTTCCCCGGCATCTGCCAGCACCATGAATTCCTGGGAACCCGAACCGCCGATCGCCCCTGAGTCTGCCTCCACTGCTCGAAACTTCAAACCACAGCGGCGCAGCATATTACTGTAGGCGTGGTGCATGGTGTGGTAGGTCTGTTTCAGACTTTCCTCATCTGTATGGAAGGAGTAGCCGTCCTTCATAATGAACTCTCGCCCCCGCATCAGACCAAATCGAGGGCGAATCTCATCCCGAAACTTTGTCTGAAGCTGATACAGGTGCAGGGGAAGCTGTCGGTAAGAACGAATCATATCGCGGGCAACGGTCGTAATCACTTCCTCATGGGTGGGTCCCAATCCCATCTCCCGTTCCTGACGGTCAACCAGGGAAAACATGATCCCTTCTGCTTTTGTATAGGTATCCCACCGTCCTGACTCTTTCCACAGATCGGCAGGCTGCAACTGGGGTAGCAGACACTCCATTGCTCCTGTCGCGTTCATTTCTTCCCGCACAATCTTCGACACCTTTTGCAGCACCCGCCACATTAACGGCAGATAGGCATACACCCCACTGGCAATGCGTCGAATATATCCTGCTCTTAGCAGCAGCTTATGACTGGGAATTTCCGCCTCCGCCGGATCCTCCCGCAGAGTCACAAATAGCATTTGAGACAGTCGCATCGCCGTTTCCTTTTCAGAATTTAATCATCATCTCAGTCTAGCAGTGAGAGGAGTGAGGAGTGAGGGGTGGGGGTGAGGACTGAGGGGTGAGGGGTGAGGAGAGTTATAGTTGTTGGTTGTTAGGCAACCTTCTGTGATTGCCTGACTCTGCCTAGCCCTCTCCCAAGGAGCTAGGGTGAGGGCAGAAATCTCTGAAATGGTTGAGGTAGTGAAGTTTGACCCAACGGTTGAACAGGGCAACAGCAAAGATCTAGGGGCGGCAGGAGCCGCAAAATCGGGGGACCTGTCCCCCGCACCCCCTGCTGAGGGACGGTTGCGTCCCCCAGACCCCCTCCAAAAGGGTTGATCGGTAAGAGTGTTAGCATCCGAAAGGTTATCTACATCAAGTGTTGAGTGGGTTTTGCGTAATGGATAGTCCCAAGGGGCGGGGGAACAAGAGTTCTGGCTCCCTTAAGGGTTGGGGATGAGGGCACTCCTCACTCCTCCACCCTCTCTAACAACTAAATAACCAACAAACAACAACTAATCCCCCTGTACCCTGCTACTGATACAGGGGTGCAGGCTTTTGATTAATTCGTGCTTCAATCGGTTTCACTTTTTCAATGAAGGTGATCAAATTTTTATAATCCGGGGGCTGGGCATTGGGGATATAGCCGACCTCCTGGGCGATCGCGGGCACCACTTCATTCATTGCTTGCTGGATGGATCGCTGCTGGTTGCGTTCCACGGCTGGGCTAATCAGCACAGAGCCAGCCGGGATACGGCGACTGGTGAACAGGACTCGAAACTCGGTGGGGGTGAACTCAGACCGGAAGCGATCGTACTCTTCCTTTGCCAATGCCCCCACGGCGACTTCTCCTTTTGCCACCCACTCTAAGACCGTTTTGGGGGTTGGGGCAGTTCTGACCTCGGAGGGGGTGGTGCCATATAGCTCATATAGGGGGACGTAGTAGCCCGTTGCAGAACCGGGTTGTCCTAAGGCAACGGATTGACCAGTGACATCCTGAATTTTTTGAATTGGACTATCTTTCAACACAACCAGCACAGAAGCCAGGTTATTCACTCCCTGGAGTGGGTATAGGGGAAGATAGTTGGCTCTGGAAATGGCGATCGCAGCCAGCCCCGGTGGTGCAAATACGAGCGACCACACCTGGCGCTGGATTTGTTCAACTGCCTTCACTTCGTTATAGGCAGGCTCAACTTCGATTAAGGTTTTTAGCTTGGTTTCCAGAAATTGCACAAAACGCTGGTATTGATCTAGAGAGCGTGCTCCTTCGCCATAGGCAACCACCCCAATGATTAACCTTCCCAGTTTTTCAGGGCGATCGGATTGAGAAGCAGCACAGCCTGCCAGAAATAGCAAACTGTTTATCAGCAAAGAACGGCGAGAGATCATTGGTGGCATGGCAGGCGACATAGTTCAGTCGAATTCCTGTGATTCAGAATTCAGACTATAGAGCGTATTATCTACGAAGAGGTTTCTGGAAACGGCAATGCTCAAAAAGCTTAAACTCAGTCGAAAGTTCAACGTTTTGTTGCTGGCGGTGTTTCTGGGTGCCGTCATCTTAAGCGGCATCGCCTTTTCAGCGATGCTGAACTACAATGCAGAACGCGAAGTGACTGCAAAAGCAAATTTGCTGCTTCAAACGATGCTCTCGGTGCGTGACTATACGTTGACCCAGGTTAACCCGGAACTTGCACCCAGGCTGGAAGTAGAGAACCAATTTTTGCCCCAGACCGTCCCTGGTTACTCCGCTCGCGAAGTGATGGAAGGGCTGCGCAAAAACCAGCTATATTCAGACTTTTTCTATAAAGAAGCGACCCTGAACCCGACCAATCTGCGAGATAAAGCAGATGGCTTTGAGACAGGGTTAGTCGAACAATTCCGCCAAAACTCAAAGCTGAAGGAACTCACGGGTTATCGTTCCTCTCCCGCTGGCGACCTGTTCTATATTGCTCGACCGATTCAAATTACAAAAGATAAAGAAAGCTGTTTGCGTTGCCACAGCACGCCTGAAGCGGCACCCAAGAGTCAGATCGAAACCTATGGCAGCACTAATGGTTTTGGCTGGAAGTTAAACGAAATTGTGGGTGCCCAGATTATCTCGGTTCCTGCAAGCGGCATTCTTAACAGTGCGCGCCGCTCAATTCTGGTGTTTGTGGGAATTCTGGCAACCGCTTTTGCGATTACGATGTTGGTGATCAATTGGTTGTTGAGAAAGACGGTGATCCGCCCGTTGAATAAAATGGCGAAAACAGCCAACGAAGTCAGTATGGGTAATATGGATGCCAGCTTTGAGCAAAACTCAGAAGACGAGATTGGCAATCTTTCCGAAGCGTTTAACCGGATGAAAACCAGTTTGGTGATGGCAATGAAAATGCTAGGACGAGGCGAGTAGTGTTCCGTCAGGAAAATTTTGATGGGTCGCAGACCCTCAAAATTTAACCCTCACTACCTTCCTGGGTATTCGCTACCCGTCAAATTAAGTTTGACACCGCAGTAGTTCGCGGCGGAAGGAGGCACTTGCTTCTGGATTGGGCAAATGGGTCACCAGCGCATCAATCAACTGGCTACGAGATAAATCCTTTTGTTGGGACAGCGTTCGTTGAACGATGAGCGGGGCGATCGGTCCAATGGCTTTCGTCAGTTCTAATTCACAACGCTTAACGAAGTCAGGGGCGATCGCATTAGCAGACCTGGCAACAGATGGTTTTTCTGGGAGCACTGGCTGAGGAGGAGGTTGGACAGGCGGGCGATCGCTGTCTGCCTGCAACAGCCGATCAGCGCTCTCTCGAAATGGTTTCTGTAAATGGTCGGGCAGGTGAGTCAGCAGACGTTCTATCAACTCCTGGTAGCTTTCTGCTTGTTCTAGCGCCTGTTGCAGCACAACAGTAGCGATCGGACCAATCGTCTCAGTTAACAAACGCTCCAAAGATTTCCTGGGTTTATCTGCTAGCGTAAATCCCTCAATCCCTCTATTGCTGCCTGCCTCAAGTGGAAGCTCATCATCCTTTGCCCCAGCCGATTCGTTTAGGGTTCTTTCTAACCCACTTTTCAAGGTCGTTGTCGTCTTTTTCTGCGCCGCCAGAACAATCTGGTAAATCGGAACGGCTTCCTGGATATGCTTAAGTTCTCGCGGTCCCAGGTAAGTTGCCTGCAATGCCAACCGCTTTTTAACCACGTCATAGACTATTTGGGAAAGGCAAACACCACCCGGTTCTGCCTCAGATTGCAGACGGGCAGCAATATTCACCCCATCGCCCATAACATCCGTTGGGCTAACAAAGACATCTCCCAGGTGAATCCCAATCCGGTGCTGTAAAACATCTTCCTCGGGCAAATTGGCTGCTTTTGCCGCGATCGTCTTCTGCACCTCCAGAGCACAAGCAACCGCCTGAACTGCACTCGTGAAATACATCAGCAGACCATCCCCTGTAAACTTCAACACCCGCCCCTCGTACTGCTCACAGAAGCGGGTCATCAGTTCCAGGTCACGCTGCACTAACTTGAGCGTATGTTCCTCATTCCGAGACATCTTGCCGCTGTAATTGACTACGTCAGAAAAGACGATCGCCGCAAGCGTTCGATGTCCGTGGAGGGATTGCTGATCGTACTCCGTACCCATGAGTGTAATGTAGCTCCCATGAGATATATCCAGAGAGTACCTTATCCTTCCCGGAAACACAGACTATTTTGTTGAGAAATTCGCCTTCACTTCATACTGAAAAGAGATTGAGTCCACACATAGAACAGGAATCAATCTCTTTCAAGGAAGTCAAATTATAGAAAGCGCTTATCTGGAAGCTCTTAGTACGTTGTCAAATTAAATTTGACAGGTAGCGAATACCCAGAAAGTTAATGATGGCTAAATTTTGAGGGTCTATGACCCGTCAAAATTTTCCTGACGGAACACTAGTGGTTCACCAAAGGAATGGTGCCTCGTAATCTAAATCCAGAAAAACCAATTTGCGGGGTTTTGAAGGGTTGCAACCCTTCAAAATCTGCTTGGCAGTCAAAAGCTAGAAGCTTTTGACTTTTGTTTTTTCTGTTTTACCTGCTTAAGTGGAAGGTACCAATCGTTTTCTCAGAGAATCTGCCCGACGCTTAGCTGTACTGTTCTTTGGATCCACTGCCAGCACTTGATCGTATGCCTCTAGAGCCTGCGCGGTGAGCTGTTTTCGCTCATAGGCATGACCAATGTTATTAAGCGCCGTAACGTAATTAGGTTCAGCCTTGAGCGCCTCTTTATACTGACGAATTGCCAGATCATACTGCTCCTGAGCAAAGTAGGCAAAACCCAGTGCATTGTAAACTAACGCACTGTCCGGCTCTGTTAAATCCTCTGCCTTGAGCGATTTCTGGAAGAGGGCGATCGCTTGAGCATAAATTTTCTTGTCCAGGTAAATGCTGCCCAGCTCGTAATACTCCTGTGCGGTTCCTTTATCTTTCGCCAACTTGGACTGCAATCGATTGAGGGCAGTCTCTACTCGCCGTGTTTTCAAAATTTGACTAAATACGGCCCAAGCTGCCAGCGACAACAGCACAAGCAATAAAGAAACATAAATAACGGGAAAGGAATTTTTCATATTTACCGCCAGCTTTTCCAAACGCGAAGTCAAAACAGGCTATTCATCAACCTACAACAATTTGAGTGGCTTAGGGAGGAATTTTTGGGAGAGGAGGTGTTAGGAGTGCGGAGTCAGTAGCCCTTTGCTTTTTGGCTTCTGCCTTTTGCCATTTCCCATAATCTGTTGTGTACTTCAAAACTCTCAACTCTCAACTCTCAATCTCATCCCCCTCCTCCCCTTTTAAGGCAGTCCCCAATAAGTTGCCCGCTCCTTCAACCATCCTTCTACCTGCCAGCGAGTCAAGATTTCATTGATTCGTCGGCGCAGTTCGTCGTACTGAATACCTTTTGGCAGGACGATGCAGAGAGGTTCAACCGAAAGGGTGGGGGTCAGCAGACGGTATTGGGGATTTTCCTGCACCCAACCGCTCAAGACGCTAGCATCGGCAGCAAAGGCGATCGCTTGGCCACTTTCCAATAACGATCGGGCAGCTTCATAGGAGGGTACTCCAATCAGCTTTGCCTGAGGCAGACGGTTGCGAATCAGGGGAATCGTGCTGGAGTTATCCAATACCGCGACCACCTGATTGGTGAGATCGAGTAGGGTTTGAAGCTTAGAATTTTGGGTAACCAGGGCTGTGCCGTCTCGATAGTAGGGAATGCTGAAAGCAACAATACGCGATCTCATCGGGGTAATCGTGACTCTGGCAATCACAATATCTACCTGACCGTCCAGCAAAGTTCCAATCCGATCCTGGTTCAGTACGGGCACCAGCACCAATGCATCTGGGCGCCCCAGGAGTTCTTGAGATAGCCGTTGAGCAATGTCAATTTCCAGTCCTTGCAATTGCCCATCCGATCCCCGAAATCCCAGTGGAATCAAATTATCTTTGACTGCAACCCGCAGTTGTCCCCGTGACTGAATCGTTTTTAGATCTTCAGCAGCAGTAAAGGGGGATGCCAACAAAGTCATCCCCACCAAACCAATGCCGAACCCCCAACTTAGTGACCGTAAAACGTTCCTGGACATGCCAGATAGCGCTCAAAAATGTCCTTAAAGCCTGCGCCAGAACTGCCTGGGAACAGCCCTAAGTTTTAACAATAGAAGACTTTTTGGATAAGCTCTTAAACCTCATCAACTTAGAAACCCATAGGTTTTCCTGGAAAATCTCCAGTTCTCAACCTGGATGAGGATTTAAGCTGCTTTTTTGCCAACCTGACTGACCACCTGTAAAACCTGATCAAAACCAGCCGGGTCAAGAATTGCCATCTGTGACAGCATCTTACGATTGATCTGAATGTTTGCTTTCTTCAACCCACCCATCAGTTGACTGTAACTGATGCCATGCTGACGAGCGGCTGCATTAATGCGGGTAATCCAAAGACGACGAAAGTCACGCTTGCGCTTGCGGCGATCGGCATAGGCATAGCGTAAAGCTTTCATCACCTGCTGGTTGGCTGTACGGAACAGGCGATGGTGAGATCCCCTGAACCCCTTTGCCAACTTTAAAATCTTTTTGCGGCGTTTACGAGCCACATTGCCGCGCTTTACCCGTGCCATGATTCCTGGTTCCTCTGCATTCCAAAGTTTAAGTTGAAAGTTTTGAATTTTGAGCGCTGGGTTTCAAGTTATGAAAGTCGATAAGCTTCAACTCATAACTCAAAGCTGACAACTCAGAACTCTAAAGATACGGGAGCATTAAATGAACATTGCCAGCATCCCGCTCATCTACGACTGCCATCCCTGCAAGACGACGCTTGCGAGAAGCACTTTTATGCTCCAACAAGTGGCTTCTAAAGGTTTTACGACGCATGACTTTTCCGGTTCCGCTCGCTCTGAAGCGTTTAGCAGCAGATTTGCGGCTCTTTAGCTTAGGCATATTTCTTCAATTAAACACAGTCTTCTATCTTACAATACCCTTCTCTAGCAACGCAACCTTTATAAACGCAAGCTTTATAAAGGTTGGCTAGCAATTTCTACCGAGGTAGAAACCTGGAGGCAGGAACCAGGAAATAAACCCTTGAGTCCATTCACCAGTATTTCTGCTTGACTACGGTTAGCGATTTGGGTTTAGCGCAATTACAACAGTAACCTTCGTCACTTCTCATAAGTTGAGCTAGACTAAATGGCGTAGCCTCTGGGAAATCCCTGTGGCGTTTCCTGGTTTCATGAAAGTTTTTGTTTCATGGGAAGTGGGTTTTCACCCACTTTTTTTATTTCACATTAATCTTCATGACTCATCCCTTGATTCCAAAAATCATTGATCTGGCAAACCCTGTAGCAAGCGCTCTGGGTTTAGAGGTGGTTGGAGTTGTTTTTCATACAAACCAGCATCCACCTGTCTTGCGGGTGGATATCCGCAATCCTGCTCAAGACACCAGTTTGAATGACTGCGAACGGATGAGCCGCGCCCTGGAAGAAGCTCTAGATGAAACGGAAGTGATTCCTGATGTTTACGTGCTTGAAGTTTCCAGTCCGGGGATCTCTCGTACCTTAACCACTGACCGCGAATTCCATTCTTTCAAGGGGTTTACTGTCATTGTCAACACATCACAACCCTATGCAGGACAGCAGGAATGGATTGGGCAACTCATCCGTCGGGATGAAGTCGCCGTTCACTTAAACCAGAAAGGACGGGCGATCGCGATTCCCGCCAACCTTGTTACAAAAGTTCAGTTATTTGAGCCGCACTGAAGTGCGAGGTGTGAGGCGAAAGGGGGGTTGGTTGTGAGTTGATTAGATTGACCCTCCATCCATATCATCCAACCCTTTACTCCTCCACCCATTCTCTATAACTCTCAAATTAAAGTTCTGAACTTTCTAACTCTTTCCCGTTTCATCATTTTTTCCTCATACAGAACGAAATGGAGCTTCCCTATGTCCATGGTTACCCTTCCCGGACTCCGAGACATGATTGACAACATCAGCCGAGAGCGGAATCTGCCCAAGTTGGCAGTTCAGGCAGCGCTGAGAGAAGCACTGCTGAAGGGATATGAGCGTTACCGCCGGACTCAACGAATGGAAAACCCGGCTTTTGACGATGAGTACTTTTCTAACTTTGAGGTCGAGTTAGACGTAGAAGAAGAGGGATTCCGCGTCCTGGCGACCAAAACCATCGTAGAAGAGGTGTCTGATCCCGATCATGAAATCTCACTTCAGGAAGTGCGCGAGGTAGCAGAGGAGGCGCAACCAGGACAGGAAGTGGTTTTGGATGTCACCCCAGACCAGGGTGAATTTGGTCGGATGGCAGCCATTCAAACGAAGCAGGTTCTGGCACAGAAGTTACGTGATCAGCAGCGAAAGCTCGTACAGGAAGAGTTTCAAGATTTGGAAGGGACTGTGCTTCAGGCACGAGTGCTGCGGTTTGAGCGACAGTCCGTGATTATGGCAGTCAATAGTGGCTTTGGGCAGCCAGAGGTGGAGGCGGAACTCCTGAAGCGCGACCAGCTTCCCAATGATAACTACCGGGCGAACGCAACCTTTAGGGTTCTGCTGAAACGGGTTTCTGAAGGATCCCATCGGGGTCCGCAACTATTGGTGTCTAGAGCAGATGCCGGTTTGGTCGTGTATCTGTTCGCCAATGAGGTGCCTGAAATTGAGGATGAAATTGTTCGGATTGTAGCGGTTGCTCGGGAAGCGAACCCGCCGTCTCGCTTTGTCGGACCCCGCACAAAAATTGCCGTTGATACCCTGGAACGGGATGTTGATCCGGTAGGCGCTTGCATTGGTGCCAGGGGATCTCGAATTCAGGTCGTTGTCAATGAACTGCGGGGCGAGAAGATTGATGTCATTCGCTGGTCGCCTGACCCTGCCACCTATATTGCCAATGCCCTCAGTCCGGCACGGGTAGACGAAGTCCGCCTGATTGATCCAGAAGGGCGGCAGGCACATGTTCTGGTGGCAGAGGATCAGCTCAGTCTAGCGATTGGCAAGGAGGGGCAAAATGTTCGTCTAGCTGCTCGGTTAACCGGCTGGAAGATTGACATTAAAGACTCTGCCAAGTACGACTATGATGCAGAGAATAGTAAGATTGCGGCTGCTCTAGAAGAACGCCGTCAGGTACAAAGTGCTTATGTAGAAGCGTTTGATGAGGAGGCAGTTGAGGAGGAAGAGGTAGATTTTGATTATGAAGATGAATCGCCGGTTGAAGAGGAAGTAACGGTTTCGGGTGCCACGGCTGATGGTTCGGGTTCTGAATCTGATGCTGCGCTAGAACGTCCCTAAAGGATCTCAATGGAGCCTAACTATCGCCGTTGTTTAAGTTGTCGCAGGACGGCTCATCGGAGTGAATTTTGGCGAATTGTCAGACTTCACCCCTCCGAGACTGTTGTATTGGATCACGGAATGGGGCGATCGGTCTATCTGTGTCCTCAAGCGAACTGCTTACAAGCGGCACAGCGCAAAAACAGACTAGGGCGGGTACTTAAGGCACCAGTACCAGAAGCCGTTTATAAGCTATTGTGGGATCGCCTGCATCAGGCACTAGTGGATTTGAAGGCAGACTCAGGAAATCTTGAGATGACTCTTAAGAGGACTGACAGGCAAGAGGCTGACTCAACTACTCTAAATTAGGTAGACTATGGCTAGCAGTAGTCTGCAAATTGGTTTTTCTGGGTTTAGATGACCAGGCAAAGTTCCTTCGGTGAACCACTAGGTTACACTGTAGGTTGGGTAGATTGTTAGCAAGTTCCAGTATTGAGAGGGCAACTATTCATTTTGATTGTTAAAGTATTGACTTCACTGATTCAGTCAGGTTCTACACCACTGAGCATGGTGTCTTCCTTCTCATCATTTCGCGCATCTCAGCCAGGGCATATCTTCATTTTGATGGGAGCTGAATCAGTGTGAAAATGAAATTAGTTTGTCTGGTGACATAATCTCAATGGAGCCTATAGCTGCAACAAACCTCAGTATTGAGAAATTTTGTGCAAAATTAAGAAGAGAGTGACTCTTCAAGAGGAGCAGTCATTTACTATTGTAAGTCTGCTCTATGTGGGGAAATGACCTGAATCTCCACTTTGGGAGAGGCAAAAGTTCGCCCCTCTATATTATTTGGAGCGGATTTAAGTCGAGTCCAATGTCGTTTAGTCAAGACAGCAGGCAACTATGTGAAAACTGGAATTAGGTAGCGAGGGAACGGTGGATGAACAGCGGCAAAGTCAGAATTTACGAACTATCGAAGGAATTAAATTTGGATAACAAGGATTTATTGGCGGTTTGTGAACAGCTAAATATTTCGGTGAAGAGTCATAGCAGTACAATTACGGACTCTGAGGCTGAGCGGATTCGTGCTGCTGCCCAAAAGCAAGCTGCAAGTCGTCCCGCTTCTTCAAAACCTGTTCCACGCCATTCATCACACTCTCAAGCATCGGAGCCAAAACCGAAGCCAGCGGCTCCGGTTCAAAAAAAGCAACAAATTCTAGAAATTCGTAAGCCTATTATTCGTTCCTCTCCCAGTCCGGAAGCCCCTATTCCGCCAAACTACGCTGCTCAGCCTGCTCCAAATCAGGCTGCTTCAAGTCAGGCGACTCCGCTATCGGTGAAGCCGGTTGCGCCTAGTCGCCCAGGTCAACCGGTGGACACCGTTCCGTCATCTGAGGATGCCGAGCCATTGGTTGCTCTGGAAGAAGTGGCTGAACCTGTTGAATTTGTAGCAGAAGAGGCTGTTGAGACACCCTTTAGTGTGTCTGATGTGGAGGAGCCAGAGGAAATTCAGGAACCCCTGCCCCAGCCAGAACTTTCTGGTCCACCCATGAGACCGAGTGCGCCTGCTTCCAACAGAGCCAGTTTGCCTAACCGTCCTGTCTTAAAGCGGACTCAGCCAGGTCAGCCTGCTCAAATTTCTAAGGGTGAAATAGCTTCTGATGCACCTGAGCGTTCACCCAGACCTGTTGCCAAATCCCCTGGAAGTAGCCAAGCTGGAGCAAAATCTACGGCCGATCGCCCTACACCTCGCCCACAAACCATCGTAGAACTGAAGCGTCCTCGTCCCGTTCGTCCCGGTTCTGATGAGGGAGTAGCCGCCACAGGTCGGGTTGGTGATATGGGAGCGACTGCTGAACCTGTGTTGAGGGCAAACCGTCCTAATCCGGCAGGAACTGAAACTGCGACGACCGGTACTGGCACGGAAGAAATTCAGCTTCTCAGACCCACCTTGCCCCGCACGGCCAAAAAGGGTAAGGGCTGGCAGGAAGAAGAGGAAGAAGGGCGGGAATTCCCTGAAAAAGCCAAAGCTCCTACCAAGGGTAAGCGTCGCGTTCAGCCAGAACTGGATGACGAGGATGATGAAGATCTTGATAACATCCTCGATAAGAATCAGGATATGCCGATGCAGGTTAGCCTTTCCTTAGTTCGTCCGGCTAAGCCAAAGTCGCAACGCGCTCCTCAGGCGAAGCCTCCGGCAGCAGCCGCTCCAAAAGCTAGAAGGCAAAACTCTTCCCGCGATCGCCGTGAGCGTCGCGAAGAAGCCAAAGTGGAGAAAACCACCAAAATTGTGCTGATCGGTAGCCTGACCGTGCAGGAACTTGCCGCCATGATGGCGATTCCTGAAACTGAGATTATCCGTACTCTGTTTATGAAGGGGATCGCTGCCACCGTCACCCAAACTTTAGATGTTCCGACTGCCACAATGGTGGCTGAAGAATTGGACGTTGAAGTCGAAACGGGTGAAAAAGAAGCAGAAGCCCGTAAAGTTACTGAGATGATAGATGCGGCTGATCTGGAGAAACTCCAACGCCGTCCGCCCGTTGTCACTATCATGGGACACGTTGACCACGGCAAAACAACCCTGCTGGACTCGATTCGCAAGACCAAGGTAGCCCAGGGCGAAGCGGGCGGCATTACTCAGCATATTGGTGCCTATCATGTGGATGTTGAGCACGATGGTCAGATGCAGCAAGTGGTCTTTTTAGACACTCCTGGGCACGAAGCGTTTACCGCGATGCGGGCGCGGGGCGCACGGGTGACTGACATTGCAGTTCTGGTGGTGGCGGCTGATGATGGTGCCAGACCTCAAACGATTGAGGCAATTAGCCATGCTAAGGCGGCTCAAGTTCCCATTGTTGTTGCTATCAATAAGGTTGATAAAGAGGAAGCACAACCGGATCGGGTTAAGCAAGAATTAACCGAATACGGTTTGGTGCCTGAGGAGTGGGGTGGCGACACCATTATGGTACCCGTCAGCGCTTTGACAGGCGAAAACCTGGATACCTTGCTGGAAATGCTGCTGTTGGTGTCTGAAGTTGAAGATCTGTATGCGAATCCGGATCGTTCTGCTAGAGGCACGGTGATTGAAGCGCATCTGGATAAGGCGAAGGGTCCAGTTGCGACACTGTTGATCCAAAATGGCACCCTGAAAGTTGGGGATATTCTAGTCGCTGGCTCCTCCCTTGGTAAGGTGCGAGCAATGGTGGACGACCGGGGGCTTCGTGTCAAGAAAGGTAGTCCTTCCTTTGCGGTTGAGGTTTTAGGTCTGAGCGATGTTCCGGCAGCCGGTGATGAGTTTGAAGTCTTCCAGGATGAGAAAGAAGCCCGCGCTGTGGCGACTGCAAAATTGGACGAACAGCGCCAGACCCGATTGATGCGGGCTATGGCATCACGTCCAGTCAGCCTGACTACCCTGTCTGCCCGTGCTCAGGAAGGCGAATTGAAAGAACTCAATTTGGTCCTCAAAGCGGATGTTCAGGGTTCCGTTGAGGCAATTTTGGGAGCGCTTAAGCAATTGCCGCAGAAGGAAGTCCAGGTGAGGGTATTGCATGCTGCACCGGGCGAAATCAGCGAAACCGACGTTGACCTGGCAGCGGCTAGTAGTGCGGTCATTATTGGTTTTAACACCACCCTGGCAACAGGTGCCCGTCAAGCAGCCGATCGCGTCGGAGTTGATGTGCGTGAGTACAACATCATCTACACCCTGCTAGATGACATTCAGGCTGCGATGGAAGGGCTACTGGAGCCTGAGTTAGTTGAGGAAGGATTAGGGCAGGCTGAAGTCCGGGCAGTCTTCCCAGTGGGACGTGGTACGGTTGCGGGTTGCTATGTCCAATCTGGCAAGGTGGTTCGTAACTCTAAAGTGCGGGTACATCGGAATAGTTCTGTTGTCTTTTCAGGTAACCTGGATTCGCTGAAGCGAATGAAGGAAGATACACGAGAAGTTAATACTGGCTATGAATGTGGGATTGGCATCGATAACTTCAACGATTGGGTAGAAGGCGACATTATCGAGTCTTACCGCATGATTAGCAAGCGGCGAACCTTATCCAAGTAGGAGTAGTGGAGTAAGGGCGATGGGTCATAGGCATCGATATAGAGGTCGGATAGCCTATGACCAAGCCCGTTAAAACCTACAAAAAACGATGGGCGGTCTGCTCTTTGCAGACCGCCCATTTTTTCTGAGCTACAAAAGTATTGCTTAATCAGACAGAAACTTGAAAGACCTTTTGTACTTACCGGCAGAAATTTGGATATTCTAAACTACTGAGTCTAGTAGCAGTTTGCCAACTTTGTATTTGTGAGTCTGGGATAGGAAAGGGGTTATTATTTTGGGGTTTTCAACCCACAGAATAATTCTTGACAGACCACTAGCTCATAGACGCATGGGTGCGCTCGTAGTCCGAAGCAAGGGTGGGATGGGGCTTGCCCTGGATGTGGTTCCAGAAGTGAGCCGTTTCAGCAGGCATACCAATTTCAGATGCAGCACGGCTTAACATGCACTGCTCACGGTTTTTGATCAGGTGATGATGACGGATCATCAATGCCCGGATTTGTTCATTTGTAGACATAGTGGGTTTTCCTGTATTGATTGTTCGCCTTCCTAGAATAATATAGCAGTTAAATTCTGTAGTGAAAATTACAAAATGGATTGCTTTTACAAATCGTAATCATTTTTTTAGAAATCTAATTGTTTAGAGGAGATTGCTCAATTCCTTTCTTGTCCGTTGCTCCCCCGGAACGGTAAGCTCAAACAAACCTAAGTAAACTGAGAAAATGTCATCAACCACCGAAAACTGGGTTGAAGCAGAATCCCTCCGCTGGTTTTACCGGGAAGCAGTGCCCATCGGCATTACAGATCGTGCTCCTGTTCTGCTTCTGCATGGCATTCCTTCCCAAAGCTATGGTTGGCGGGAAGTTATGCCAGCATTGGCAAACCATGGATTTCGGGCGATCGCCCCCGATTGGATTGGCTCTGGTTTCTCTGGTAAACCTGACCGGCGGGACTTTTCCTACACCTCTGATGCCTTTATTGAAGCTCTGGAAGCGTTCCTCAAAGCTCTGGAGATTCACCAATTCTCGATGGTTGTTCAGGGGTTTCTTGGCTCGGTCGGGTTACAGTATGCTTTACGTCATCCTGAGCAAATTGAACGGATCGCGATTCTGAATGCTCCCATTACAACCAATTCAAAACTGCCCTGGAAGATGAAACAGCTTGGGTTACCCCTGGTTGGCGACATGATGACTCAAGATCCGCTGCTCGTTGATAGAACTCTGGAAGGTGGCGGCGGCTATCGTGTAGAAGATCGGGACCTGGACGTTTACCGGCGACCTTTCCTGAAAAGTTCAGATGCGGGACGGGCTTTACTGGCAACCATTCAAAATTTGGAGTTAAAGCAAACAACCGCAGAAATTGAGGCAGGATTAAAGCAATGGACTCGTCCTATTCTATTTGCCTGGGGCGATCGCGACCCATGGCTCCCCCTTAACTCTGCCCAACAGTTTGCCCAATCTTTGCCGGATGCCGACTTCATCAAACTTGAAGAAGTCGGGCACTATCCCCAAGAGGACTGGCATGAAAAGGTCAGTGATGCACTACTGAGTTTTCTACGCAGACAGGTGAGGTGAGGAGTGAGGAGTGAGGAGTGAGGAGTTGAGAGTTGAGAGTGACCAACGACCAATGACCAATGACAACTAACAACCAACAACTTCTCCCCTCTTCCACTACTTGCTGTTCTCTAATCACCAGAGTTATAAAACCTGTATATATTCACCAGGGACAAGTCAATGTCAGGTCAAATACTGGGCGATCGCTATGAAGTCGAGCGGCAGATTGGCAAACAAACTGGGCGATGGACGTTACTCGCCCGTGATCAGATCACTCAACAACAAGTGGTTATTAAGCTTTTGTTTCTGGATGAGCAGCTAGAGTGGGACGACCTAAAACTGTTTGAGCGGGAGGTTGAGATCCTCAAGTCTCTTTCCCATCCTTCCATCCCACGTTACCTGGGTTATTTTGAGCATCAGCTACCGAATGATAAGGCTCTGGCGTTGATTCAGACCTATGTGGAAGGAAAGTCGCTGGAGCAATGTATGCAACAGGGACGAATCTTTACTGAGGCGGAGACAAAGCAACTGGCAAAAGCTTTGCTGAACATTCTGGTTTACCTCCACGGTCGTCAACCACCTATCGTCCATCGGGATATCAAACCCAGCAATATTTTGTTGGCAAACCGTCAGGCGTATCTGGTTGATTTTGGCTCGGTGAAGGCGATTAAAGGTACTGGAGAAACGAGCGCGTTCACTGTTGTAGGGACCTATGGCTACATGCCTCCCGAACAGTTTAGCGGACGGGCTGTGCCCGCTTCCGACCTCTATAGCCTGGGTGCCACGCTGATTGCCCTTCTCACGGGAACTCACCCCTCCAGTCTGCCGCGCAAGGGAGTCAAAATTGACTTTGGGCAAACGACCAGTGTGAGTCCAGAATTTGCCGATTGGTTGGAGTGGATGACTGAACCAAACCTGGATCAACGAAGCAAATCTGCTCAGGAAGCCTTAGACATGCTAGGGCAGGGTAGAAAAAGTCAGAATATCCAGGTATCCATCGAAAAACCGGCTGACACTAAAATTTCTCTAACTAAAGATGCTCGTACCCTGGAAATTTTGATTCCATCTTTGCTGGGACAAACCCAACTTCAAATCGATCCACAACAGATTTCGCTCACCACCAAACGCCTGGGATTTCAGGCAGGTCGCCCTCAGATTGCTCCCAGACACCGAATTAACAAGCTGGAGTATAGCAAAGCAACCGATGGGCAGTCTGGAGCCAGCGACCCCCAACTGATCATCTGGGTGGGAACAGAGAAGTATGACCTAAATGGCAGCGCGTCTCTGACAATTTCTGAGCTAGATTGGTTAGCCTATGAGCTTTCTACCTGGCTGAAGGTACCCGTTAGTTGATAGAAAGGCAGGGGGAATGGGAAGAGGAGAACGAGAGGCAGGGAGGCAGGCGATCGCCTCTCGCCGTAAATTGGGTTGAGCCAATAAAACCCAACATTTATAGGCTTTGCAACCATCAATAATTGCATCAATAAGTGTGGAACTAGACCGTTGAATGGGTTTCTTTTGCGGGGTTAATGGTGTTGGGTTTCCTGCCGTCAACCCAACCGACGAGGCGGGCGATCGCACTAATTGTAATCCTTGAACCAACGCAGTAGAAGCGATTAGAATATCTGCATCTCCAATCAGTTCGCCTCGCTGCCTCAAAAGTGCGTAGATGTCAGAGGCTTTCATAATGATTTCATCAGTCAGCGGCAAAATTATATTTACATCACAGAAGAGATCGAATGCTGCAAGCTGTTTTACTGCACCTTTTGCCTTGAGTCCACGCAGAATCTCATATCGAGTAATAATGAAAAAAATGAACTGTTCGTGAGCCAGCAAGTAGTCCTGAGCTTTTGGAATAACGACAGGATCTTGGCGCATGATGGCAGAGAGGATATCAGTGTCTAGAAGTGCAGGTAAAACAGTCATTGATTCGCCGATTCTTCAAAAAAGTTTTGCCGGTCTAGCGCAATCTGTTCAATGTCTTGAATTTGTTGGGTAGAAAATCCTTGGTAGACTTCAGATGCCAACTGGAGGAGTTTGTAAAGTAGTTTGTGTCAAGAGAGGAATATCACATCGGAAACCTCCCTTCAAATTCAATGGCAAAACGATTTAAAGCTGCTTTCCAATCTCGAATCGGCATCGTCCATTTTTTCGAGATTTATGAATTGCCAG